>DAOMZH010000959.1:0-4440 GCA_035437985.1 Polyangium sp. (in: bacteria) | reverse complement strand
TAATGCGGCTTCCGTCGGTCGATACGTCTCCACCGCTGAGACATACGGAATACGAATGGCTTCAATCGTCGCCGCCCACCCATGACGCTCTGATTCAGTCCACTGCGGCGCCGAACCCGCCAAAATTCGTGAATGCAAAACTTGCATCAATATCGGCTGATTCCCAGGGTCCCCCGCTGTATACGTCCCGATCCCCCCTGGAAAAACCACGCCCATTGGCTCGTTATCCCTCACCCGACCTACCGCGTTCCACATTTCGTCGCGCACAGCGCCAATCGCATCGTCCGCATCACTATCCCGCGCCAAAACAATCACCCACGCCGCCGATTCCGCTCGACGCGCCGCCTCGAGCAATCCCGACGCACTCTCGATCGCACTCACCGCCGGTCCCAAACGATTCCCACAAGCGTCAGCTATCACACCCCCTTTCGCCATCCCTCGCTCATGCGACAACGTGATGTCTTCAACAATTCGTTCGGCCTTCGCCGTGGCTTGGATGATTTCTCCCTCGAGAAATTGATCGACCGAACGAGGGTGCCTGTTGTTTTCTTTTTCAACAAGCGCGATGTGCCAGACGTTATTCCAGTTGTAGACCTCGACAAGGCCCTGGGTGTGAACGGAGCACCGTCATTCGAGGGGAATGCGACCGAAAAGGCCGGCACCGTTGCGGTAAAGGCGGCGGTAAGGGCAGCCATTCTCCGCCATCAGGGCAAGCCGTTCTGGTAAAGTCGGCGAGCGTTTGGAATGTGTTTCCTGGACATTTTTCTGCCCGAGTTGGTATCAACTTTGTCGGTTAGAGACTAAACTCCTGAATAGAAAACGAAGCGTTTTAGCTGTGGTGCGCATTTGGTTTTTATGTGCCGACGGAATCTGGGGGCAGCGCGAGAATTTTTGTATACGCCGCGTCGTGCTCTCGCCGACGAGCTTCCGCGAATTACTGCGGAAAGATTGCAAGGGTGCGTCAACGATTTCCGTGAACAGCTTCCCGATGGGTCTTGGGCTTTCAGTCCCGAGGTTCTGGTATACCCAAACGGTCGGATCGCCCGGGTCAATGCCGGCGGCGTGCCTGAGACCGCACCGGATTTAGCTGCTTGCACCCGAGATGCTTTGGGCGATATGGCGATTCCTTCGGGAGTCTTCAATATGCGTCGAAAGCAATCGTTTGCCTCGACAACCACGCAAACGTCAGAACAACGTTCGCTCATGGGTAACCCCGCGCTCGTTGTCATTGTGGTCGTGGGGTTGGGTGAAATCGCAATTGAAGCAGGGGCAGCTACGATTCTATTTGCGGTGACCGTAAAAGTTGTCGACAAGGCCGTGGATGATGTGGAGGAAGCGCTTAAACGGCGACCGCCGATTACGGACGACGATCAGGAATGCGTGGATGGATATGAGCGGTGCACGAATAGCGGTGGTGGTATGTCGATTGGAACAATTGGAACACGAGCATCTGCGAAAATTGCCTGAGAGTATGCCAAAACAAAGGGGGATGGCCTGCCCGTGTACCCCTTGGTGGTAAGATGGTTCGCTGCTTCTAGTGGAATCTGGATAGTGAGCAAAAACATGCGAGACAGCGATGAAATGGAGCCTGAAGAGATCGCGTTCCACCAAAGGGTCAACGCGATCTTTCTGCGCAAGCAAAAGATGAGCTTCGATGAACTGGCTCGCCAATATCGTCAAATTGAAGCGGAATTCGTCGAGCGTGCGGGTGATAATGCTCATCATGTGGTAGAAACGAAGCGACGCATCACCGAATGGCTACTCACCGAAGCCCACCGAGAGCGACAACCATACGAGGAGTGTCGAGCGATATTTGAGGAACTGGTACAGCTGGGTTTTTCGGATATGTTCCAGCGTCAAATGATGAGCGGCATCTACGTACGATGTTGCCAACGGTATGGTGAGTTCGACGCCGGACTTGCCGTGATCGAGCCTCTCATTAATGAGGTTGAGCAGGTGCTCGAAGATGCAACGCTGCCGCCAGATATGCATGCTTTTTGGGAAGACGATCTTACCACCACCAAAAAGAGGCGGGACGAACTCAAAGCCGGGATCCGCAAGTGAAGCCCTAACCTCACGTTACCAGTCCCACGTCCCGTTCATGTGGGTGTTTGGTTTTTTAATGCCGAACCTTATGTGCGGCCGCGGGACGGGACAACGACTCCCTGCTATACCCGCTGTGATTCACTTCCGAATCAAAAAACGCGCCATTTCTTCGACCAGCGCCATCGATTCCGGATCGTGCAATTTTGCCAACGTTCGCGCCGCTTCGATTGCTTTTGTCGCGGACCCCATATCCCCCGTCGCCACGCCGAGCTGACTCGTCGCCAACAAAACCGGCAATAAAGCCAAGGGATCATCCGCCTCTTCCGCACTCGCCCGCGCCCGCGGAAGCAATGCTTCGGCACTCGTAATGTCGCCCATTCCCAGATACGCCACGATTTTATTCGAAAATAATACCGCCCGTTCCCCCGCATCCATGTGCCGACCCGACAATTCGTCCACCGGCGTCGCCGCGAGCCGCCGCATTTCCACCACCCGATGCAGCTGCTCCCGCAAACCTCGCAATCCCTTCACGTGCTGATCCAGTTTCGCCTGCAATGCTTCGCCAATCCCTTTTTCGAGAATGGCCAGCGCTTCTTGCTCACGCCCCAAACTCATCAATGCCCGCGCTTCGAGCGCTCTGGCCGGCGCCAAAAACTCAGGATGCTTTTCGAGGGTCGGATACGCTTCTTGCAAACGACTGCACGCCCCCGCAAAATCCCCCGAATGCACATCGAGCGCCGCCAATTGCAAAATCTGCCGCGGATCGACCATTTCAGATTCCGACATGATATTTTCCTCGCTCAATGCTCCACCGGGCGTTTGTCGAGCGGTACGTAATACCCGACGAATTTCTTCTTTTCGAGCCACGCATTCAAGATTTCTGTCCGCTTCGGCTCTTCGACCTGCGTTTGGTCGAGACCCAAATCAAGTGCCAAGCTCGCAATGGCCGCACAACGATGTTGTCCAGGCTGCACATTCTCGCGTTCCGATTGTTCTTTGCACGAACGAAACACGATTTCGTAGTTTTCGAGCGCGCGTTTAGCTTTGGCCTCGGGCGAACAACCGCTCACGAAGACGGGCAGGAGCAGGGCAAAAACAACGGTCAACGAGGAGCGAAACGCGCGGAACATCGACGATATCTCCAAATGAGCTCGATTCGAGCGCACTGTGCGCCAGGCAATTGCGAGACGGATCGAGTTGGCACAATGCCTCAATGACCCGGAGGTTGCAAGCTTTCTTTGGGCAGGACAACTGACAGCTCGCTAGCTTTTTCGGTTCGCTACGTGATATGTCACTGGTAGATGATCGAACCCTTCCTCCATCGCCTCGAAGCAATGGTTGCCCAATTACGCGCGCCCGCGCATCGAAGTCTACGAATTCGTCGTCCGGCCTCCAGCAAGCAAGGAGGATCTCGGAGCCGCCGAGGACGCGATTGGCATGAGCCTTCCGGCCGACCTCGACCTCATTCTCGCGCAATATGGCACGTGCCGCTACCGCAATGGTATTGGAATCGGTTGGACGCGCAGCCCTGAACGCGTCACGGCTTGGACCGGCAAACGTTCGCTCGCGGAGATCATCGACGATATCGACCGGGACCGTCGTGGCGGATGATCACGGGCAGGGGTTGGAGTTTGGGAGGAATTGGTTTGGCGGAAAGGTCGATTCAGACGGCAATCATGACAACTACCTTCACGCGCCGAGTTCGTCCGCGGATGCAACTATCATGGCGAGGCCAATCCACCGCTCGATCAACGACGCGTCTTTGCATGCGGCAATCCGGGCGCGCGTTTCTTCACCCACAACGATATTGCGCGCCGCAAAGATGGCGAAAATTGCCATTGCTTGTCCTTGGACTTGCCCTTCAGCCACCCCCGCTTTATGCCCTTCAGCCACCCCCGCTTTATGCCCTTCAGCCACCCCCGCTTTGTAGCTCTCGGCCGACTTGGCCTGAAGAAGCACGCGTAATTGCTCGATTTCATCCACGGTTTTGTGATAGGCTTCCAGCTCTGCCTTGGTGAATGTCATCTGATTGGCGACGACGAGCGCATCGCCATAACGACTACCGGGCAAATCCGGTGGAATCTCGGACAACCGAGGCGCATGCACGAATAACCACGCCCATAACGCGGCCCCTGCCTCCTTCGGTTTTTCCTTCGGTACCTTCGGCAATTCCAAAAACGCATATTGAATTTGCAGCAACCCATGATTGAGCGACGTCCGCTCCCGCATGTTCCAACGGCTCAACATCGGCACCAGCGGCAAACCATTCGCTTGCTGCTCTTCATCCGGCCACAAAGCAAAATCGCATATCGAAATCGCCACGACATCTTCGAGCTTCGTATATGGCTCACCCGCCATCAATTGATCCGCATAAGCTTTGCTCGCATTGTACAC
>DAOMZH010000958.1:0-4441 GCA_035437985.1 Polyangium sp. (in: bacteria) | reverse complement strand
TTGCCAAGTTTGTGACATTGGCTACTAATTACCAAAGTGGTTGGCACCTGCTCGCTGCTCGGTGCGGATTCGGCGCCGCCGCGATAGGTGGAGCGAATTATTTCGACAACGGAAGTACCCCTGGCACCGCGTCCCTCGCGCAAAGCTGTGTGTTTTCAAGGAAAACTACGCGTGCACCGGAGGTGCCATCGCGAGCGACAGCTAAAGCAACGTCGTCTTGTCGAATTCGATTTTCGAAAAGAACAATGCCGGCCGCTCGCCTTCACACGGTGGTGCTTTGTGGGGAGGAGGCGCTTCAGGTAACCCCAAAATCAACAATTGTACGTTTGTCGGGAACAGTGCCAACGCTGGCAGCATGGCCTATATGTCCGTAGACGACGCGTACCCTTCCATCGTCACGAGCGGGTTGCGAGTTGCGCGATTTGGAGAAAATTTTGGAAAAACGCTCGCTTGCAAATTTTGTGACATTGGTCACCTATTACCAAAGTGGTTGGCACCTGATCGTCCGGCTACCCGATTCCGAGCTTTTTCTTCCTCGCAGCCAACGATAACCTCGTTTTACCTCGTAATGAAGCTTGGAATCTCGTCAAGAATCACCATACCCAACGCCCTAGCCGCCCTAGCAGATTGCCGAGTCAACCATCCCATGCTCTTGCGGACACCTGTGGAGCTTCTTGTTACTCACTGCGCGAGACGCACCTTGCCGCATTCCACGACAAAATCGTTTGCCGCTGCCTCGGCCGTTCGCGGGTGCTCGCCATGCTTGGGGGCACGCGGATCCCAGCCCGTCAGAGCCGCGAGCGCCTCGAAGGCGTAAACGCGAGTGCGCGCGCTGGATGCATCCGCGGCAGTGGGCGTCAGAAGCGGGAGCAGCGAGGGAATCAATGCGCGCGTGCCCACGTGCGCGGCGAGCTTCACGAAACGCTCACGCACCCACCACGCGGAGGAATCGGAAAAACGCTTTTGGGCGTCCACGAACCTCCGCTCGAATACATGTTGAACCTCTTCTGGAGGCGAATCTGCGTACCAGGTCAAACCCCCCAGCGCTTGCTCTAGAGCCTCCCGGGCCCGCTGCAGGGGCAGATATCGAGCCTGGCCCACGCTGCCTTCATAACCCGTATACTGCCCCTCCATTACGCGAGCCGACCCATCCTCGACGCGCACGAGCACGTGAAAGTCCCCTGTCGTGGATCCGAATGCCGATCCGCTACCCGTGCGAGATTTGGGATCGGGCTTGGCCTCAATCTCCTCGATCGTCGTGCGCAAAGCCGCCCGGATGAGGGGCATCCAGCCGAAAACGGCCTCTTGCGATAGCGTCGAGCGCACAATCTCGAAGGGCGCTTTGGGACGCGCGACCATCGAAGGGCTCAGACGAACACCCATCACGTCATACATGATTGCATTCGGATCGGAGCGAGAAATCTCGATGATACTGATGCCTCCCCCATGGCCGACTCCGGTCTCGAGCACAACGCGCGAAATGAACCTGTCGAGTCCATCACAACCGAATTTGATAACGACCGTGCTCTTGTCCTTCCCAGGTTGATATCGGGCCTTCATATCGGTCGTCATTGTTTTTTCGGCAGCCACCTCGGCGGGTCGACACGGTAATGGTGCGGCTGGCTTGGGCTCGAGCGGCAATGGCGGAAAGGCCCCATCGGGTGCGCATCGATTCGCGGTCGATGACGCACGGGTCGTTTCTTGTTGCGCAGTCTCCGCAGGGTCCGGCGTTGCGAGCGATTGGGCCGCGCTGGGCGATGTCGTTGCGATCGTGACCTGCGGAGCCGTCTTGTCTTGTTGCGTTCCACCGCAGCCAACGCCGAGCAAAAAAACGACACTCACGATGAGAGGCTTGGGCCGACCCTTGATGACATGCATGCCGTGCTATTTATCATGAGCGCCGGGCGCAGGGAAAGGTCCATTGAGGTTCCCGGGTCGCTGGCTCGCCCAAACCTTGGTGTCCCATGTAGGATGTCCCGGCGTATCCATCAATCGAACCCCGAATGCCCATCAATGCCGTTCCGGTGGTCAAATCACGGATCGCCCGGCGCTGTTTTTGCCGCACACGGCCTTGCAGACGTTGATCGTTGCCGCGGTGTTGTTTGTCATAAAAACGCCCGTGTCCAAGGGCTACGTTTGGCCCGGTACGTTTCGCACGTGCTTCCGCACGCGAGCGTGACCGTGGCGTTTGGAGCCATGGTACCCTCCCGTTGACATTGGCCCCAAGCACTCGCGCAACCTCGTACGCAATGAGGTCTTCATACGCAATGCCATTCGAGGGTCGCGGTATACGTTCGTAGTGGACAGCATGGCCGAGATGCATGTACACTCCCTCTGCCACACCTAAAGACATTCGAGAAATCCATGCAACTGGAAGCGTACCAATTGGTCGAGTGCATTTACGAAGGTCGCACGACGCGGGTATTTCGCGGCGTGAGACGTGCCGACGCGATGAAGGTCATCATCAAGGTACATCGAAGCGCACTTCCTCGCCCGACCGACATCACGAGCTTCCACAACCACTTCAACATAACTCGTCTCATTTCGTCGGAACGTATCGTTCGTCCCTTGGCCATCGAGCAACACGGAAATGTGCTTGCGTTGATTTCCGAAGACCATGGGGAAATGTCATTACGCGAGGAATTGCGCAACAATCCACCAACTCCTGCGCGCGTGATGGCAATTGGGATCATGTTGGCCCAAGCACTCGAAGACCTTTATGCGGCGCAAGTGATTCACAAGGATGTCAAGCCCGATAACATACTCGTCGATCCACAATCAGGTGTCGTGCGGCTTGGGGACTTTGCCATTTCCACTCTTTTGCCCCGCGAAGCTCGGGAAGCGCAGCGCGACACCGCGTTATCGGGAACATTGGCATATATTTCACCCGAGCAAACGGGACGATTGCATCGCTGGATTGATCATCGCTCTGATTTGTATTCGCTCGGAGTAACTCTTTACGAGCTGGCGACGGGCACATTGCCCTTCACGGCAAGCGAACCGATGGAGATCATTCATGCTCATTTGACCCGGCGTCCCATTCGACCTTCGACGGTCAATCGGGCAATACCTCCGGCGCTTTGCGATATCATCATGAAGCTTTTGGCGAAAGCGCCGGGCGATCGTTACCAGAGCCCGACTGGGTTGCGCCTGGATCTCGAAGAATGTTTGCGACAATGCCGTGAACACGGTTCGGCTGCTTCGTTTGCGCTGGGAGTCCACGATTCAATCGAGCGCTTTGGGGTCCCGGACGAGCTTTATGGTCGAGCGTCCGAAGTGCAGCAACTTCTCTCGACATTCGATGGAGTGGTAAAAGGCGAATCGGCATTGATGTTCGTGATGGGAAGTTCGGGCATTGGAAAATCCGCATTGGTTCGAGCGATTCAAGAGCCGATTCTTCGCCATCAGGGTTATTTCGCAGCGGGGAAATTCGACCAATACAACCGCGACATTCCGTTTTCGTCGCTGGTCCAGGCATTCCGGGATCTGTTGCGCCAAATTCTCACGGAGGAACATCATCGGCTGACTACGTACAAGTCGCGCTTGATGGCTGCCTTGGGGACCGAAGCCGGGGTGGTGACCGACGTCATTCCCGAGGTTGAATTGTTCATTGGTTCGTCTTCGCCGATTGTCGAGTTGCCACCAGCGGACAATCGAGAACGTTTTATCCGGACATTCAAGCGGTTCATTCATGCCTTTGCGGACCCGCACCACCCCCTGGTCGTTTTTCTGGACGATCTTCAATGGGCGGACACGGCGACGCTGGAATTGCTCGTCGCGATATTCGAACATGAACCACCTTCGGCATTTTTGTTCATGGGGGCGTATCGAGACAACGAAGTTGATTTGGCTCACCCGCTCGCTCGGGCCATTGATCGGCTTGAAAACCGAGGAGTCAAAATGGAGCGGATCCACCTCGAACCCTTGGGGCTCGACGACGTCGCGTGTTTGGTGGCCGGCGCATTGCGGTGTTCGCCAGAGGAGGTCCGGGACATGGCGCAGAGCATCCTCGAACGGACGGGAGGCAATCCGTTTTATTGCACTCGATATTTGCAGTCGCTGTACGACGACGGGCATTTGCAATTCAATCGGCAGGCGCGGCGGTTCGAGCGCAAACTGGGATCGTTGCGCGACGTGGAGGGTCGAACGGACGTCGTCAATTTCATGTTGGGGCGATTGGAACGGTTTGCTCCCGAAACCCGGGATGCTTTGAAGTTTGCCGCCGCGATTGGGAGCCGGTTTTCCCTCGAAACGTTGGCGATGCTCTGTGATCTCCCGCATTCGCGCGTTGCGGAAGCATTATGGCCAGCCTTGGTCGAGGGCTTGATTCTGCCGCTCGACGACGCATATCGCGCGTTTCAAGGCGGTTCGAAGAGCCTGGCAACGACGAATGCTTCCATGATGGGCGGAGCATATCGTTTCTTGCACGATCGTATACAAC
>DAOMZH010000957.1:0-4443 GCA_035437985.1 Polyangium sp. (in: bacteria) | reverse complement strand
ACCTCTCCAAAATCGTGTATCGTTCACTCCCCCATGATCGAGCGCGTTTCGTTCCACGAATTCAAGTCGTTGCACCAGGTTTCTATCGATTTAGGCCGTTTCATGGTGATTGTCGGGCCAAACGGTTCCGGTAAAACGAGCATTCTCGACGGTCTGCTTTATTTGGCTCGAGCCACCACCTCGCCGCTCGACAAGGTCATGTCGGGCGTTTACGAACCGGCCAATCTGGAGCGTCGTGGGGCTTCGTCGCCCATGGCCATTGAAATGGCTGGCCACTTCGAGGGCAATGCCGCGGAAGTACGTATTGCCCCAATGTCACAGGATGACAAACCAGAGTTCGGTGTGCATCGTCGCTGGGGAAATTACGTTTCTACGAATGACCAACACGGTGTGGAAAAAACAAGAACTGCGCCGCCAAAATCGAGCAAATATCGTTTGCCCCCGCCTAGAAAGGGAAAGGCACCTCATTACGGTTGCGAAGATGCGGCTATGAAGAAACTCGCCGAATCGGTGGGCGCCGTACGCAAATTGCGCCTCGATGTCGAGCGTTTGGCAGCACCGTCCTACAGTGACGAAGAAACGCCAACGATGCACACCAATGGCGAAGGATTGGCCATGGTATTGGCGGATCTTGCGGGACGTTCGCCGGAAACGTTTCAAAACATTCAGGACGCCGTGCGTGCGGTCGTGCCGACGCTCGAACGTATTCGCACGCAACGCGCCCGCGTGATCAAGCGCGAGGCCCAAGAAATTCGCATCGATAACAAACCTATTTTGCACGAAGTCGAACGTTCGATCTGGGGGCAGCAGATTTTGCTCGACTTCAAAGGTGCCCCGAATATTCCGGCGCCGCTCTCGAGCGAAGGTACCCTTTTGGTCATCGGACTTCTAACAGCTTTGTGGTCGAATCCCCGCCCCCGCCTCCTTCTGCTCGACGATATTGACAAAGCGCTGCATCCGCGCGCGCAAGCCGAGCTCGTGGCGCAGCTCCGCAAGGTCCTCGCGTTGGATGCCAACCTGCAAATCATTGCCGCAAGCCATTCGCCGTATCTGCTCGACCATTTCGAGCCTCAAGAAGTCCTCGTCACGGCGCTTGATGACGACGGCTCCACCGTTTGTGCGTCCTTGACCGAGCACCCTGATTTTGCACGGTGGAAAGACAATACCCGCACCGGCGAACTATGGAGCTTTGTCGGCGAAGATTGGATCAACGCCCCAAAAAATCGTCGGGTTCGTCATGAAAAATGACCTGTACGTCATTGGGCTCATCGTCGAAGGTCCAGACGACGAACGAACGATTCTGCGTCTGTGTGAAGTGCTGTTCGACCTTGCATCGAGTCAGTTTGTCGGCGTAACGAGTGTCGGAAGCTGTACCTATTGGAGGAATGTCCTTCGCGAAGCATTGGAGCAGCGAATTCCGCGTCGACATGGCAATTTCCGGGACGAACCCGGCGTCGAAGATGCCCGCATGGCCGTTCTCGCGCTGCGTTCGTTCATCAATCGAAATCAGCTGCCCAACGTCGTCATGTTGGTACGCGATAGCGACGGCAAGAAGGAGGCGCGTCGAAAAGGTTTGGACCAAGCCAAGAATGAGACAACCTCGCCTTTCGACGTCATCATCGGTCTACCTCACCCAATGCGCGAATGCTGGGTGCTTACTGCATTTCGGCCCCGAAACAAGCCAGAAACCTCCGAGCTGACCAAATTGAAAAAAGATCTCGCGTTTGACCCTCTGGTACATTCGGAACGTTTGCAGGCGAAGGAAAAACACGCCAAGAAAAGCGCGAAGCATGTGCTTCAGCGTCTGCTCGAAGCTGACCCTCGAGTGCAACCCGCCGACCGCGAATGGCAATGTTGGGAGCAGACGAACCTCGACGACTTGAAGCGTCATGGTCATGAAAATGGTTTGGCGAAATTTATCGGGGAAGTCGAACGCTGTTTGCTGCGATCTTGAATCAGAGCCGTAGACTTACTTCTTCCGATACACCCAAATCACCGGCACGCCGTCCAATCCCGCAATATGGTCCGGCGCTATCGTCCCATACGCCACCCACGCCTGGTATTCCTGACCCAGCATGTGCTGCTCGTGATGGTACAGCGCAAACGTCGCATCATGCACCGCACCCGCAGCCCGGATGTCTTTGCGCAATCGTCCGTCCCGCAATAACATGTCCCAGGCTTGCCAAGCCGTGTCGTGAATGTAGACCGCACCGTTTTTCGGCACTTCACGATTCAGATAATCAACCACCGCCCCCGTCGTGTATCCCCAAAACGCCCGATTGAGCCCCAGCGTCGCGCCCCCTTTGGCACCGCCTACCAAAGGTGTATAACTCGACAAACCCCACGGATGCGAACCCCACGTCTCCGCGATCGGCGCGGCCAATGTAACGCCCAGAAAAACCCCCGCCACCAACGGACCTCGGGCCCAACGTCGCAATGATATCCGCGGCGCCCGGCGCAGTTCCAGGCGCAAAACCGTCACCACATAAGCGAGTCCCGTGCCCGCAAAAAGCGCCAAAAACGGATACGCCGTCATCCAATGCTTCGTCCCACCAAAGATCGGCGTCGTCGGAAATACCCACGCCCCATAAGAAATACCCGCCGCGCAAAGCCATAACAAAAATACTCCCGCGTCATCCCCCCCTCGCGCCCCTCTGCGTAATGCGCGCACCTCCGCACGTAGGCTGCGCGCCAGACCAACGATAAAAAGCACCAGCGTAATCAATGGAACCGTCGCCGCCGTCATCACCGGCGCATACAATCGAGGCATCGGCGGCTTCCAATACGTTTGCCCGAAAAACTCCATGTTGTAATATTCGTGATGCAAATGAAAATTCGCATAAGCGCGCAAACGAGGCAATGTATCGTGCCAAATCCACGGCCAAAGCGAATACATCACGAGCGGCCCGAAAAACGCCATGCAGCTGAGCGTCGTCATGGCGCGCTCGACAAGCGGTTTTACCGGACGCTTGCGTAGTTTGGCCCGCAAAACGATGACGCTCGAATGCACCACGAATAGAATCGGCAAAAACCACGCATTGTGCTTGGTGTCCAGCGTCAAACCAAAACAAATTCCCGTCCAGATGGCCCACTTCCAGCCGCCTTCATCCAGGCTTTTCCAATATGCAACCACCGTCAGCAAAAACATCGTCACCACGGGCACATCGAAACACGCCAGGTGCGCATGATAAAAATAACGCGGCATGAAAATCAGCGCCAAGGCTGCAAAAGTACCCGCCAAACGTCCCGCGACCTGCGTCCCCACTCGGTACAACACCGCGACCGCAATGCCCGACAGCACAATCGCCGGAAATCGGTAACTCGTCCCGTCCATCGAGAAAAGATGCAGCTTTTTCTGGAAAAACAGGTACGACAAGGCAAACAGGGATTTTATCAGCCCCGGATGTTCGCTGTTCACCCGCCAAATCGAATCAATCGTCCGCGGCTCGAGCGCCAATTTGGGATCCGAAAACAAGAGTTCGAACCAGCGCCCGTACGCATCCGCTGCCGCAAAATAGAACCCCTCGTCCCGCGCGTAACCCAAGTTTCCCACGGTCAAGAGCAATGAGAGCATGACCAAAAAGGCCAAACCCGCGGCGAGCAAATCGTCTTTCCAGGTTAGCTTTTTGGTATTCATCGCGAATCCGCCTCGAAGCAAAAGTGCCGATGCAAGTTGTTTTTGGCGGAAACGCTGAATTCGACCGTCGCGTTTTTCTTTTGTGCATGCGTGCCGAGCGCCATCTCGAACAGCGACCAGCCATCGCCGTCTTTGTGTTCGTAACGCCCGATTTCGTCACCATTGACCCGCACGCGCACCGTGATGGGACCTCCAGGCCGATCGCGTTCGATGACCCAATACATGCCGCCGTGTCCCCGAATCGTTTTTCCCAAATTCACATCCAAAAAACGCAGCACCAGCTCCCCACGGTTTGGCGGGTGCGCCCAAATGCACCGCCGTGGTCGAAAGTCTTGATCCGCAATCACGGTTTCCGACACATTGAAAAATACGCCACCCGGGCATTCGAAACGCGCCGGAGGAAACGTCGGATGTCCCGAGAGACCCCCAGCAATTGCCCGAGCATGCGTGTTGTAAAGACACTTGGCATTCGGCTCGGTTACCTGCACTTCCGCTTTGCCCGCCGCAATGGAATCGACGAAATCAACGGTGATCGTTGGGGGATGCGGATTTTCGAGGCGCCGCAAAAGAAATGGCCCCACTTCCCTTCGGGCAATTTCTCGAAATTCAGCCAGTTCCGGAGATGTTTGTCCGAGCACACCAATTTCGAGTGCCGCGGCATAACGCGATACATCCGGCCGCGCCACATCCCGCAACGGAAAAACTCCATCCCCGAGCGTCTTGCGCGCCCACGGATCCGCCCACGAAGGCGCCACGATGACCACGTCGCCGACTTGCTTTTCTTCACGGACCGGACCGACCAATTG
>DAOMZH010000956.1:0-4444 GCA_035437985.1 Polyangium sp. (in: bacteria) | reverse complement strand
ATAAACGGCTCGAGCAAGTTCTTTTAGATTTTCCGCGCGATAGGGCATTTCGCCATACAGCGCTTCATAAAGCGCCGCGCAAAAACTGAATTGATCCGTGCGGGCATCGGTGGTTTTTCCGGTGAATTGCTCGGCCGACATGTACGCCGGAGTTCCAATGACTACGCCAGCCTGGGTGATTTTTGCATCCCATGCAGAGTTCTGGGAACGTACAGGCGCACTTTCTGGTAAAACCAAAGGCAAATCATTGCCCGTGATGGCGGCACGATCGAATATCGGGACGGCGTTTGTCGCCGCTTCACTATGCGCCAAACCAAAATCCAAGACGCGCGCGCGGCCGTCCTTGCCCACAAGAACGTTGTCGGGTTTGAAATCTCGATGCACGATACTTTGTCCGTGCGCGGCGGCAAGTCCCCGTCCAGCCTGCGTAAACATGGCAATGATTTCGGGCAAGGTCCGTTTTTCTGCACCAAGCCACGCCCGTAATGTCATTCCGTCGACAAACTCCATCGCAATGAATACCCGGCCATCCACGATTCCCACGTCGTGCACGGCAATGACATTCGGATGAGACAAACGCGCCATCGCTTGCGCTTCTCGCAACATACGCGTCCGGGCCTGCTCGTTTCCTGTGGCGTCACCAAAATCTCGAAGCAGTTTCAAGGCGATTTTTCGGTCGAGTTCAGGATCGTACGCTGCATACACGACGCCCATTCCGCCTTCGCCAAGCGTCGTGAGAATAACGTAACGTCCAAGCACCGAGCCTGTGGGTAATGCTTCAATCAACTCGGTTTCGGTTGAAGAACTTCGAGCGATCCCCGCGGAGCTTGGCGCCAATGCCGTCGGGCCTTCGTTCCCGGTCACGACGAGCGGTGTGGTTTTGGCTTCTAAATCCGTTGACTCCATCCGTTACCCCGCGCTTATACTGCCCCGATGACGCTTACACCCCTCGACATCGAACAGCATGTCCAACGCATCGAGCGTGACGGGTATACCATTCTCGAGCGCGTAATCGAGCCCGAATTCATCGATTCTGTCGTCCAAGATTTGCTGCGTCTCGAGCGCGAGCGGGCGATTGGACCCGCGCAAAACATATTTGAAGGGTTTCGTACGGTTCGGATCTACAACCTCCTCGCGTTTGGCTCGCCGTACGCGCAGATTGCCGAACACGATTCCGTTTTGCCCATCGTGGAGCGCATCATTGGTCGTGGATTTTTGGTGTCCTCGATTTCGTCGATTGCGATCGACGCCGAGGAAACGCCCCAACCGTGGCACGCCGATGACCAACACATTCCGCTGCCTCGGCCGCATGTTCCCTTGGTGTGCAATACGATGTGGGCCATGACCGATTTTACCAAGGAAAACGGCGCCACGCGCCTCGTGCCCGGATCGCATAAAAATACCGAATTCCCGCCTCCTTTTGGCGATATTGACGGGGCGATTTCTGCGGAAATGCCGCGCGGGAGCGTGCTCGTGTACGACGGGAGCATGTGGCATGGCGGCGGGGCGAACAAAACGAATACGCGTCGCGTGGGCGTAGCGATGAATTATTGTGCTGGTTGGATTCGCCAACAGGAGAACCAATTGCTGGGTATTCCGATGGACGTGGCGCGCGGTTTTTCCCAGCGCTTGCGTAAGCTTTGCGGCTGGGGATTGTACAAGAAATTGATGGGCCATGTCGAGAAAGCCGCCCCCGAATACATGCTCGATGGAACCCCACCGAAAAAAGTCGTGGGTGAAATGTAAAACGATTTTCGATCCTCACGTCTCGCTGAACTTATACCCCACGCCGTGGACGGTCATGATTGGATCTTCGCCCCCAGCAGCGCGGAATTTCGCGCGAATACGGCGAATGTGCGTGTCGATCGTGCGTTCGGTGATGAGATTGTCGTATTTGTACGCCCGATTCATGAGTTGACTACGGGAATAGACGATGCCAGGGCGTTCCAGCAATGCTCCGAGCATGCTGAATTCCGTCGCCGTGAGCGGCACGAGCACCCCGCTGACACGCGCTTCATGGCGTTCGATATCGAGTTCCACCGTGCCTCGGGTCAAAATTTTGCGCACGTTGTCTTCGGGAGCTTCGATCCTCCGGAACATCGCTTTGACGCGGGCAACGAGCTCACGCACGGAAAAAGGTTTGGTTAGATAATCGTCACCGCCGAGCTCCAGACCCAGCACTCTATCGATTTCGTCGCTTCTGGCCGATAAAAACAAAATAGGCACGCGGCTCGACGTCCGAATGTTTCGACACGCCGACAAACCATCGACTTCGGGCAACATGACGTCGAGGATCACCAAATCAATCCCACCTTTTTCCACGGTATCGATCGCTTCGCGACCATCGGTCACCGCGACGACCTCGTACCCTTCTTTGCGCAGGGCATAATCGAGCACTTCGCGAATGCGGGCTTCGTCGTCGACAACCAGAATGCGTTTGCTCACGGAAAACGGCAGCTCCCTTGGGTAAGAGTTTGATTCGGAGCAGATATCGCTATTGAAACGATATCCCCAGTTGTTTGGCTTCGATTGCCCTCACCCCCAACGCCAAAGATGCATTGAGCATTTTTTCCGCACCATAAGCATTTTGATACGCTTCGAGGATGATCTGCGAACGTTCGTCGTCTTTTACCGACGTCCAGCGATCCCAAAGCACATAGACACGAAAACGAGAGCTACCGCGTATTTCTTCTTCGACGATGAGCGGCTGCTCCACTACCACCCCTTCGGCAACGTCGCGCTTCAGATGCTCGGTGAGTTCGTCGCGCAAGGAATCGTGCTCGGGATGCCCCTGAATTTGCTCTTTTCTACGTACGACCGGCATATTTCCTCATTTCCACAATTGATCGTAGTTCCCGTCAAACCAACTCGCGGCGCTGATTGCAGATACTCAGCGCTGCACCATCCCAAAGTCGGTCGTCTTTCGCTTGTTCGTATTCCTGAATCGTGTCGATCGATGGCATCAAAGAGCGCATGCTTAAGCACCTCCTGCTCGAGATGTTGCTGCATGTTTGTCGTGTGTTTTTCCCGGTGTCAAGCAACGACGACATCATTTGTGCACCCACGTTCTCTCGGACGAACCCCCCCCGGTTCGTCCTTCTTGCACGATATCGTCACCCAACGTCTGTCTCCTCCACACGCAAACTTTCTTCGGCTTCGATCGCTGCGCCCAGTCCTTCGACGCGAGCCCAAACTTCACCGACGATACCACCAATGTCGGCTGCCGAGGAACCGCTGAATCGTGCCAGCGTCACCTGCGTGCGAAGAGCTTCCACCAATGCGCATAATTCTTCGAGCGCTCGCGCGTCGCGATCCCGCAACGCGCTGAGCCGACGTACGTTGTCCAAATCCAATCGCGCCGTCGATAACGCTCGCGGCGAACTGCCCCGCGTCTCCAATTCGCGCACCCGCGTTTCCAGGCGCCCAACATCGAACGCTTCTTTGCCCAGGAGCACGTCGAGCTCGGCCAATCGTTTTTCTCGACGTACGACCTCCGCTTCGATGCGCGACGCCGATTCCGGAGGCAACAGCGCGGCGAGCGGCGTGCCTTCGATCGACGTAATTGCATCCGCCAAAGCATTTTTCACGCGCTCCAGCGTTCCTGTCGGGCGCAAACCATCGGGGGAAAATCGTGGTTTGTCCGCGCGTTTGGCCGTCAACGCAATGGGCGCCCAGAGCGGCCACAAGGGCACCGCCAAGGCCGCTGAACCGAGTCGATGCCCATTCGCCTCCGGTGTCGACCGATAAATCGCGATCGCGAAAAAGCAGCCGAAGACAAGGTACAAGAGGCAAAGATCTCGCAGACTCATGGTGCCTCGTCGATGCTGCGCACACGTCGGGTTTCCATCTCGTTTTCTTCTTCGATCTCCGGCTCGAGTTCCCGTCGCTCATCATACGTTCGTTCACGTTCGTACGAGTTCACCGAGTAACGTCCGTTTGCCGAAGACAAACTCGTGAGTACCGATTCGACAAACGAACCTTCACGATCCCGCAAGAAAGGAATCGATGTTGTTCGTGGACGAACCAAGTACGGGCGTAAAATCCAAGCCGTTTGACCTCCAACCATGAAGAAAACAGCCATGAAAGCGACGGCTGTCGTGATCCTTCCGGGGCCCGCTCCAAGTCCGCGCACGAGCACGGAAAGCGCGGCGAGTCCGGCGATCGCGTAAGCGGCAGACGCAAACAACGCGGCCGTGTGGTAACCCATGCCGAAGTCGTAGACGAGCCACAAAGCCGGGGCAAACGCGAGCAAAACCAACGACGATCGACCGGCAGCGGCAAGAGCGAGCGAGATGATCGAACGCATGGGCCAAGGGCGTCCGAGGACCGCAGCGATCGCATGAAATGCAGGAGCAGCAAGGCACAACGTGGCGAGGATGGCGATCGGAACTTTTGCCGCGGCATACGCGATTTGATGTCCACCGCGGAAACTCCCCACGACGCC
>DAOMZH010000955.1:0-4448 GCA_035437985.1 Polyangium sp. (in: bacteria) | reverse complement strand
GGACGCGAGCATTTGCAAGAAAATGGGAAACTGGAGACGGGCTTCCGGGTCGAACAAGGCGGGGTGAGCAATTTTCAGGGCCGTTATGCGATTCGACATCCTTGGAAAGGCGCCATTCGGTGTATGAAGCCAAAACGGGGTATTTGGGGTGGGCCGCCCGCAGGTGAGGAAAGTCATCCAACGCAAGTGGCGCAGGACTTGGCATTTGCCCCGCGCGGTCAATTGCAATTGGCGTCCATCGTGCAGAATGACGTGCCCGAAATTGGTCTATCGAGCAAAGGCGCAAATTACGTGGCTGACCCGGGTGGGATTCCAGCCGCCGAATTAAAACGCGGCGGCTGCGCGGGATGTTTCATTGGGGCACGAGACGTGACCGGGAGCGCCACATGGATGGCCGGCATTGCAGGTTTGATTGGCGTTGCCGGGTTTGTCGTGCGGCGGAATCGGAAACGACGTTCGTAAAATGCGTAGCCCGCGGCGCAATTGAATCATTGCCGTGAAGGCCGCACCCATCGAATTGAGAACCGGGCAGAATCGCAGGCTTTTCTGCCCCATCCCACCACGGGCATCCTACCAATCCGACGTACTCCCGCCACCACTCGACGAACTATCGCTGCTGCTGCTGCTCCAATCCGACGTGCTTCCGCCAGCATCGTACGAGCTACTGGAACTGCTGCTGCTCGAATCCCACGAGCTACCGCTGCTGCTGCTCGAATCCCAGGAACTCGAACTGCTCGAGTTGTTGAAGGGCGAATCCGACGAGGAATTCGAATCGGATTCCGAGAAATGCCGTCCGGCCATATAACCGACGGCCGCCCCGCCGACCGCCGCTGCGCCATGCGTGACCACGGATCCAACTCCACTCTGCTGTTGACCGTGGTTCCAATGGCCGGATGAATAGCCGCCACCACCAGAAGGATATCGTTCGTCGTAGCCTCGAGGGGTGGAGCGCATGGCCCGGAAAGCCCTCCATAAAGCGTACATGACAATCATGAAGATACCGAAGAAAAAGGCGATCACGCCGAGCAGCACGAAAATCGCCATACCACCAGAGCTTGATGATGATGTTGGTGCAGGCGAAGGCGAAGGTGGGGGTGATGCAGGTAGAGGCGCAGGTAATTGTGCGGGTAATGGTGCAGGGCTCACCGGTGATGCGTTTGATGTGTTCACTTCACGGGCGCGATCGAGAATGGCTTCGACACCTGCTCCATAATCGCCACTTTTGAAAAAACGCACCCCTGCTTGTTCGACATTTTTGAATTGCGACGAGGGCACGCCCGCACCCGTCCCAAAATGCACGCTCGTGCGGCGATGAACTGGATCCACCGCCACGACGATCTTGTTGGGCGAATCTACGCGGCGCCCGACGTAACGATCGAGATCCGCAGCATTCGCATAGTCGCTCGTGACGATGACGAGCGCATCGAAAGGCAACGACGACCCTTTTGAAACCAGCGACGTTTCCGCGGGCTGAGCGAGTTTGTCACTCGCATCTTCGACGCGCACCGTGCCGGCCAAAAGCGACGGCGCAAAGAGAAGCACACTGAGCAGCGCGAACCACGGCGAAAAATAACGGGGGAAAGGGCGCATCCAGAGAGACTAGCATAGTCGTCAGCTCGGACGTGAGGACAATTTCGTGCTGCGATCATCGCCACTTTTCGCAGGCGTAAACCGACGATCGATAAGCTCCAATGGTGCCACTACCCACGCATATGGGCTTTCAGAAATCGTCCGACTTCGGCAATGGCAGCTCGCGCCTCGGGCACGAACATCGCTAGTCCATGAAAAACGTGCGGCATGTCCGGCCAGATTCGCAATTCGACCTCCACGTCTGCGGACTTCAATTTTTCGGCAAACCGGCGCGAGTCATCAAGCAACACTTCCGTCGAGCCTGCGTGGAGCAAGGTTGGTGGAAAACCGCGGAGATCGGCGTAAAGCGGCGAGGCATATGGTGAAGTCGCGGGCGTCGAACCCAAATACCAACGGGCCGTCGTCCGCATTTGCTCGACGAGAAGCATTGGATCAGCGTCGCGATTCGTCGTGAGGGTGCCTCCGGTGATGGCCAGATCGGTCACTGGGGACAAACCACAAGCAGCTGCCGGCATGGGCGCACCGTCATCACGCAGTTTGACCAGAGCGCCCAGGGCGAGTCCCCCGCCTGCCGAATCGCCCATGAAGGCAATCGATTGCGGAGCAAATCCACTGGCCAGGAGATATCGATACGCGGTCGCGGCATCTTCAATCGCTGCCGGAAAAGGGTTTTCGGGCGCCAGGCGGTAGTCGACGACGAGCACTCGACAGCGCGCAGTTTCGGACAATCGCCAGACCAGATCGCGAACGCCAGCCGGCGAGCCAGCAGCGTAACCGCCGCCGTGGAAATACAGCAAAACGCGCTGTGGATTCGCGCCCGGCGCAACAACCCATTCAGCAGGCACGCCGCCCGCATCTGTAGGCGTGATGGTGACGCCACGCGGCGGCTTGGGCATTCGTCGCACGAGCCGGTCGACGCTCTCGCGCAGCGCGGAAACCGGCGCGTTTGGGTCCTGGTTCCGCTTGAACGTGTATCGGAGATACAAGCACATCGCCATCGCTTGGAAGCTCATGTTGGACATTATCGCCGAAACCACGTCCATTTGCCAATGGAGTATTTTTCACCAAGCAACGTTCCGGAAAGGATCGGCCGATCTGCCTAGGTTCACGGCCGATCGATCTGGCCCATGCTCACGCATCGACGTATCTGGTCATGAGAATCCTTGGCGTTTGTCTTTCCGTCGTGGTAGGGTCGGCGAGTCATGAAGGTTCCCTACGCCAAGTGCGACTTTGCAGACATCCGTAGACGCGGCTATTTTTACGTCGACAAGACCCCATTCCTATCGCGGCTCGAGGCGACGAACGAGGACCACGTCATTTTTTTGCGTCCGCGTAGGTTTGGCAAGTCGACCCTGATCAGCACCTTGGCGAACTATTACGACATCAACAAGGCCCACGAATTCGACGAACTTTTTGGTGGGTTGTGGATTCACCAAAATCCGACGCCGAATCACAACAAATACCTCGTCTTGACGCTGGATTTTTCGCCAGTGGATACATCGAGTACGATTGAACGGGTGTGCACGAGTTTCGCGGTGCAAATCAAAGCGTCGGTTCGTTCATTCATCCACCGCTACATGAAGGTGGTTCCTGGACTGCAGAAGTTCGCAGAGGTCACCTATTCGCCTACCGAAGACATGGCTGCCCTGATGTCGGATGTGCTCACGGAAATTGGCAATGCCGGTCATCGCATGTATTTGCTCATCGACGAATACGACCACTTTGGAAATCGATTGCTCTCCGATGGTCGCGACGACATGTACAAGGAATTGATTCAGTCGTCGGGGTTCGTGCGGAGTTTTTATGCGGCGCTCAAGGCTTTTACGTTGAGCAGTACGATCGCCCGCACGTTCATTACGGGCGTGTCGCCCATTATGCTGGATGATTTGTCGAGCGGATTCAATATCATCACCCACATTTCGATGCGCAGCGTTTTTAATGGAATGGCCGGTTTCACGCAGGCCGACGTGGAACGCGCGGTCGATACGATGCTCAGCGAAAAACAGGACGCGGCCAAGGATCCTCGTATCGCCGATCGCAAAGTGTTGCTCGACACCTTGAAAAACTATTACGATGGTTATCGCTTCGCGCCGAATGCCCGCGAAAACATGTACAATTCGACCTTGGTGCTCTACTTTCTTGCGGAGCTCGACGCGGAACAAAGATTCCCGCGCAACATGCTCGATTTGAATGTGCGTACCGATTACAATCGATTGTACGGTTTGGTGACGGCTGCCAGCGGAAAAGAATTGGGTACGCGAGAATTGCTCGAGAACGTTTTGCTGCACGGCTGTATCGAGACGCCCGTCGTGGAAAGGTTTGGCACGGCACTTCCTCTCGGCCAAGCTCAAATTGCTTCGCTCTTTTATTACATGGGTATGTTGACGTTTGCTTCGGAGGCTGCGGAACGTGTCACTTCGCACTTGGTGGTTCCCAACCGCGTCATGCGGGAACTGCAATGGAGTTACCTGTCATACGTCAAAACGAATGCCAAACCCGAGACGATTGAAAAAGTCGTTGCAGAAGGTCACGCGCAACTCGACAAATACATGGCGGATCAAGGCATCGTGCAAATGTTGACGCTCGGCAAAGAAATAAAAGCCGGGGTCTTGGTGTTCGTCGGGTTGAAACGAATCGAATTCAGACCTTGGCCCAGGTCGGCCAATGCCGAGACAATCTCCACGATGCCGAAATCGTCGGCCAAAAAGAAGAGCCGTTCCAAAACAAAAACGTCGCGGTGATATTGATCCGTGGGTCGTGGGGTTGCCGGGGGTACCGCGTGAAACCGACAGGGTGGTGTGCAGGTATCGGAGGCTCCATCGAGGGCCTCCGATGCGCTCCATGCACGTAAGTGCAGG
>DAOMZH010000954.1:0-4448 GCA_035437985.1 Polyangium sp. (in: bacteria) | reverse complement strand
CGTTTTTCCTGTACTACCGCGTTCCCCCGCGACGGCAAACCGGAACAGACCTGGACTCACCTTCACGAGAGGCGTGACGACGACACCACCCGTCACAAATAGTTCTAGCGCCGTGCCCGCAATTCCCGCCGACACTTCACCCGCGTCGTTACGAAGCTCGACGGTTCCCCACACCGGCCACGAAGGATCTGGTCGCGCATACGCACTCGAAAGAACCCACCAACTTTTCTCGATCGAAGGCTCCTGCACCGTGCCTTGATCGTCCGTGAGGATGCGTCGGGCACCTTCGAGATCGAGCGCTCCTGCTCCAAGCTGTGTTTCATGACGAACCGTACCCACTGGATAACGGGCTCCAGCTTGCAGAACGTTCGTCACGCGTTGTTGCGTGAGGGTTGGGTCGAGTTCGAACAAGAGCGCAGCAGCTCCAGCGACGTGCGGCGACGCCATCGACGTACCGGACGTGATCGCGTGCCGCGGATCGACGATGTAACAAGGTTCCGATCCGGGACAACCTGGGCCATCGAAGAGGCTTCCGAGGTTGGCGCGCGGATCCGCATCTTTGCTCATGGCCGCCGCAATGAAACCACCGGGTGCACTGATCTCGGGTTTCGCTACGCCAAACGGGGTTGGTCCTGCCGCACTGAAGTAACAAATGCTGTCGAGTTTTGGATGTATCTCGCCACCAATCGACGTGAGTTCAATCTCCTCCGTCAACAGAGGATCCCAACTCACGCGGTTCAACGTGCAGCCAACGGCCAGAAGGTTGGGATGAGCGGCGGGAACCGCGATGGTGCCCTGACGAACTGCCTTTTCAAAAAGAAGTCCATCCGACTTCGTTGGCGACACATCGCCGAGCCCCGTCACCCAAAGCTGTGCATCACCGTGCCCGGAGAGAAGAATCTCGAAAGCCCCCGCTTCCCAAGACCCACTAAAGGCAACGACCGCACTGTTGGTGTTCGAAGTAATCGGGGTCTTGCCGTTGACGAGCTGGTTGACGACCGCCGCAGTCGTTCCATCGGACCCTTCGTAACCAACTTCATCACCAGGTTCGACAAGACGAACCCAGCTATCTCCTCCAGGCGCGACGAGACCGACACTCACTTCATCTTCGGGACGAAATGTAATCCAGACAAAACCGTTCCCCTTCGAAGCCTTCGGTGTCGAGATCGGCACATGCACTTCCGAACCCTTCGTGACGTGCACTTCCGTGTGAATGCCGAACGGACCACGTCCCTTGATCTGATAGAGCGCGCCGCTGTTGCCCGCTGCCGCGACAATCGCGCGCCCCGGTTTGTCATCACCAATCAGGCTCCCGAGTCCTTGCTCGAGAACACTCGATCCATCATGCGGACCGAAGTCACCACCGAGGCTCAGATTGATGACTGCAGGCATGCCCAACGCTTTCGCTCGATCATCGATGAACTGCGCTCCGATGAGCACGTCGGAATCTTGAAAGCCGGCAGCTGCTGAAGGACTCGAGATCACGAGGGTCGCTTCAGGTGCCATACCCACATAGATCAGGGGTTTGCCCGTCATCGGACCACCATTGCCAGCTGCGATCGACGTGACGTGCGTCCCGTGACCCACCGAATCGCCAGGTACCTCGAGCGCCAACTGGCCACTGATCACAGCGTCGATGTCCTCGCCTGATAACACCGCACACGCGACTTGTTTCGGATCCGTACAACCAAACTTCTCTTCGAGCTCCGGATGGAGTCCCGCCGGAACTCGTCCGCCGAGCAAAAGCCACGCGATGCGGCTCTTGCCTTCCGCTGTGCGAAAATCTGGATGCGTTACGTCGATGCCCGTGTCGACCACCCCAACGACAACGCCCTTGCCTGTTCCAAGACCCGTCGCTGTGCGGAAGTCCGTGACCCGCGTCCACGAGCTCGAAACATCGAGCAAGGGCTGTAGTGGCGGCGAAACCGAGAGCGGCCACGCTGGGTGCGTCTTTCCAAACTCGTCGACTTCGGAAGGATTGAGCCGAATCGTTGCGACCCCCGGCGCGATCGGCAGCAGACCGAGCGATCGCGCGTCGATGCCTGGAGGTACATGCACGTTGACCGCGATGCGCCCGGACGAATCCGCGAGTGGGTGCGGTTTGCTGGACCGATGCAAAAGGCGCACGAGCGATCGCGCAGGAGCGTCGTCGGCATGCACCTGTGGGGAGAACAGAATGGCTGCAAGAAGTGTAGGAAAGACAAACGAAGATCGGGCGAACACCCAACCATCGTACCCCATGGTTCACACGGGAGGCACGATGTGCTTCTTCGCTGGACGCGCTTCTGATTTGGAGGCGTAGCGGGCAAATCGCCTTGATATTTCTTCCCTGAGCGCGTTCGTCGAGACAATTGCATCCACAACGAGCTCGCTCGCGATCTTCACGAGATCAACGTCCTCGCGATACTCGTCGCGCAGCTTTTGGACCAGGGCATCACGCTCCGGACCTGCCGGTACAGCTTGGATCTTGTTGTAGAAGACGGCATTGACCGCAGCATTCGGACCCATGACGGCGATCGAGGCACATGGCAGGGCAATGCATGCATCAGGTTCGAACGCGGGACCGCACATCGCGTAGAGACCCGCTCCATACGCCTTGCGCACGATGACGGAGATCTTCGGTACGGTCGCTTCACTCACCGCGGCGATCATCTTTGCGCCCGCGCGAATGATGCCCTGCTTCTCGACGAGCGTGCCGATCATGAAACCCGGTACATCGGCGAGATAAAGCAGCGGAATGTTGAACGAGTCGCAGAGCCAAATGAAGCGCGCAGCTTTGTCTGCCGAGTCGACGAAGAGCACACCGCCCTTGTACTTGGGCTGATTCGCAACGATGCCAACGACGCGTCCTTCGATCCGAGCGAACCCGGTCAGGATTTCTTTGGCCCAGAGCTTTTTGATTTCGACAAACGAACCTTCGTCGATCACCGCATCGATGACCGCCATCATGTCGAAGGGTTTGTTTTCGTCGACCGGGATGATCTCCTCGAGCGGCTTCGTTGCGGTCTTGGGAGGTCGTGCCGCGATCGTCGAAGGCGACGACTCGTGGTTCTGCGGCATGACGGCGATGTAGCGTTTGGCCCAAGCAATCGCCTCTTGTTCCGTCTTCACCAGCACGTCGCCACAACCCGATTCGGAACAATGCATGCGGGCACCGCCGAGTTCTTCGAGCGTGACTTTTTCGCCGATGACCATCTCGGCCATGCGCGGCGAGCCGAGGTACATGCTGGCGTTTTTGTCGACCATCACGATGACGTCACAGAAGGCTGGGATGTACGCGCCGCCGGCCGCTGAAGGTCCGAACAGCAAACAGATCTGCGGAATCTGACCACTCAGCTGCACCTGGTTGTAGAAGATGCGACCTGCACCGCGACGCCCAGGAAACATCTCGATTTGATCGGTGATGCGCGCGCCAGCAGAATCGACCAGGTAAAACAGCGGGCAACGCAAGCTTGCTGCCGTTTCCTGAATGCGCAGGATCTTCTCGACGGTGCGCCGTCCCCATGAGCCAGCTTTGACCGTCGAGTCGTTGGCCATGACCGCAACGATGCGACCGTCGATGGTCCCCGTTCCAGTCACGACACCATCGGCAGGTAGTTCTGGATCGACGGCGTTCGCGAGCAGTGCGTCTTCGACGAAGCTGCCTTCATCGAACAACAGCTCGATTCGTTTGCGGGCAAAGAGTTTGCCCTGTTCGAGGTTTTTCTCGTGGTACTTGGGGGCACCCCCTTGCTCCACGCGCGCTCGGAGGTCTTGGAGTTTGCGGTCGTCGAGAGACATGACCGCAGCGGCATAGCGCTACTTGCGCCGCGCCAAAAGCTCTCTCGCTGCAACCTCCAGCTCACGTGCATTTCGCGCGACGAGTACGCGGTCGACGGCGGTTGCGTACCGCGGCATGGCGCTGTCGCCCATTCCCCAGCTCGCTGGCGATTCGGGACAAATCCAGAGCACGCTTCCAGCCCTATTGCGGAGCCGTTCGACGACAGCCACTTCGTCTCCAAGAAAATTCGTTCGGCCGTCGCCGAGAATCACGACGGTGGCGCGACGATCTAGTGTTTGTCCGAGCTGCTCCTCGAACATGGATAAAGCGCGTCCGTAGTTGGAGTTGCGCGTGCGATCGACGATCGTGCCCTGCTCGATGAGACCCAGCACGACATTGGATGGTTTGAGCTGAAAGAGTTCCGTCGTCTCGACGGTGTCACTCACGAAAACGAACGAACGCGTACCGCCAAAGAGTTCTTGCGAGACCGCAACGAACTCCAGAAGAAATCGCGATGCCAGGCGCACCGAATCCGAGACGTCACACAGGAGCACGAGAACGGGTTTGTCACGTCGCGGAGCACGCCGAGCTGGACGAAACGGAACACCGCCCGTGGACAGACTACGCCGTAACGTGCGGCGAATATCGATGCGCCCTCGAAGGCGTCGCTTCTGCCGTACTCGCTCGG
>DAOMZH010000953.1:0-4449 GCA_035437985.1 Polyangium sp. (in: bacteria) | reverse complement strand
ATTTGGCGCTTTTGGCCGAGGAAGTACGCGCCGCTTCTGGTTATCTTCCGCGCAGCATCGTACACGAAGGATTGTGGCGCATTCCCTTGTTCCCGGAATACCTCGAAGCCAATGGATGCATTCCTGGAGATGGTCCGGAGTTGCGAGCGGCCATTTCTCGGGGTGAAACTGTATTCGTGGCGCCTGGTGGAACGCAGGAAGGATTGCGAGGTTTTTGGAATCGGCATCGAGTCGATTGGGGAAAACGTCGAGGATATTTGCGCCTCGCCCTTGAATTAGGCGTGCCGCTCGTCCCCGCAGCGACCGTAGGTATGGACGATCGATTCTTGGGCCTCAATGATGGTCATGCTCTGGGAAGGCGATTGCGGCTTCCCGCTAAATTTCCGTTATGGTTTGCCCTCGGCCCCATGGGCCTATATCCATTTACCGTGGATTTTCCGGTCAAATTTCATACGGTGATTGGAGAACCTTTGGTTCTTTCCCCACCAAGGGCGATCGATGACGCGTGGCTCGAGACTACGCATACGCTGATTACGCAGCGAATTCAGGCATTGTTGGACGAAGCTTCGAGGAAGGTGTGGCGTGAGGGAAGTCGATCCTGAATTGATCGAGCAAGTATTGGGCGGCATTCATGCAACCCTCGGACGATACCATTCATTTTCGCTCGTCGGAGGAGAGCATATTCCACGCGAGGGTAGCCTTCTGGGCATTACGACCCACGGAATGGCGACCTACGACCTCTTTTTGACGGCGTATGCCATTTACAAAGCTTCGGGACGTCCCGTGCGGGCGCTTGGCGATGCGATATGGTTTCGCACGGAACGTTCAGCTTCGATATTCGAGCGTTTGGGTATGGTCAACACGCAACCCGAAGTGGCGCGCCAATTGCTCGACGAAGGACATGTCGTCGCGGTTGCCCCCGGAGGCTTACGCGAAGCCATTCGCCCATCCACACAGCGATTTCGAGTGGATTGGAAAGGTCGTTCGGGGTTTGCCCGTTTGGCCCTCGAAGCGCAAAAACCCATTTTGCTCGCCGCATGTCCAGCAGCTGATTTGATTTACACCTTGTACGACAACCCCTTGACGACTTTTGCATATCGCAAATGGAAGGTGCCGTTGCCGATCATGCGCGGCCTTGGCCCCTCCTTGATTCCTCGCCCCGTTCGTTTGACGACGTATTGCAGCCCGACGTTTTTGCCGCCGAAAATTGCCCGGGAACGGGCTACGGAAGACGAAGTGCAAGCATATCGCGTCGAATTGACCGACAAAATGAACAATTTCATTCGTGAGATCTGCGCGAAAGAAGGATTGTTTCCGGAGAGCCCCTCAAGGTAGCGGCACACGTGGGAGTTTGCCCTCGGGATGCCAGAAAAACCGCACGCCTTTGAGCGTCAACCTGGCCGCTTCGCGATAAATCCATAACGCAATATCCACGGACAAGCGCGGAAAACGCCGCACAGCTCGCGTTATCACGTCACGCCTCCACGGTGCACGTTGCAAAGTGAGCCCCGTTTCGACCTGAGCCGAGCCTTCGCGCGAAAAATAATCAATACGCATGGTCAGTCGTTCCCCGGGGTCGCCGAGGGTAACTTCGTATTCACCGTCCATCGAAAGAAATGGCGACACGTGCAATTTCTTGCGCGCTCGCGCAATACCGCGTTCGTCGAAAGGAGACGCCGTTCCGTGCCCGAACCAATACGTGGATCGTTCTCCAAAATGATTCCGAACTTCTACACAGTGGGTGACCGGCTGCCCGTGTTCGTCGTAACAATAAAAGAAAGACGCCGGATTAAAACTGTATCCCACATGCCGAAGGTGCGTCAGGACAAAAATCGGCCCGCGGGGTAGGGTGACCCCGGAACGCTGCGCATCTTCTTCGAGCCTTTTTCGCAGCGGTCGTCGAGGATCGCCAAGATGATCACGTTCGTCGAAGCTAATCAGCCCCGCGCGATTGTACTTGACAATTTCACTTTGCTGACAGAGCGCTTCGAGGTTGTCGACATCGAGGAAGGCAAAGAACAATTCATACGAAAATGCGTGTTCGGTTTGGGCGCGTCGACGATGAAAAACTCGCCCCTCGTAGATGCATGACTCGAGTTTGCTCGAGGTGCTGCGCGTCGTGTCGGTCGAGACCATTGGGAGCAGGAGACGGCGATGCAGAGTTGCCGTTTCGACAAGCAGATGTAGCGAATCAGGGCAGAAAATACCAGACTTTTCGCGGGTGCTCGTGGGAATGATTGTGAGCTGCCTGCTAAACACGCACCAAGAAAAAATTACGTGCGGTGACCAGTCGTTTCGATGTAGGATGCGCATCGACATGATCGGAATCCAAGCCGGCACGGACGCGCTACGGATCTCGCTTCGGGGCAAGCTGATCCTCGAACACTCGCTCGCGCGCCCTTGCCTCATGCTGGCGGAGGGTAACCCCGCCATTGGTTCGCATCGGGGCAATTACCACATTGCGGAGACCATCCAGAGTCCCATTGCGGCAGGACCATGGGTCTTGCACGCGGCGACGACGGACGATGTGCTCGTCGAGTTTCCGAACGTCGCGCGTTTGCGGGTGTACATGCAGGACGACGGCGCTGCTTTCATCGAGTTGTCCGGAACGCTACGCAAGCACAATCGATTGCGCATGTCGCTCGTGGCGAATGCGAACGACCATGTTTATGGGTGTGGCGAGCAGTTTTCGGTGCTCGATTTACGCGGCCGAAAGATGCCCATTTGGGTGCAAGAAAAAGGGGTGGGTCGGGGCAACGATCTCATTACGAAGCTCGCGAATTGGCATTCGAAGTCCGGGGGAAGTTGGAAGAATACGCATTTTCCGCAACCGACGTTCATCAGCTCGGGCGGTTTGTCGTGTCATATCGAGTCACCGGCGTACCAAGAATTCGATTTTCGCGATGCGGATCGTCATGGCATTTACGTGTGGGGTGTTCCGACGCGTATTCGGGTCGATGTGGGTGAATTGCCGGATCTCGTGACCCGTTTGTCCGCGTATTTGGGTCGACAAGCCGAATTGCCGTCGTGGTCGTACGATGGATTATGGCTTGGCGTGCAAGGCGGGCGCGAAGTCGTGGCGGCGAAAGTGCGCACCGCGCGGCAGGCGGGCATTCGCGTAGCGGCTGTTTGGGCGCGCGATTGGGAGGGCGGACGTCAAACCGAATTCGGCTCCCACGTTTTTTGGAATTATCACTACGACGCGATTCTCTATCCGGATTTGCCGGCCTACATCGAACGATTGCGCGAAACCAACGTCCGCTTCCTTGGCTACATCAACCCGATGTTCGTCCCGGAAGGGGACATGTACCAATATGGCAAGGCCAAGGGATATTTGGTCAAGGACGCGAACGGCAATGTGCTGCACGCCGACTTTACCACATTTCCTGCCGGAATCGTCGATTTTGACAATCCGGATGCGCGGCGTTGGTTCAAGACCATCATCCAAGACAACATGATCAAAATCGGCATGAGTGGCTGGATGGCCGAATTTGGGGAAAGTTTGTCGCCGGATGCATTGCTCGCGACGGGACGCAAAGGCGTCGATGCGCACAACGATTACCCCATGATGTTTGCCCGGGTCAATCGTGAAGCCATTGAAGAGGCCAACGGCCTGGGTGAACTCGCGTTCTTCATGCGCGCCGGGTATTCGGGCAGTTCGCGTTTGACCTCGGCCATTTGGGCCGGCAATCAACTCGTCAATTGGAGCTACGACGACGGATTTCCCACGGTCATTCCTGCGGCTTTGAGCCTGGGATTTTGCGGGACGGGTTTTCACCATTCGGACATTGGTGGGTATGCGTCGGTTGCTTGGATCAAGCGTCCGAAGGAGTTATTGCTTCGCTGGTGCGAACAGGCGGCGTTTTCGCCGATCATGCGTACGAATGAAGGCAATCAACCCGAACGCAATTGGCAATTCGATTCGGACGCCGAGACGCTCGCCCATTTTGCCCACATGGTGCAGATGTATTACATGATGGGGCCTTACCATCGCGAAGTCTCCAAGCAATACGTGCAAATGGGTTTGCCTCCCATGCGGCATCCTTTGCTCCACGATCCGTACGACGTCGAGCTTCATGCATTGAAATACCAATACATGTACGGCCCGGACCTCATGGTCGCGCCGGTGCTCGAAGCGGGGAAGAAAGAATGGCGGGTGTATTTACCCAAAGATTCGTGGATTCACCTTTGGTCGGGAAAAGGATACGAAGCCGGCTGGCACGATATCCCTGCGCCGATCGGCAAGCCTCCGGTGTTTTTCCGCGAGGGGACGAAGTTCCGCAATATTTTCGAGGCCATGCGGAAGGTTCGATAGGGGTGTGAATTGGATCCGGGCCAGAATTTGGCCCCTCGCTCCGCGCGCTAACAAGCGCGCTCCGCGAGGCTTGGTTTTCGATGGGGGCTCGCCGTCGGGTCTCACAATCTCTTTGGCTGCGCCAAAGAGACTGA
>DAOMZH010000952.1:0-4452 GCA_035437985.1 Polyangium sp. (in: bacteria) | reverse complement strand
CACCCCGAGGCTCGATTCCCAATGCCCGCGATCGTAACGCGACGCCCGCGTACCCACCTGCACGAGACGCCCGTCACGCCCGAGAAGCTCGTTCGCATGATACGACCAGGTCGCAAAACATATTTTGATCCCCAAACGTTCCTTCAAAAGATCCGTGTGCGCATCCGGCTGCACGATACCCCAACGATCCTTTCGATGACGCGACAAGGCCCACGCCACGGGCCACGCCGTCGAATGATCGCCACCAATCATGAATGGCCGAATCTGCGGATTGATTTGCAACACCAAATCCAGAACTCGCTCGGCAATCGATAATGGCGAAACGGGCAAACCTTCCCGAACGTCCTCTGGTACATGGGCATAAATTGATTGGCGCGACGCACGCTTTTGTTCTTCGCCGAGCATGTCGTCGTGAAGCAGTTGCGGAACGACAAACACGTCCCCGATGTCGACAATGCCTTGTGCTGCCGCGCGTTCGGGCCAATCCGGGAATTCTTCGAGGAGACGCGTGCGAATGGCTTGTGGGCCCAAGTTCGAGCCGCGCATGAAGCCCGCCCCAACATCGGAAGGAATTCCGAGAATGATGGCTCGCGCCGTCGCCAGCCGATCCAAGGCCGCCCGAAAAGCATCGGCGACTTTGGCGTCGGAATCGACGCGATAAAGGGCACGTTGCAAGGCGAGTTGCTGCGCGCGGCCGGTGGAAACGAGGTAAAGGCCACCCGCAGCAGGGCGCAAAAGCAGGGCGAGTTCGTCGGCGGGGTTCATCGGGGCGGCAGCGTAGCACCATCCGCCCCGAAATCGAACCTCAACCTTCAAAACGGATACGTCTCGACACCTTGCGTCCCCGAACGCGGCGCTCCTTGCCCCGCGCGCTTGGGTCGATACGACCTCGACTTGGGCGATGCAGCAGGCCGCTCTTCGGCCGCGAGCGGCGGAGGTTCGTCCGATAGCGGCGGCAATTCGACCGATCCATAACCTTCGTCAGGCTCACGCACAGGGGCCGAAACATCCGGCGTCCGCGGGTTTCCATATGCAAAACAAATATCTCGCGCGTGCACCTCCGTGCGATATCGCTTCGTCCCGTCTTTTTCATAAGACGTCGTACGCAACGTCCCTTCAACGAGCAAGCACGTGCCTTTGGTCAGCACCCGCGAAAGCCCTTCTACCCGCGATCCAAACATCACCACGCTGTGCCATTCGGTCCGCTCCGTCAATTCGCGATTACGATCGAGAAACGATTCGTTCGTCGCCATGCGAAAATGCATCACGGCCGTGCCGCTCGATGTATAACGCACGTCCGGATCCGTGCCGAGGTTGCCGAGAAGAATTACCTTGTTCATTCCGTCGCTCATGGTCGTATCCCTTTCCTACGCAATGCGTTTCTGTTCTTGCTTTTCTCGATTTTGGGGTTTGGGGCGCAAGGCGCCGCAGGCGATCTGAAGCCCCAAATGTGCAAACTGGTTTTCGTTCTCTGCGATTTCGTTTTTCCAGGCTATCTCTTCAGTTTCGCGATTCCGACGATCGGTGCGGCAACGGCTGCTTTTCCAAGGTCGCCATCACTGCCGTCCGCAAAACCGACATCAGCCGCGGATCCGCAAGCAATGCTTCGCGCGAACGCTCGCGTCCCTGCCCCAAGTGTTCCCCGGCAAACGACATATGCGAGCCGCTCTTTTCAATGACTCCAAGCAAGCAGCCATGATCGATGAGGTCGATCGCATCATCGATCCCCTTGCCCCACCGCAAATCGAACTCAGCTTCGCGAAATGGCGGAGCAACCTTGTTTTTCACCACTTTGACGCGCGTTCGGGATCCCACGGGGTCCTCGCCCGCTTTCACCGTCCCGATGCGCCGTACGTCGAGACGCACACTGGCATAATACTTCAATGCATTGCCACCCGTCGTCGTTTCCGGACTGCCAAACGTCACGCCAATCTTGTGGCGCAATTGGTTGATGAACATGATCGTCGTCTCGTTGCGATTCAGAATCGGCGTGAGCTTGCGTAATGCCTGACTCATCAGGCGCGCTTGCAAACCCATATGTGAATCACCCATGTCCCCTTCGATCTCGGCTTTGGGCACGAGCGCCGCAACCGAATCGACGACGATGAGACTAATCTGTCCACAACGCACCAACGATTCGACGATATCGAGCGCCTGTTCGCCGCAATCCGGCTGCGAAAAAAGCACCGTGTCCGTATCCACGCCAATGGCTCGCGCGTAATTCGCATCGAATGCGTGTTCCGCATCGACAAACGCCGTGAGCCCTCCCGTCCGCTGCACCTCCCGAATGGCATGCAAAGTCAATGTCGTTTTCCCGCCGCTCTCCGGCCCGTAAATCTCGATGACCCTTCCACGCGGATATCCTCCAACGCCCAAGGCTTGATCGAGCGCAATCGATCCAGTCCCAATCGACGGAACGTTTTTCGGAATCTCGTCCCCCAAAGCCATGATCGAACCTTTGCCATGTTGCTTCTCGATGGAACCAACGATGCTTTTGAGCGACTTGACCTTTTCAGCGATTTCTGCGAGCATGTCTGTACCCTCTTCTTCCTTTTCATTTCTGCACACAATGGTTCTCTGCTCCCTCGCGCTATCGCGAAGGTTTCCCCGACAAACGCCTATCGTTTCCCGGGTAAATCTGTTTTTGCTCAAACGGTCGCGGCCGCGTTCGTTGCGGGCACTTGACCATCGAGGCGATCGAGCCATCGTGAACCAATGGCTTCGCTCACATGCGCCGCGCGTACGGCGGTGCTTCCTTCCAAATCGGCAATCGTGCGGGCCACTCGCAACACTTTGCTGTAGGCTCGCGCCGACAAACCCAATCTTTCGACGGCTTGCGCCAGTATCGACAAACCTGCAGGCTCCGGCGTCGCCACACGTTCCAAATCCCGCGGGCCGAGTTCCCCGTTTGTCGCGACGCTCGTTTCTTTTGCCGTCCGCCGCGCCATTTGCACTTCCCGCGCTCGGATCACCCGACGCTGCACCTCCGCACTGCTTTCACCCCGCGATTTTCCCACGATATTCGCCACGTCCACCGGGGGAAGCGGCACATGCAAATCGATCCGATCCACAAGCGGCCCTGACAAACGCGCGCGGTACATGCGCACGCGTTCGAGCGAACATGTACACCGCCGTTGTTTGTCCCCATAAAACCCACACGGGCAGGGATTCACCGCCGCCACGAGCAGCGGGCGGGCTGGAAATGTGGCCCTACTTCGCGCCCGGCAAATGGAAACGATCCCGTCTTCGAGCGGCTGACGCAATACCTCCAAAGCTCCACGTTTGAATTCCAGAAGTTCGTCGAGAAAAAGACACCCGTGATGCGCCAACGATACTTCACCCGGCCGAATCGGATCCCCTCCCCCAACGAGCCCCACTGGGCTCACAGTATGGTGCGGCGCGCGAAATGGCCGAATTTGGACAATACCACGTTCAGCTTGCAATAACCCCGCAATCGAATGAAGTGCCGTGATTTCGAGTGCGTGTTCGTCGTCGAGCGGCGGCATGATCGTCGGCAATCGCCGCGCGAGCATGGTTTTGCCAGCTCCCGGAGGACCCATCATCAATAGATTGTGCCCACCCGACGCCGCTATTTCCAATGCCCGACGTGCCGCAAGTTGCCCCCGTACATCGGCCAAATCAACATAATCCGCCGTCGCAATCGGCGCCGACGCCGGACGAGGCCCCACAGGCGCCAGCGGCTGGCCTCCACCCAGCGCCGTCACGACATCCGCGAGATGCTCGGCTTTGAACACCTCAATGCCCTTCACCGCGGCAGCTTCCGGACCATTGAGCGCTGGCACAATGGCCCGACAAACCCCTTGCGCCGCAGCCCCTCGAAGCGCCGGAAGCACTCCGCGCACCGGACGAATCGCCCCCGTGAGCGACAATTCGCCCAGAAACGCAATGCCCGATAACGCTTTCGCCGGCACTTTGCGCAAAGCTCCCAAAACGCCCATCGCAATGGCCAAGTCAAACCCACTGCTGCTTTTCCGCAAATCCGCAGGAGCAAGATTAACCGTCATGACGTGTTCGTCAAGAGCAACTCCAATTTGCGAAAGTGCAGCCCGAACCCGCACTCGACTTTCGCGCACCGAAGCTTCCGCCAAACCGACGAGGTGAAACGCCGCCGGTCCGCGCCCCGAATCGACTTCGACGCGTACCGGATACGCATCGAGTCCCACCAGAATGAATGTCAACGCCGTCGCTTGCATGCCCTCCCATTATGCGACTCCCGTGCCAACATGTTTTACCTCCAAAACCTCGGAGTTTTACCGGGCCCGCCAACCCATGGGGGGTGGCGACCGCCATGGCGGCGCCTGGCGGCCGCCAGAGGGCCAAATTACAATGAAACTTGTCTTAGCAAAACAAATTACATCAAAATTCGTGGAGACCAGCTCGACATCATGGGGCGCAAATCGAGTAAGATCTGGGCGGAGGTCCCATGCATCC
>DAOMZH010000951.1:0-4457 GCA_035437985.1 Polyangium sp. (in: bacteria) | reverse complement strand
CACGTATCCGCCAGCTTCGCCGGACAAACCCTCGCCCTGATCCTGTGGCTCTTCGCCACCCCCGTTTGGGCTCAAACGAATGACTCCGACGCGTTGCCGCGTCCGGTGTACTCATTGTACGAACGCGAAACGATCGCCGAGTACCTGCGCAAACACAAACGGCAAGCGGATGAAACACCCGACGGAAAAACCATCGAAGCTGTCGACATCGTTTCTCTCGACGTGATCGAGAAGCGCGATCCGGCTCCAGGCTTTCTGAACATTTTTCACGTCCGCACGCGCAAGTACGTCATTCGTCGCGAACTGTTGCTCGAAGTAGGACAGCAGTTTCGTCAGGACCTCGCGGATGAAACCGGGCGCAACTTACGCGCCATCACGCAGTTCTCCCTCGTGCTCGTGTTTGCCGTGAAGGGCAGCGCGCCGGATCGGGTGCGCCTGGTCGTAGCGACGAAAGATGTTTGGAGCTTGCGGCTCAACACCGATTTTCGTCTCACGCCCGCTGGTGGATTCGAATACTTGGTGCTCCAACCAAGTGAAGTGAACCTGCTCGGGACGCAGCACACAGCGGCAGTGAATTTGCTCTTGCAGCCCGAGACGTTGGCGGTGGGTGCGCGGTACATCATCCCGCGCGTTGGTGGCAGTCGCATCCTGCTTCAGGCCGAGACAAACGTCGTGTTCAACCGCGAAACGGGCAAAGCTGAAGGTTCGAACGGCACGCTCAATTATGGGCAGCCGTTGTTCTCGACGCGGGCGAAGTGGTCGTACTTGGCGAAGGTTGGTTGGAAGTACGAGATCGATCGTCGGTACGTTCGCGGGAAACTGGCACTGTACGATGCGCCTTCGACGGAAGCCGAGGAAGCGATTCCGTTTCGCTATCGCTCGGATATTTTAGCGGGCTCGTACACGCTCTTGCGCTCGTTTGGTATTCGCACGAAGCACGACTTCAGCATGGGCATCGAGGCGAACCGGCGCGTGTATCGCGCGGATGATTTGTCCTCATACGATCCTGACGCAGCCAACGAGTTTGTCGCGTTTGCTCTGCCCCGAAGTGACACGCGCGTGGGACCGTTCGTCCAAATGCGTGCGTACACGACGCGCTTCATGCGCACGATCGACTTGAACACGCTCGGCTTGCAAGAAGACATCCGTGTTGGACACGATCTGTATTTGCGCCTGTATCCGGTGTTTCGAGCGATCGGAGCATCGCGCAATTTCGTGGGGACGATGCTGAGCGCGAGCTACACGGTGCCGCTCGGTGATGGCCTCGTGCGTGGATATGCCGAGGGCGTTGTCGAAGCGCAGCCGGATCGTATTGCGGATGCGTCGATCGACGTGGGACTACGCGTGCACAGTCCCCGAACACGTCTTGGTCGCCTCATCGCGGACGCTCGTATTTTCTCTCGGATCCGCAACTACATGAATCGTCGTTCGGTGCTTGGCGGGGACACGCGCTTGCGCGGATACGCGACGCAAGGGTTCTTCGGCGAGGACGTGGTTGCGTGCAACCTCGAGTTTCGGACGCGTTCGATCAACATCTTGTCGGTGCAAACGGGGGCGGTGGCGTTTTGGGACATGGGCGATGCGTTCGATGGGTTCGCCGACATGCAGATCAAGCACGGCGTGGGGCTTGGATTGCGCGCTGTTTTTCCTCAGTTTTCGCGTACCGCTTGGCGTATCGATTGGGGCGTTCCGCTCACGCGTTCAGCTGCGCCGAACGGACCGTTTCCGGGCGAGTTCGTCTTGACGTTTGAGCAAGCATTTCCTTTGGCCACGGTTCCCGTGCGCGACTTTTGACGTCCGCACTGCTACCTTGGAGCCCTCATGCGCCTGCTCCTCGCTGACAAAATGGACACTCGTGCGCTCGATGAATTGCGAGTGCTCGGGGTGGAGATCATTTCGCGCCCTGAATTGACGAGTGGGACGCTTCCTTCGGCGCTCGACGGAATCGGCATTCTCGTCGTGCGTTCGACGGAAGTGACCGCAAAGGCCATCGAGGCTGGGCGGCAATTGAATTTGATCATCCGCGCTGGAGCGGGGGTGAGCAACATCGATGTTGCAGCGGCGAGTGCGCGAGGGATCTACGTCGCGACGTGTCCAGGCAAGAACGCGATCGCCGTATCCGAGTTGGCGATGGGGATGATTCTTGCTCTCGATCGTCGCATCGTGGACGCGACGATCGACTTACGCGCGGGACGTTGGGAGAAGAGCAAGTATGCGAATGCGCGTGGCGTCTTTGGTCGGCGCATTGGCATTGCGGGGCTTGGTGCTGTGGGTCGGGAGCTTGTGGCGCGAGCGCGTGTGTTTGGTCTGGATGTCGTCGCGTGGTCGCGATCGCTCACGCAGTCGCGCGCGCAGCGTTTGGATGTGGGATTTGCGCGGACACTCGAAGAGCTTGCGGCGCGTAGCGACATCTTCACGGTGCATTTGCCGCTGACGGCGCAGACGCGCGGCATCATTGGTCGCAAGGTGCTCGATGCACTTCCGGATGGGGCGACGTTCATCAACACGGCGTCGAGTGATCTTGTGGAAGCGGAAGCGCTCGAAGACGCGGTCGTGAAGAAGGGTTTGCGGGTCGGGCTCGATGTTTTTCCGGGCGAACCTGATGCGGCAAGTGCGGCCTACGAGCTCAGAATTTTGGGGCGGGGAATCGTTTATGGAACGCCGCACATCGCGGCCTCGACAGAGCAAGCGCAGCGCGCGATTGCGCTCGAGACCGCGCGGATCGTACGTGCGTTTTTGACGGAAGAAGACGTACCGAACGTCGTGAATATTTGTGCGACGTCACCGGCTCGTTATGCAGTGGTCATTCGCATGCTCGACAAGGTGGGCGTTTTGGCCAACACGCTGAGTGTGCTCAAGCGCCATGGAATCAACATCGAAGAGATTTCGAACACGGTGTTCGACGGTGCGCACGCGACGTGCACGAAGATGCGCGTGTCGAACCGTCCGACCGATGCGTGTTTGAAGGAAATCGCGGCATTTGCTGAAGTGCTCCACGTGGATGTCGTGGCGCTGCCGAACCTTGCTTGACAGTCTGCCAGGGTTTGTCTGGAAAAAGGCGCGGTCTTTTCTGTGGCCCGAGCCGCTGGCCCCTTGCATATTCCTTTACGTTCGTCTAACGTACGCGCGACGAAACTAGGCGGATCCGCGGAGTCGGATTCCCGTTTTGGGAATCGGCTCTTTTTTTTTCGCGTGAGTACCCACGTCGCCATGTAGCTCGCGCGATGTGGGGTCGGGGTAAAGGGCGCCAAAAGCGGCTCGAAACCTCGAAAGCTCACGCAGGATCAGCCGAGAACCGTCTCGTCGTCACTTTTCGCATGCAGCAAGCCTCGAACGAACAAGTCAGCAAGACCAGCGTGGATTTCGATCGCCTTCGGGCGGCCGTGACTCCTGTGCTGGCTGCGCATGGCGTGACGCTCGTGGACCTCGAGTGGGGCACTGATCATGGTGCGTGGACGTTGAGGTTTACGATCGAGAGTAACGAGGCCGCTGCGTCCATGTCGTCAGATCCGGCGGGAGGCGTATCGCTTGAAGATTGCGCGAATGTTTCGCGGGATATCTCGACGGTACTGGATGAAGTGGACGTGGTTGCACATGCGTACAGCCTCGAGGTGTCGTCACCAGGGCTGGATCGGAAGCTTCAATCCCCGGCGGATTTCCGCCGATTTCGTGGAAAGTCGGCGCGTGTCAAGCTCGCGCGTCCTGCACCGGACGGTCAGCGTCTGTTGCGCGGTGAGCTCTTGGAAGCGTCGGATGACAAGGTTGCCGTTCTCGTGGACGGAAAAAGAATCGAAGCGCCCATCGACGATGTCGTCGAGGCGCGTCTCGTGTTCGAACTCGCGCCTTCGCCTAAGAAAGCCAAGAGTTCGGGGGCGGGCAAGAGTGAGCGTGTAAAGCCCAAAGGGCAGAACCGTTAGTCGGAGATCAGGAGACTAGAGCAGCATGGCAACGATGGGAGCGTCGCCGGCCGGGGACATGAGCCTCGGAACAATCCTTGATCAGGTCGCCAAGGAGAAGGGCATCGAGCGAAAAATCCTGGTGGAGACGATCGAGGCTGCGATTTTGAAAGCAGGCCAAAGCGTCTTTGGTCCGACACGAGAACTCGAGGCGCGGTTCAACGAGGAGACGGGTCAAGTCGACTTGTTTCAGTACATGACCGTGGTCGAGGAAGTCGTCGAGGCCGAGCGTGAGATCTCGCTGGCTGACGTCGAGAAACACAAGCTCGATGCGACATTGGGCGAGGAGCTTGGTTTCCAGGTTTTTTGGCGTCCCGAAGATGCCGACAGGGCGCGTGATCAGGACCGCGAGTTCGGCGACATTCTGAAGCTCAAGCAGGGACGAACCACATTTGGTCGCATTGCTGCCCAGACTGCCAAACAGGTCTTGTTGCAACGTGTACGTGATGCTGAGCGCGACTTGATCTTCAACGAGTACAAGGATCGCAAAGGCGAGCTCAT
>DAOMZH010000950.1:0-4461 GCA_035437985.1 Polyangium sp. (in: bacteria) | reverse complement strand
GCGCGGCAGCGCGAGTAACTTCGTTATGTGGAGGGGCGGGTTTTAACCCGCCCCGTACGTTCCAGACGAACCCAGTCCCGCGTTACGAGACTGACTCTTTAACCCGCCGCGAGGTTTGGCGTGACCTACGGCATTACTTTACGAACTTCTGACTCAGGACACTAGAACCTGATGTGCGTGCGGGTTCGCGTGGTGCAGGACTCGGGGGCGAGGGCTCGTGAGCATGCTCGTTCCGTGAGCGTATTGGGCGTGGTTTTACCAGGAACGTCCCGTCATAAATCGAGAATCAAGCGCTCGCTGTTTTCCGCAGGAACGGCGCAACAAATCAATGCTTGATCCGGGGCATGCTCGGCCGAAGGCTGGGTCGGGTAGGTGACTTGGCCTTGCAACACGCGCGTTTTGCACGTACCGCACGAGCCTCCGCGGCAACTGAATTCGGGCGTCAGCGCTTGGGCTTCGGCGAGGTCCAGCAAACTTCCTTGAAGAGGGATCCAGGTCGCTTCTTTGGCTGCGCGTGAGAACGTGACCGGGACTGGGTTCGTGGAGACGACGGGCAAAAAAGACTTTTCGGCTCCTTTGTCGAAGCGGCGCTTTAATGCGGCGGGACCAAATGCTTCGGCATGAATGCGATCGTCGGGAATTCGGAGATTGCGTAATTCGTCGTAGAGGTTTTGGGTCATGCCTGGAGGGCCGCAGAGATAAAAATCGTAATCGTCGAAGGGCAGCACCTGACGCAAAAGGTGACTATCGATGCGCCCTTGGTATTCGTGCCCAGCCAGTGCATGACCTTCGACGGAACTCAGGACTTGGACGATACGCAATGAATCTCCTGCAGTATTCGCGAGCTCGAGCAGTTCGGCATCAAATGGTCGTTCTGCACGCGTTGACGAAGCATGAAGGAACCACGTTGGACGCATTCGACGGGTGCGTAATCCCTCGTAAACGATATGGCGTAACATGGAGAGCATGGGCGTAATGCCTACGCCTCCGGAAATCAGAACGACGGGGCGCAATTGGGCCGCGTCGATCGTGAAGTTTCCTGCGGGTGCTCGGGCTTCGACGATATCGCCGAGGTGCACGCGATCATGCAAATACTGCGAGGCTTTGCCCTGGCGTTTGACCGAAATTCGATATCGGCCATCCGAAGGAGCGGTCGAAAGTGTGTAGGTCCGTAAAACGGGTGGCGCTCCAGATTCGATGTTCAGACGGATGGGCAAATGTTGGCCCGCACGAAAAACGGAAATGCCTGCGTTGTCGACGGGTTCCAAGTAAAATGAACGAATCGTACTGCTTTCATCGACGATATTGGCCACGCGAAACGGGCGAAATGAATTCCGCAATGCCTCGGCTTTGATTTTCGCCTCGGTCTGTTCCCATGACCCCGTGAGCAGCGAATTGGGGGATGTTTGTCCGGGGAGAAATCGCAAAGCAAGTGTCGATTGTCGCACGATGACTTGTTCGACCGTGAATTGCCAAAGACGCTCGGCTCCTTGAAATGCCGCAATTTCAGGAGAATCAAAGATGATTTCCACGCGACCCGAGAGGTGCACCAAATGACCCCGCTCGAAATCCACGAAAACAAGCCCTGCTCGGGGATTGACGAGGAAGTTTCCCAACGTATTGAAATGGAGATTTCCGGCGAAATCAGGGATCGTCAAGACATTCTCCCGAACCCGGACAAACCCGGGTTTGCCTCCCCGATGCGAAACGTCGATGCCCCGACGATTGGGATCGCCATCGATATCCACATAACTTGCGACGAAAAATGTATCCGCCGTCCGGATCAGGTCGCGCTCGAATTCATTCAGGCTCGTGTCTCGGCGGGAAATGGTATCGTTTCGTGGTCCGAGTTCGTGGTGAAATGAGCATTGCCGGGAGTGAATGTATTGCGGGCAGTTACCAAAGGATTGATCGACGGTGATATCGAATCCTTTTTCATCGACGCGCGCTATTTTCCCATTCATTCGATTTCGCCGGCGCGTATGCTGTTCGATGCCGAGCAACCCCACGGCACTTCCCACGCCCAGCCCGTATGTTGCTGGATCCGCAAGAATCGGATGCGTATCGAGGCGCAGGGTACGCGGGTCCGGGGAATGCGCGAAACCAGGCAAACCGTCGAGCAACGTCGCCCAAACCGCGCCTTTTGCATCGACTGCACCAAGGACGACGAAAGGAAGTTGTCGAAAAAAGGTTCGGTGCTGATCGGGCATGTAATCGCGAATCACCCGCCGACCTGCGCGTTCCATTCTTTCCGCTACGCCAAGCCGTTCTTGCAGCGTCCGTTCTCCGTCATGCCAGGGCGAAGGCGTCGTGTCGTCAAGGGGAGCGGCATTCATGAACGGATACTCCTATGCACGGGTCGTTAAGACGAATGTACGAGCATGGGACATGCCAAGGTTCGCATCTGCATATGGCGGCGAATTATCGGCTAACACGACTACGAAAGCACGTCGAACTCCGAAAAGTCGTACCCACGAAGTACGAAATCTCGTAGTTCGAATCGGCGTTCGTTCCGATTCTTATCGTGATCCATGAAGAAAATGCCGAGTGTTTGGCTGGTGCGGCCGTGACTTCAAGCCGTCTTCAGAACGATACGTCGTTGGCCCGTGGTGTGCACATGCCTTGCGATCGCTCGTCATCGTAAGGAGTTTGTTATGGTACCGTCCACCCCGATTCGCCCTCCATTTACTCGTGACACAGCGCTCGCCAAGGTTCGGGCCGCGGAAGATGCCTGGAACAGTCGGGATCCCGAGCGCGTCGCGCTTGCCTACACCGTTGATAGCGAGTGGCGAAATCGGAGCGGGTTTGTCCAGGGGCGGGAACAAATCAAGGAATTCTTGCGGCGCAAATGGGAACGCGAAAATGACTACCGCCTGGTAAAAGAACTTTGGACGTACGAGGCTCGGCGTATAGCAGTTCGTTTTCAATACGAATGGCATGACGAGTCGGGCGCGTGGTTTCGAGCCTATGGCAATGAATTGTGGGAATTCGATGATGATGGTTTGATGTGTCGACGCGAGGCCAGTATCAATGACGTGCCCATTTCCGAGAGCGAGCGCAAGTTTTTCTGGTCCGCACCTGGACCGCGTCCGAAAGATCACCCGGGAATTGCGCAGGTCCGTTGATACATCGTCAACGCTTGGATTTACGTTGAATGCCGAGTGATGCCATGCGCGAAGCCAGCGTCGTTGGTTTCATTCCCAGCAATTCGGCTGCGCCGCCCGCACCAAATACTTTGCCCCCTGATTTTTCGAGTGCCGCCAGGATGCCCTCTTTCTCGAGGCGTTTCAAGTCGTCGCGCGTCGCCATTGGGGCGGATTCTCGTTGTGGAGGCATTGGTTTGGACGAGGGCAAATCAAATTGGAGCGCACCGCCGTTCCAGAGAATCACGGCTCGTTCCACCAAATTTTGCAGCTCACGAACATTTCCCGGCCAATCATAGGCCATCAATTGATTCATCAATGCCGGATCGACCGGTGGCACCCGGCGATTCATGCGTTGCATGCAATGCTGCAAAAAATGACCAACCAACAAGGGCACATCATCACGACGTTCTCGGAGCGGGGGAATGTGTAGCGGCACAACGCCGAGGCGATAAAACAAATCCTGCCGAAATCGTCCAGCTTCGACTTCCTTCCCCAATTCACGATTTGTCGCCGCAATGATCCGTACATTGATTTTTCGCGTCCGCGTGTCGCCGATCCTTTCGAGTTCTTGCTCTTGCAGAACGCGCAACAACTTCGCTTGCATTGCGAGTGGTATTTCGCCGATTTCATCAAGGAAAAGGGTGCCCCCATCGGCAAGTTCGAAACGGCCAGGTCGATCTTTCAATGCGCCCGTGAATGCTCCGCGCATGTGGCCAAAGAATTCCGATTCGAATAAGGTCTCGGGGATTGCTCCGCAATTCAATTTGACGAGTATACGATCTTTTCTCGCGCTATGTTCGTGAATGGCCCGCGCAACGAGCTCTTTGCCCGTACCACTTTCGCCGGTAATGAGGACGGTCGCGTTGGTCGCAGCCACGAGCTGGACTTGTTCCATGACTCGTTGTAACGCGGGGCTTTCGCCAATGATGTCGTTGCGCAAAAAGGCCGACGAGACTTCGGCACGCAGATACGTGTTCTCCGCTTCCAGTCGAGCACGCAGGGCCTCGATTTCTTCGAATGCCCGAGCATTGACCAGAGCAATGGCTGCGTGGTTGGCCAGATTTTCCAGGCGCTCGATATCCGCATCGCGAAATGGTTTGCGGCTAAATGCCCCAAGAACGCCCAATACTTGCCCCCGAAAAATGAGCGGGTGCCCAGCGAACGAGGTAATGCCCTCCGATTTGGCCCATTCGGGAATGGCGATCCACTGCGAATTCGCATTGATGTCGGTGATCCAAAGTGGTCGCCCCGTGGCCGCGATTTGTCCGACTTTGCGGACGCCCAAGGGGAATCGTCGAAAGCGACCATCGAGATC
>DAOMZH010000949.1:0-4469 GCA_035437985.1 Polyangium sp. (in: bacteria) | reverse complement strand
GATCGGATTGCTCCCGGGCTGTTTCCAAGTCCACCCACAATGCTCGCCACTGCCCCGTCGCATTCAGGTGGCGCTGGAGCCACTTGGCACACGTCGTTTTTCCGGTCTGCCACCCACCCGTCAGCGTAAAAAACTTGCGGCGTCGAATCAGCTCCATCACCTCGCCAAGCCGTCGTTCCGGCGGGAGCATGTAATGTTCCGCGGGATTACACGGGCCGGCGATGTTGAATTCGAGCTCCATACGCGGGACCTTGGCACGATAAACACTCCAGTGTCAACTCGGCGCCGGCCCTTTGCGCGATTTGATTCCAGGCAAGCAAACAAGCCACCGTGAGTAATGAAAATTTCCAAAATGCTCCTCATCAGCGCCATGAAACCACCCTGACATGGGCAAGTTCCGTACCGATTTGCCGATCTCCTCCCAGAAATCGACCATGTTGCCGTCTACATCACGAATATTTGGAGCAAGAACAGCAAATCGGATGGGTGAAAAGCCGAATCTAGGAGGCACGAACACCAAATCGGACGAGTGCGATGCTGATGTGCGGGTGGAAATTGGGTGATCACGCGTCCGAAGTGGCGAAGGTGCGGCAGAAGTGCGGCGGATCGGACGGCCGAGGAGGCGATTTCGGCATGGGTTTGGGTCGATCGCCTAAACGAAACCCGCGTCGTACCGCGGTGATTGGCCGATCGTCACGAGCCCTCGGTCGTCCAAAGATTGGAACATAGGTAAGCAATCCAGGTTGTGTTCCCATAACAAATTCGCGTAACATCTCTCACATGCACAACGAGTTTTTGGGGAGGGCCCGGGTGGGGTCTCGGTTTGTCTTGGAACGTCGTGCCGGATCTGGCGGAATGGGCGATGTTTTCAAAGCAACAGACGAACAGAGTGGTTTGTCCGTCGCTGTCAAGATCATGCGTGAAGGTTCGGAAGAAGACTCGACGCGCTTCCTTCGCGAGGCACGAATTCTGTCTGAACTGGAACACCCGCGCATTGTTCGGCATATAGCGCATGGAGTCATGGATGAGGGGGCGCCGTGGCTCGCCATGGAATGGCTGGACGGGGAGGACTTGTCGGCGCGGCTGGTGCATGGCCGATTGGGTACTGGCGAAACGTTGCAAATGGCGCTGGACGTTGCCGAGGGTTTGGCGCTGGCGCATTCACGAGGTTTCGTGCATCGGGATTTGAAACCGAGCAATTTGTTTTTGGTGGGTGGGAAACTGGATGATGTGCGGATATTGGATTTTGGGATCGCGCTTGCGCGTGTATCGACGCGGATGACGCGCACGGGGATGCTCGTGGGCACACCTGGATACATGGCGCCGGAGCAAGCGCGTGGCGATCAGGTGCTGGATGCACGCGCGGATATTTATTCATTGGGGAGCGTTTTATTCGAATGCATTACAGGCGAGCCGGTGTTTTTTGGGGTGCACGTAGCAGCGCTCTTGGCAAAAGTGCTTTTTGAGGACGCTCCACGATTGCGGGACAAACTCTCTGGGGTTTCAGCGACACTCGATGATTTATTGGCGCGGATGCTTTCGAAAGAGCCGAGTGATCGTCCGGAGAATGGGCAAGAGCTGGCGACGATCTTGCGTTCGCTCGGCAAAATGGCGGATGTCGAGCGGCTCCATTCGCCGCCTCCATTGGATTTGTTGCGTTCGCTGACGACGAGCGAGAAAAGAGCCGTGGCGGTCATTTTCATTGCGGCGAGCGATTCAACAGGGGACAAGAACATCGCGACGGGACAAACGCGACGCGTGACGGAAGATCCACATATTCGAGCGGAAGCGGAGCGATTTGGGGGGCGTTGCGAATCGCTTTTGGACGGCTCGATAGCGGTGCTCTTGACGTCGACTTCCTTGGCGACGGATCTTGCGGCGCGAGCGGCGCGTTGTGCGTTATCCCTGAAGAACCTGGTTCCTGGACGCACCATAGCGTTGGCGAATGGGCGAGCAGATTCGACGGACAAGTCGCCGTTGGGTCAAGTGATCGATCGCGCGGCGACGTTATGTGGCGCGGACAAACCAAAGACGCAGCAAACGGGCGTATTGCTGGACGAGGTCGTGGCGGGACTGTTGGATGCTCGTTTCGACGTCCGCGAAGAATCGGCGGGATTGGTTTTGTATGACGAACGTGAGCTGGGCGAAGGGACGCGAACGCTGCTCGGAAAAGCAACGCCGTGTGTTGGTCGCGAGCGGGATCTTCGGCTCATTGAAGAGAGCTTTGAAGAATGTTTGGAGGGCAATGCGCAAGCGATGCTCGTGATTGCACCTGCAGGCGTGGGCAAATCGCGATTGGGGCACGAGTTTCTCCGGACCGTACGGGATCGTCATGAAGACGTAGCCATTTGGATAGCGCGCGGCGATTCATTACGCGCAGGTTCGGCGTTAGGCATGTTGGGGCAAGCGGTGCGCGGAGCGTGTGGGATTTTGGAGGGCGAAACAATCGAGCTGCGTCGGGACAAAGTGCGCAAAAGCGTGATCGAACGAATTGACGAGTCGAATCGCAAACGCGTTACGGAGTTTTTGGGGGAAATCATCGGTACCTCATTTCCCGATGACGACAGCGTTCCGCTGCGGGCAGCGCGGGTTGATGGAATGCTGATGACGGAGCAGATGCGGTCGGCATTTTTGGATTTTCTGGGCGCGGAATGCGCGAAACGCCCGGTCTTGATTTTGCTGGAGGATCTGCATTGGGGCGATAGGCCGACGATTCAGTTTTTGGACGCGGCATTGCGGCAATTGAGTGAGCAGCCGGTATTCGTATTGGCGTTGAGCCGCCCGGAGGTGCGGGAGGTATTTCCGGACTTGTGGTCGAACCGAAAAGTGGTGGAGATTCGGCTGAAAGAATTGGGTCGCAAGCCAATCGAGCGGCTGGTGCGGCACGCATTGGGCAATGACGTACCGGCCGAGACAATCGAACGTTTCGTGCGTTTGTCCGAGGGCAATGCGTTTTACTTGGAAGAACTGATTCGTTTTGCGGCAGAAGGGCGGGGAGGGCAACTACCGGAGACGGTCGTGGCGATGGTGCAATCGCGTTTGGGGACGCTGGACGACGTTTCACGGCGGGTCTTGCGGGCGGCGAGTGTGTTTGGCGAAGTATCGTGGTCGGGCGGAGTAGCGACGCTTTTGGGGGATGGGCAGCGACAAACGGCTGCATTGGAGCAGTTGACAAAACTGGTTGAATTGGAGGTGTTGGTCAAACGCAAGGAGAGCCGTTTTCCGCAGGAGGAGGAATTTGCATTTCGACATGCGCTTTTGCGGGAGGGAGCTTATGGATTGCTAACGGAAGAAGATCGGGTGCTGGGGCATAAGCTAGCTGGAGAATGGCTGGAAGCGCGGGGCGAAGAAGATGCGCTTTGGCTCGCGGATCATTTTGAAAAGGGCGCGGAAAAAGGCAAAGCAGCGGAGTATTATTTGCGGGCTGCGAAACGGGCGTACTTGGCCGGAGATTCGATAAACGCGATTGCTAATGCGAAGAGGGGCCTCCCTTGCGCCGTTTTACCGGAACAACGCATGTTGTTATTGGGTATCTTGTGCCTGGCGCAATTTTGGTTTTTCGATCTTGGGGGGTCCGTATTCGAGTACGCGAGTGAACTCGTCGCGAATGCACCGAAGGGGAGTCTCCCATGGGGACAGGGGATGATGGTCCTATTGATGACCGCTGCAATGTCTGGGGACGGTGATGCACTTGCGGTCAATTCACAAGAAGTCATGACCGTCGCCCCATCAACCGATTTCGATGAAACCACGATCCTTCTGATGAATCTATCTGTGGTCGCAATGACGCTCGATCAAATGGGGCGAGTACGCGAGGGAGATGTGTTTGCCGAACGCATGAAATCCATTGGGCGGGCGTTCGAAGAAATGCATCCTTCCATGAAACTGTACGAGCCTCGGGCAATGCCCGCAATGCGCGATATTTTTTCCAAGGAGCACCCTGCAAGCGCGCTGCGGTGGTGCGAAGAGTCCGGGGCAGTGGCCGAGTCAAATGGCAATCGGCGTTATCAGGACATGTCCCTGATTTTGATGGTCGGCACGAATCGTTGGCTGCTTGGGGACATGCAGGAAGCCGACAGCGTCCTCTCATCAGCGGTTTTACCCGACGAAGCCTTTGCATTTGTGTCTTCGTGGCGCCTTTTCACCCGGGCGTGGATTCATGCCGATTTGGGGGGATTCGACAAGGCTCATGCATTTGCTGCAGAACTCGTCCAATCGGGAAAAACGCGCAAGAACTTGGTCGATGAAGCGCGCGGGCATTGGGTCCTCGGCGAGGTCTTACGCCGCATGGGCGATTTTGCCGCGGCGAATACGGAACTCGAAACGGCGAAAAACACGTTGCAGGTGGTGTGTCCGGTGGATTTTCCCGGCGTATTGGCGTCATGGGCCAAGCTACGCCATGCGGAAGGTCGTCACGGGGAGGCTCTGGCGTTGGCCGAAGAAGGTCTTTCACTTTATGCAAAAATGGA
>DAOMZH010000948.1:0-4472 GCA_035437985.1 Polyangium sp. (in: bacteria) | reverse complement strand
TTATCATGATCCGTCGGCTGGCGAGTTGCCGTGGTTTTATTCGCTTGGCGGGACGCGCGATGATGATTTGCTCGTTGCCGATGAAGTGCTGGCTTGCGCTCGCGCGTCTGTAGGTATAGATACACGCCGAATTTACAGCGTCGGATTTAGTGCAGGCGCGATTCATAATACGCAATTCGCAGCTCGTCGTTCCGGGTATGTCGCCAGCATTGTGGTTTATTCGGGAGCCCGACTCAGCACTCCTGATGAACAGGATTCGACGAATCTTTATCCGGCCCTGCTTTTTCATGGCGGGCCGACGGATCAGGTATTTTTGGCTTTTGACAAAACGACCCTCCAATACCAACAAGCCCTCGAAGACGAAGGGCATACCGCAATCGTGTGCAATCACGGAATGGGACATACCGTGCCTGCGGATGGTCGAGCTGCGTCTTGGCAGTTTTTGCAGGATCATCCATTTGCGGAATCGCCGGAGCCCTACAAAGACGGCTTGCCGGCGGTTTTTCCCGGCTATTGTATGCCGTGAGTCGCGAATTACACCCGCCAAATCTCTACGATTCGGCCTCAGCCGGCATTTCCAAGGTGGTGAAGTTCACCCAAGTGCCAGCGCGAAGTACATGACGATGGCCCAGTTTTCATGTAGAATGGTCGACCATGTTTCGCCTCGCTTTCGATCGCCAGAATCTCATCGCCGTTGGAGTATTTTCTGGTGGTGAAAACACCGACGCAGATTTCCAGGCCTATATCGATTCGTTCGCCCACCTCGATGCGATCGCATTCACGAATCGACATGAGCGTGCGGTGTATGCATTGATCGTCGATCCCGACAATCCGCGACCGGATGCAATGTGGCGTAAACGCATTGCGGATGGATCGGCGAATATTCGTTCCAATCCGCTCGTTTCATTAATTACGAAATCAGCAGCCATTCGGAGTGTGGTAACGGCAGTGAATTGGTTTCGTCCGCCGACGTACAGCATCAAGTGTCACGATAGTATCGAATCGGCCGCGGCGTGGATTGGCGCGCAGCGGAGTGGGGATGTATTGGCGATCATGCGCAAGCTCGAAAAGGACTGTCGGACTCCACGCACCATGTAGGTCAGCGGAACACAATCGATTGCACGCGCTCTCGTGCAAGCGTATTGGAAGCCCGCGTGTGGGTTTCACAATACACAATTTGTGTAGCGTGGATGCTCACGGAATGTGGAAAAAAATATTCGATTGCTCTTGAAGTTGTCGAATCCAACTCGCCGACTGAGGTGCTTGTCGTGTGTTCGTCATGACGAGTGGGTGGTTCTTGGGGACGATCGCGGGTCGGGAGTTCTCGTGGGAGCGGGTACGTGCGTAGTGCGTCCGGGCGGAATCAGTGGCGAACTGGGTTTGTCTACGTGCATGCACCTCGATGCGTTGGGGTCAACCCCTTTGGCGGCGAATGCGGCGGCGAGGTCGACTTGGCGTGAATTGAGGAATTTGCACTGCGCGGCTCGCGTTATCCAGAAGAAATGGAGCGGATGCGGCTTTTTGTTTGCGCGGCGCGGAGTTGCAGCGAATGATGGTATCGACAGGATGGAATTGCGGCCCCCAATTCGGATGTAGCGGCCGGGTTCGAGAGATTCTTTCGGGGCTCGCTACTTCGTCACTTCACGCGGAGACAAACCATGAGTATTTTGGGACGATGGATATTTGCCGGCCCCAAGGGGCTTTGGGATGAGACGGGGAAGTGGAGAGTCGTCAAACTTTTTGGTGAAGCGCAATTGACTTTTGGTGGATTGCAGTTGAGGCCAGGTGGTTATGCGCACACGACTCCAAAGGATGGCGTATCGTTCTCGATAACGGAAAAAACGCTGATCTCGTGGGTGGTCATCGAGGATTTGGACGATGCGAGGCCCGCTGGTTCCGCCTTTACGCTAGGCTCTCGACGCACCGAGCAATTCGACGCGATCGTATTTGGTGAGCTCGCAGATGCCGCATGGACCGTTGGTAACAGAAGTCGGGAAGAGGTTAAAATGGGTCCCGAAAATCCCATCGAGCGCGAATCTGGGCAGCTCCTCAAAATGGCCCTGACATGTCGAGCAATGGGGGACGCATTCGAGATTGCGCTTTACCGTAATGACGTATTGGTGCAATCGTTCCAAGGCAATGGGCTGGAGACGTGGAAGGAGAATGAAGTCGATGTTTTGTTTGGGGCTCGTTGGGTATTGGGCGCGGAGGTGCAGGGGCACATGCATGCGACGATCGTCGGGGCCGAGATCCACGATGTTTGTCTGGGCATAGCAGAATTAGAGGCTCGGAAACTCCCAGAAAGAGACGTATCGGCGACGATACCGGATCCCATGGTTGGCGTGCGCCTCAGGAACAAGACGCGATCCACGATATATGTACAAATTATTGACGTCTTGGATGGATGCACATTGGCGATTTTCTCCGTCAAGGGGGGCGAAGTGTATGCTTCGAGTTTGGACTTTCCGCCGCCCATGCCTGCCTCGCGTCCTCGCGGAATGCCATTGGGACCGTCGGCGCGGGTCATGGTTGCTGCGGATTCCGAAATGCGGCAGCAGTTGGGAATATTGCGGCTCGATTGGAGCGCGCCGCGAATTTATTCCGTCGTATTCGAGGCGACGAACGAGGGAGACGCGGGGCATCGGCTGGTAGCAAAAGGTTGAGATTCGTGCAGATGGATCACTCGAGCCATTGACGGAGCGACGTGGTTGGTCAACCCGGCGGCTGTGCTCACGCGGTTGCGAACCCATTCGACAATTTTGGGTTTGGCGTGGAGGGTTTTGGCAACTGCAATGCGCTAATCTCGTGTTTTTGCCACCAATCATGGCGCATCTGATCCGACCACGTTTGCGGAACGCCCGACGCGAGGAGGGCCTGTGCCATTTCTTGGGCGGTTGGACGATCGCCCGGGAGTTTGGCGAGGCCGGCCATGATGATATCCGCCACCGCTTTGGGCATTTCCGGAACCAGGTCTTGGATCGCTTGCGGAGGCACATGAAGATGCTTCATGATGATTTCCAAAGGGGTGCGTCCGGTAAACAATGGCTTTCCCGTGGCCAATGTCCAAGCGGTCGCGGCCAAACTATAAATGTCGCTTCGCGTTTCGACGCCCGTCGGGCCCATAGCAAACTCGGGAGCTAAGAATGCCGGTGTGCCGAGAAGCATGTTTTCTTGTGTCAATTGCCCTTTGAGGGTATCGCCTTGTAATCGTACCAAGCCGAAATCCAGGACTTTGATTACGTCGACTTGCATACCCAAGCGGCACGTGAAGAGATTCGACGGCTTGATGTCCCGATGAATCATGCCATAATGATGGGCTTCGGCGAGGGAGCGGCACGCCTGGACCAAAAAACTGGCCAATCGCGGCGGAGACAAGACTCCGAATTGCTGATAGAGCGTTTCCAAATCAATGCCTTGGAGCAGTTCCATGACATAATAAAATTGTCCGGTCTCACTAACTCCGAAATCATAAAGCGTCACCGTGTGCGGTGAAGTCAATCTTGCCGTGGCTGCGGCTTCACGCTTGAACCGTTCGACCTTGTCGAGATCTTGGTCGTCGCTGCCCAAAATCAGCTTCAACGCCGCTGGCCGGGCCAATAAATGATGACGCGCTTCCCAGACCTCGCCAAACCCTCCACTCCCCAAACGGCGCAGCAATCGATAACTTCCAATAGGGCGGCCGCTTTGCAACAATGTCGGCTCGATGTGCAATTTGCCATCGGTGGAAATAGCGGCCACCGCGCGAGCCACGACGTCCTCGAGCTCCCTGAGATTTCCCGGCCAATCATGTTCTTGCATTCTTTTCAAAGAATCTTCATCGATACCTGGAATCGTCCGCTCCCAAGCTTTGGCTTGCCGACGCATGAGCACCTCGGTCAATGCTGCAATGTCGTCGCGTCGCGCCGCAAGAGGAGGCAAATGAATTTGTTGAACATTGAGCCGGCGCAAACTCATCGCGACTTGCTTCGGTAACAATGTCCCCATTTCCTCCGTAACCGCAATGATGCGTGTATCTGGCAACGGATTGCGACCGGCCGCGCGGGCCTCGACGAGTTCGTCGATACGAACGGCCAAATCATCCAAAGACGAAGATTGAATTCGATCCAAATGGTTGATGAACAAGGTACCACCGTCGGCCAAATCAAAACGCGAAACCGAGGCAGTTTTCTTGGTGAATGGAAGGAGATCCGTGACATTGGAGCCCGGAACAAGGCGCAATCCATCCACGACGATGAATGGTCGATCCCGCCGTGGAGATGCTGCATGAATGGCCCGAGCAACTGCTTCGGCACCGCAATCGCGATCGGAGCGCAAAACGATGGGTTCGTCGCCGACGGCGACGCTCGCAATTTGCGCTTGCAATTGTCGTAGGGCCGCACTCTGGCCGACGAGTGCCCAATCAACACGTTTCAAAGCATCGTTTTTCTCGGCGTTGGCCACCGCCAATTCGCGGGCCAGCGATTGACTCCGAG
>DAOMZH010000947.1:0-4475 GCA_035437985.1 Polyangium sp. (in: bacteria) | reverse complement strand
TACCCAAAATTTCGGACGCGCGTGAGAAAAAAGAAGAATGTCCGAAGATTAACGACATCGCGTCTAACGAGGATACCTCCAAGAATGCGTTGCGTCACTGCCTATTTTCTCTTCACGCACTTGACGGACAATGAGTAGGACTCGGGGGTCTTGTCCGTGTACCCGTTCGAGAAATGAAGATACCACCGTTGTTGGGGCGAGCTGCCGGCGACGATGGTGGTCGTCCAAAAATAACCTGCCGAGGCATTCGGAAACGCGTTGAGATCGATGGCTGGCTCCACGCGACTATCGTCAATGATCGTCATCAATTCTTTCATGCTGGGAAGCCGCCATCCACCTCCGTCCAGCATGAGGGAGGCGCAATACGCTGCTGCTTGGCCAAACGTATATGTCGAAGTCGATTCGGCCCGTTCCCATGCCAATGTCGTTTTCGTATCATAGACGGTGTCTGCCGTGGTCATGTATTGACCTTGCGGCGCGTCGGCTCGGCTATGCCGCACCCAAAATGCCGAAAGGACTACGCCCATGGCGAGTACCGGCCAACGTAGATGACTTGCATGTTTCATTGTAAATTCCCTGGGTAAAGATGAGTCTGCAGCCATTAATTCGACCGGACACAACGTACTGCGTGGGTTTCGATTGTGTTCGTGTAATACGTATCCCCATCGACGAAGTACACGATCCAAGCGTTGTTCGCATCAGCCGCCCAAGGCGTTGCCGTCCAAAATGCATCGCTAGGAGCATTCGGAAAAATCGGATCGATAGCCGGAGACGAGCGAGTATAGTCAATTAGTGATACCAGTTCGATGCGCCAAGGCAACCTCCAATCGTCGTGACCGCCATACACGAGGCCGTTGCAATACGCCAACGCTTCGTCCCAGGTGTATGATTGATTGTTCACCGTGCGTTGCCATTGAAGTTTCGTGACCTCGTCAACCACGATGTCAGTTCCAACGAGCGAATAACTTGCGGGGTAGTCCAATTGCGCGCTTACCGGATTCGGCATGGGCCACGATATCCACGGTCCTGACATACCACCCGACGAGCTTCCGCCCGTGCTGCTCGAGCTCCCACCTCCACCCGTGCCGCTTGAAATACCACTGCTACTGCTCGTGCTACTACTACTCGTTCCTGTCGTCTCGTTGCCAGGCTTGTCCTCGATTCGCTTGGGATCCTCGATGCCGACAATCTGCATGCAGGCACCGAGCACCAGCGGAGCAACAACCCACAAGAGCGAATCGCGTTTCGGCGTTTTCATGCCCAACGTCCCGAATCGAGCTGTCATTTCTTTCGATGATAGACGTATTTGCACTCGTTGTACACACCAATCGCATTTGCGCGCGGTCGCGGGTGATTCATGTCGCGTCGCGGCAAGTACCTTCTCAATGCGTCGTCACACGCGCAGGTCCTGACGTTGCGGCAGATTTGGTCGCACTTAATCAAACTATTCAAGGCAATCACGAGCCCTCGCCATGGCCCCCTATTTCCTCCCAAGCGCCTTCCTTCGCCCCTTCAAACCCAAGGATTGGCCCCAGCCACCTCACGATGGCGCCTTTTTGTAAGACATCTCGTGCCAAGTAGCCGAGCAAAGGCAAAGTTGTGCAAGACAACTTGCATCCAGGTGCCTCGAAAGGCATTCTTGTGTAAAATATCTTGCTTCGAGGTGCCTTGCGAGTGGCTTGTTCAGGTGTCGGGAAGTTGGGCTTGACGAGGGGAGGGGTCATTGTGGTACATGCGTGAGAACCAGATTTTCCGGAGGTGTACCCGTGTCATTGCGAGATCTTTCGACGCCGACGATGGTGACGATTGTTGCTGCATGGATTGATCCAGCGCGTGAACGCAAGTTGCTGGAGGGGTTACCAAGAACGGCATTTTTATTGCCGACGCTTGTGGAAGCGCATCAATTGCTGGTTTCTACCCAATCGACGGAGCTGGAAGGCGAGTCAAACGAATTGCCAGCGGTGCAGCAGGAGCAAGCCGAGGTGGATGCGGCCCATGATCGCAAGATTCGGGGGATTTACGGAGCATTGACGGCTTTTGCGGAGCTCGTCGACAATCCCGACAAGGCCGCGCAATATTTGAATTTACGCGACAAGCTATTTCCTGAAGGTTTGGCAGTCGTGAATTGGAGTTATGTGGATGAGGCGGGGGAGGCGGATTTGGTGGAGGGACGATTATCGCATGCGGACCGAACCTTGCTCAAACAATTGCCTTATCCAGGAGGTAAATTATGGGATGCGCACGAGCGACGTTTGACATCGGCCCGTCGGCTTGGGGAATTGGAGCACAAGAAGCAGGAATTGATGCGTGCGCGGGAATCAAAAGAAGGGCGCATGGGGCCGAGCGACGTGATCAAAGCACGTAATGCCTGGATACGTACGGTGCGAGCATTTCTGGGAGTTCTCGAATTGGAGAAAAACATCGCGCCGGAAGTGCGACGACGAATTCTCGGGCCGCTCGAAGATGCTGATCGTAAAGCTGCAGCGCGTGGCGGCAATGAACAAGCTGGCGGGCTGGGATCGACGACGGAAATCGAAACAAAGGATGGGGTCGATCCGAAATCGACGGGTGTCGGACCGTAATCGAAAACAGCGCTGACATCCCGATCGGGAGTTTGAAATTTTCACCGAGCATGCCGCCACTGGCTCAAGGATGGAGCTTCGTCGAAAGTCGGTCGAGGCAACTGCCTTCCCGTTGTTCGGTCGGCGTGCACCGAGCGAGGGACTCGCGCGCCTCGTTGTTTTTCCCGGCCATATAAAAGACTTGGGCGCCGTCAAAACGTAAATGAGTTGGTCCTGTGTGTTGGCCGCTCGTGAACCCAGCCAACAGCAGTTTGATTGCAACGACGGGACAAGGGGCTGGACATTTCGGTGGGATTCGTCGATAACTTCCCGATGGAGACCAAGGCACCTCAACCGCCGGCCGTGGGCACGCGTTTGCGGCAACACCGCTATCGTCGGCAGTTTCTCGTCGCGGATGCTCGTTTGGGGATAATTGTAATATTTTTCACGACTCTGATCTTCATGGCGGCGATTCGCAACGATTATTTATTTTGGCACGGTACGGTGATTTGGACGCTTTTGTTGGTGGCGCGGCTGGCTACGATTGTGGTCATGAGTATTTCTGTGTGGGTGCTGCGTCGTGCTCGAACGGTGAGCCGTCATGATTTCGCCTATAAATTATGGATTGTGGGCATTTCGGTTGCTGGTGGCTTCTCCGACTTGACACGATGGCCTCTAGGTGAGGTACCGGGTCCGCTCATGACGGCGGCTACGGCTGTTGTGGTATTTTGTTTTACAATTCGTGGGCCGCTGTGGCCACGTATGCTGGGTTCGATTGTCATTTCGTTGTCGGTGCTGCCAGTTGTTTGGAGTCCGCACTCGAAATTGACCAGTAGTGCGCGATTGACGGCAACGATGGTGACCGTGTTGTGGAACATCGTTGGTTATGTCGTGGCGCGCAACTTCGAGGAGCAACGATTCAAGCGATTTTTGGCGGAGCTCGAAGAAAAGCGCGCACGGCGCGAATTGACGCGCAAGGTGGCGGAGTTGGCCGAGGAAAAGCTGCGCGCAGAGACGATGGCCCGTGCGCGCACTGCTTTTTTGGCCACAATGAGTCACGAATTCCGAACACCGATGAATGCGGTATTGGGTTTTTCGGAATTGGTGCTCGCCATGGATGTCGATATGCACGTGCGTGACCACGTGAATTCGATTCGTGACAGTGCTCGTAGTCTCCTTGGCCTGCTCAATGATGTGCTCGATTTTGCCAAAATCGATGCTGACAAACTCGTTTTGACGTCGGCCCCTTTTCATCTTCGCCACCTTCTGACATCGATCATGGCGATGATGGAACCGATGGTTTCATCGCGGCCGGTGGTACTCGAGCTGCAATCGTCGCCGAATGTTCCTGGTTTAGTCGTTGGCGACGAGCATCGATTACGTCAAGTTTTGGTCAATTTGTTATCCAATGCAGTGAAATTCACGGAGCGCGGGTATGTGCGTCTTATCGTGACTGCGCAGGCGGAAGAGCAAAACAATGAGCATTGTCTACTCACGTTTCGAGTCGAGGACTCGGGCATGGGAATGGATGCGCAAACGCTGAGCCGATTGTTTCAGCCGTTCATGCAAGGAGAACAGGGAATCACGCGCCGTCACCAAGGGACGGGACTCGGTTTGGCGATTACGAAGCGAATCGTGCAAGCGATGGGAGGTGATCTTCGAGTAACTTCCGAGGTGGGGCAGGGATCGGTATTCGTGTTTACCATAAAGTTGTCCCTATCCGCTGCCGTTTCATCCTTGGCCGAGAGATTGCAGCCGCGACTGCAAGGTGATGTGGCCATTCTCGTGGTCGACGACAACTCCATCAATCGTCGTCTGGCGCTGGCTATGCTCGACAAGCTCGGGTACAAGGCAGACATAGCGGAGGATGGGGCGGCGGCGATTTCGGCCGCAAGAGAAAAAGATTATGACGTT
>DAOMZH010000946.1:0-4483 GCA_035437985.1 Polyangium sp. (in: bacteria) | reverse complement strand
ACTTGCCGGCGGTACGTCGATGCGCGAGACGTGCCCCAGCTTGGAACCGGGTTGCCCGCGGCTCCACACGAGCAAATCGCCACGTTGGAGCTGGTATCGGCCGGAGCGCAGATCCTCAACAGGCACCCACGCCCCGGACTCGTTCGCGTCTTCCCGGAGCTCCCAGACGGCCACACGATAGCCATGCGGCACAGGCTCCCCCGAACGAGCCACAGCCGCCATTGCCGCACTTTGAGACGCGGCGCACCAATCCCCGCTCGAAATTCCAATGAGCTGCCCATTCGCGCGGCGCCGTGCGGGCTTGAAATAATCTGCGATTCGAGGCCCCGCATTGGAGCCAGGTGGTTCCTCTTTGACTCCGCTTCGTAGCTCGTTCAGGCACCATTCGAGCGCCCGAATCCCAAGGTCCGAGTTTGCCGTCGCGGGGTCGGGCGCTCGAGCTGATTCGTCCGCCGGCGCCGGCTGAATAGTTTGAGGTGCAACGGATGCTTGCTGCTGCTGAACTTGCGGCGGCGCCGGAACTTCGCCTCCGAGAAACGCCGTGTTGTACCGCGTCACTTGCAGGACGGCGTCGTTCTGCTGCGTGCGCGACGCGTAGTCATTGCCCCCGGTAAGGACATGCGCCCGCGACGGATCGCGCAGGACGGCTTCGACGTCGACCATCTGGCCATCGAGGACCATTTGCCGATTGATCAGCCGGATACCGTGCGAATAATCAGTGTACCACCATTCTCGATGCGCTGTCGATAACGGTTGTATTGGTTTGCCGTTGCTTTGATGCCAACCGTAAATGCACACTGCTTGCGGATACGTAACCAGCCGATTCGAGACGACAACGTCTTTCTTGCAACCAGCAATCAAGCCGCTCCGCCCATTACGCTGTTTTTCGATGAGCTCATTGTGCTGGACAAACCGCTGCGTCGTCGTCATCCCGGACAAATCTTGGAATGGTTGCGGCGTGAGCTTTACTTCCGCAGCTTTCCAGATGAGGTCGACCATGAACGCGCACGGCAAACACGCTTGGAAATATTCGGCAATGAGCTGCGCCGCTGGACCACCCATCGGCACGCGGGTCCAATTCGTTTCGGTGCCCAACGCAAGATAATCGGACGACGCCTCGAAATACCCTCGTCCCCCCTCGAGCGGCACCTGGACCCACGACCAACGTCGAACTCCACCGCCGAGAACAGCAGCCACGATTTGCCGGTCCCGTGTCGGCCCCAAATCACCGGCGAGTTCGAATCCACTCACCTGGAAGGGAGCGGATGGTTTCGCCCCGGCAAAGGTCTGAAGGTCCATCATAATGCCAGCCTCCAGATGATGCAGAATCGCATTGCATCGTATGATTGATTCGTCACTTTGAGTCGCTGAACGTCGAACGTCAGCGGAAATCGATTGCTTTCCGTGCAATCGTTGGGACGAACTTCGTATCGACTTTGGTTGTCGAACGTCATTGGCTCGAGCAACACTTGGCGAAGCGGCAATACATCGAACGGCGTCACCACGAGCAGCCCGTGAGTTGCCCATGGCGGAATGTCGACGATATCCGACACGCCGGGTTCGACGATGCGATAATCCGAGGACAATTGCAATGGGACAACGGCTTTGGTGCCATAACAAATGCTTGCTTTGGCAAAAACGTTCGTCCCCGGTACGGGCGCTTGACGCAGCCGAGCCCGCAGCTTGAAGCTGGTCGCGCAAAGGGTCATCGAACAACCCTGAATCCAATCGAATCGCGCCGAATGGCTCACCCCACCGACACCCCAATCAATGAAGCCCTCGACGCCGACGACGCCGGGCGGAGCGGCATTGGGGTTGATGATATCGAGGCTGCACTGAATCGTCACGAGCTCGGGCGAAAGATCATCCCCTCCCTTGTTGGCAAGCACTTGTTGCGGCTCGGTTTGATTGGGATCGAGTTTTTCCGAGGCGCCATTGTACTTGCCTTCGTGTTTGGAAAGGATGTCCTCGCCCATGAGCTACCGAAACCTTTCCGTGAAAATATCGAAACTGAGATCCGCCTGAGCGCTATTGGACCACGTCATCACGTCGATGAACGCGATATCGCCGACCATCCCTTTCACGGCAACAATGACATACCGTAAGCCAGGAGCCCACGGCTCCCGAATCACTGCATTGACGGCATATTCGTTTGGAGCCAGTGGTGCATCGAATACGAGGCGAACGTAGCCAATCCCCAAACGCTCGATATTGGCCTTGAAACCGCGTGTTGCCTGCATCGTTGGGACGATTCCGCCGTCCACCATGGCGCAACTCTGCGTCGTTTGCGATATGACTGCGAAATCGATATCGAGCTTCAAATCCGTCGGCACGTCATCGACTGCGGTCCAGAAGAACGTCCCGCTCCCGATCTTGAACGCGGTGATTTCAGCGGCTTGCGGATTTATGGAAACACCACCCGTAATGGTTGCCCCGACGATATATTCGTCTGTATCGAAATTCTGATCGAATTGGACGAAAAACAAGCCCGCTCCATAGTGGATGATGTCTGCTCGAATGCCTCGCCCACTCATGATGGGGACACGTCCGGTCAGATCGAGCGTCAAGCCTAACTTTCCCATATTGCCCTCTTCATGGCGAGCGATCGAAAACGAACGCCGTCAAATCGAAATCGATATCTGCCGGCATGCCCCCGACGAACGTTTTGACTTCGACGCCGGAAATCGCGCCGGTCATATCGATTTTTTTCTCGCAAACGAGAGCGGCATTCAACGCGCCTGGTTCGGTCACCGTCGCCTTTACGGCGTACATGGCCGGTGCAAGTGGATAATCGAAGGTGAGTTCCAATCGCCCCGCACCAATCCGCTGCACCCGCTCGCTGATACCTTTGGTTCCGGTGATGGATGGCCTAATGGCGCCGTTCACCGAGCAACCAATGATTGCCTGACTCATGGCATTGCCTCATTTTCACGAACGTTCTGTTTCAATCACGACGTCAGCACTTCGGCGTGCTTCGCGGATACCATGGCCATGGCGGAGCCGTGCCTGGCGGCATTTGCATGGGCATGTTCGGCCACGGCTGCGTTTGCGGCCATTGCGGGGCCTGCTGCGGCCATGATGGCGGCGCCGTCCACTGCTGCGGCATCGGAAGCTCTGGCGGGGCTCCAGCGGGCTGGGAGGGGCCTCGCGCAGGCGCGCTTTGCGTAGGCGTGGGAAGGGGCGGCAGCCCTTGCAAAACGCCGCCTGGAGGCGTCGAGGCATCCCACGGCGGCGTCCACGCGCTACCCGTCGCGGCGTCCCACGGCGGGGCCCACGAGTTGCCCACTCCGCTGCTCCAAGGAGGCGTCCACGGAACAGCCCCCGTGCGCTGGAGCTCGTCGAGCACATCGCCCACTTCCATTTCGCCGCTGGTCAGCATTCGACGCACACCATCAGCGGCTTGCAGAATGGCGTACAGCAGCGAGCCCTTGGACGAGCCTTTTCGTGCGGCCTGCGCGATGACCCCGACGCTCTTTTGCGCTTTCGGGTCGCCGCCTCGAGCGCGCCCCAGCAGATTCTCGGCTGCTTTGATCGCCGAGGAAGCTTTGGTCACGGTGGCAATCGCTGGTCCGAATCCCGGAATGAACGACAGCACATTTGCAAACATCGGGTTTGTCACGACACTCTGCGCTTGTTTCAGGGCATTTCGAGCGGCCTGACTTTGCGCGAGTTTCGCAATCGATGAAAACACATCTGCTCCGGCGGCCGTCAATGCCGGCGGAATCTTGGCGATTCCGCGCTGCACCAAATCTGCCACGGTTTTTTCCGAGGCCATGGCCGTGAGTTTGATGGGCCCGGTACGCGTGCGAATCTCGGCAAATGCTAACCAATTGCCGTCGCGACGCACCGTCACGAGTCGCACTGGAACAGGAGTCTGGTTATCGCGTTTGATGTAGACCGTGGTTTCCATGATGTGTCCTTCAGCTATTGGTTTTACGAGGCCGGTGTCGCGACCGCTGCGGATTTCGCTTTGATTGGCATCGGTCCCTTTTTCACATCCCACGTTTTTGGCAAAACAATCGTTTGTCCTGACTTCCACGGGGTCAGGTATTCGATTTCGTTGGCCTTGCGGATTCGAAGCTCGGGGTTGGTCTGCACCAATTCCCGCCATCGATTCGCATCCCCCGTGTACCATTGCGCGAGCTCCGAGGGCAGCTCCGAACCTCGAATGGTATACGAATACGCCGTATTGGATACGGCCCGGGCCAATTCGACTTCTTTCGCGCGTTTGCGGAGTACGTCGGCGGCTCGATGCAAGTTGCGCGCTTCGAGTTCCACCGCGGCTTTTTCCATCGCCTCCGTGTCCGTGCCCGCGAGCAGCGCTTCGACCTGACGTCGAACATCGGGCGAGAGCTCCTCGAGGCCCGTGGGTGCAGGCGCAGGCGCCGGTGCTGGAGCTGGGGCCGGCATCGGGTTTGGCGCGGGAGCCGGGTTTGGCTGCGGTTGCGGCCATTGCGCCGGTGTTGGCTGTGGCCATGCCGGC
>DAOMZH010000945.1:0-4491 GCA_035437985.1 Polyangium sp. (in: bacteria) | reverse complement strand
TCCAGGAGACCGGCGAGGACCTGGCCCGCGATTCCATCCAACCCCTCGGCCGCATGGGCGAGGCATGAGAATGGTCGTCTTGTCGAGCGTAGCGGTCGTGCAAGCCGGATCGGTGACGGTTGCCAGGTCTTGGTAAAACCTGTCGAGCGCCATACCCCAATACTTGATGACCATATGCGCACCGGGAAGGTCGTCGAAGGTGGCGTGTGGGTCGGTAAAACCATTTGCCCCACCAGCTTCGGGCACCGTGCCAATGATGACCTGGTTCGTCAAGCCCAACGAAAATGCCTTCTTCGTAATGATGAGGGCTTTAGCGAGATTGACGACGCGCTCCCGCGCCGGCGTTCCGTCGCCATTGGCGCTGTACCACTGGGCTCCTGGCACGCCCATCATTTCCGTCACGCCGTAGAACGTGAGATCCGCGGCCGACGGCATGAGTTGTGCGGAAAGGTTTTTCCCAATGAGGTTCGACGCCTTCTTGGCAATATCGAGTTCGCGCGACCACGTCGGACGACCCGCCGCTTCGCGTAATCCCAAAATGGCCTTGTAGTACGTCTCGAAAAGCGCCTTGTCTTTTTCGGCCAGGAGAATGACCCGCGCCGCCGCGCTGTTGAACAAATCGACCATGGCATCGGCGCTGGGCACGACGGCCAGAGCCGGAGCACCCGGGGCCGCCCCAATCGATGCCGGTGCGACACCAATCGAAGGCAGAATCGAGGTGGTCGTCCGCTGAAGCGATCCAATGGCCGCAAAAAGCGTCACGCTACCGCCAGCAATCCCGTCATCGGCGCCTTGGGCATTGCCCGGAAGAGCACCGTTGATCGTGATTTGTCGCAATGGCTTGCGATGATGCACGACCGGATCGGCCACGAGGAACGCGGACATGGGACGCGTCGGAACACCGCCGGAAACGAACGGTGAATCCGGGCCATAATAAAACGGTTTGTCGCCGGGGCCATTTTGGAAATACGGTTTGTCCCCATTGAACAAGAAACCTTCACCCACTTTGCTGTAAGCAAAGGTCGGGTTCATGGCTTTGGCCATTTCGGGCAGCGGCCACATCAGGTTCCATTGGCAGAAGTTACCGCCACCAGCCACGATACCGACGTGTCGGTTCGTGTCCGAGCATTGTCCTGCGGCCAATGCCGTACCGCCGTGATCAGCGAGGAAGTTCAAAAACTGCGATCGCTCGAGACCAAAGCCAGCTGCGGCCAGCGTCATGTATTTGAGGAAATTACGGCGCTCCGGGCCGCGCATGTCTCTTACTTTGTAGTCCACCATGGCGCGTCTCCTATTGGCACGTGTGCGCCGCAGCCAAGAATGCCGCGACGGTCAGGATCCTACGGTTGGGGAGCTCGGCCGGCGAAGCCTGCGAAACCATGAGGTTACACAACGTCATGTCTTCGTCGAGCGCCGGACGCCCCATGATGCAGCTCAATGCGTAATAATCGCAATTGCCCGTATTGGGATCGAACACCTCATTGCCTTTGCCATCGACCTGGCAATCGGGCATGTTTTTGATGTTCGCAATGACTTGCGGAGCTGCTTGCACGAAAATGTCGAACATCTTCGTCGACGACGAAATCGTATAATAATACGCTTCGCCCATACGCGCGTCGAAGTTGGCTACGCCGAGCGCGTCCTTGGTTGATCCTGCCTTGTAGAGATCTCCCGCCGAAGGAACGCCTCCGGTGCCCGCAACACTGAGATCCACGCCACGCGAGGTGAGGAAATCACTAAGCATGCTGTACGTGAGTTTGCTGCAGGAATGAAGTCGCGTCCGCACCTCGGGAGGACCTTCGGCTGCGCGTTGCTTGAGGATCTCGAATGGATCGGCCTGACCAGGTTGCGTGGCCTCCATCGGGTGATGGAAGTTGTTATCGGGATCGGTGCTGGTTTCCGGATCGCCATTGGATGTCGCTCCGGTACCGCCACCGCCACCGCCACTGCCGCCGCCACCATTGCCGCTGCTCGAACTCGAGCTGCTCGCAAGACCCGGAACGCAATTGTCGGCTGCAGGGTTCGAGGACCCCGAGCACGCTGCGAATCCGAATCCAACCATGAAGCACATGCCAGGCAGAGCCCAGCGAATGAAATTCCTCGCCATGATTAGTACCTCACGAAATCGTCGTGGACGAACACGGCTCGGAGCGTGTTTCGCAGGTTGTACCCATTGGCCTTGAAGTCGTTGACGAGTGATCCGATGACCGCATCGGGCACATCGCCGAGATCGTAGACGGCATCGCCTTTGGAGAAGCCGTAGTTCCACATGCGTACGACGGCGCAGCGGGCGACTTCGTCGTCGGCCGCCATTTGTTGACCGAAATCGGCAATCGTCGGAGCGGGTTTGCCGAATTTCCAAGACGTCACTTCACCCGGAATCAGGTAATCGGACATTTTGGCTGGCGGACTTCCTTCGACGGGAACGACGACCGAGAATTGCATGATGCCGCCCATATCGACAGGCGCGTTGTAGTTGCCCGCTTCGTCGAATACCGCAAAGAGCGGCGTGCGATGATTCATCGTCGTATGACAGTTGGCGCAAATGGCCGCTGTCGTGTCTTGGAACGCAATGCGTCCGCCATTGGACAAATCCCCAATGGACTCGAACGGCCAGGGCGACGTATAACTACCCGCGCCTTTTTGAATGGGCGTCGAGCTCCATTCTGCGGGCAGCTTGCGACAGGTAAACGTTTCTTGAATGAAACGCGTCCGGCGGAATCCAAGGGCGCTCGCATATTGATACATGAGGCCTTTGTCCGTCAAAACCCCTGCGGTAATGGGGCCATTGGCACAATCCTCCGCGGTGAAGGTCCCCGTCGCCGCATCGAACGTCGGACATGTCCCGCTCGTTGCGGTGAACATCAGACGATAATCGCGACCTTCGGTAACGAGCTGCGCCGCGAAGTTTGGCGCACCATCACGATTGGGGGCATTGGCCGTAGCTGCACCACCCGATCGGAATGTGTTTTTCCAATGTTCGACCATGCGCATGGCGAAATTGGGCGAGCTCATGAAAGTATCGATCAATTGCTCGTAGGTTTGCTTCGGATTCGGAGAAAGACGAACGTCTTCCATTTGCCGAACTGTCGGCATTTTTCCGGTCAACTTGATCGAAGCTGTCCGCAAGGCTTCGGTATACGAAAGAACGCGCGCATCGAGCGTCGCATTGCCCGTCCCAGAACTGGACGAGCCGGAGCCAGAGCCGCTACTGCTGCTGCCAGCCATTTCTCCGCTCGAGCTGGACGACGCTGCACCTCCGTTTCCGGCAGAACCGCTTGTCGAGCCGCCTCCCGTACCACCCGCACCACCCGTATCGGGCGGGCACGGGTTGGCGCTCGGACCACCGAGGAGCTTGTTGGGATCCCCTTGTTGGCAGGATGTCATTCCCACCACGAGGCCCGCAAGCGCCACTCCTTTCCACGCTATGTTGGCAATGTTCATCATCACTGCTCCGCCTGGATCCAAGGCGACACGGCGTCCTTGAATGCGTTGTATAGGTTGATATTCCCATCGAATTTATACTTGTGGACCACGATCTTGCTCGGATCGGTCACGAGCAGAATCTGGCTCTCTGCTGGAACGCCGGGTTTGATGCGCGCCCGCACTTCGACACATGCCGCAGCCGGCGACATGGCATTGAGCTCCGACAAATTCATCGTGCCCTTGGCCTGAGGATCCGTGCCCCCGTGGCAACGCATCATGCACGTCTGCATTTGCGGAACGACGACACTCGTAAATGTCGCCAGATCTTTGCAACCCGCCCCCATTCCCGAATTGGCGCCATATATCTCGACCAACTCGAACGCCAAACCCAAATACGATCCTTTCTTCCAGTTTGTCAAGACGACCTCTCCCGTACCGAGTGTCGGGTCGGTGTCGATCTTGAAGATTTGATCGATGTTCGAGAAGCTATCGACCGGATCAGGATCGGCAGGAGATCCTGGCGGATAAACGGTGAACACCGGATGCACGATGTGCAGCGGTTTGTCGGCCACCGTATGTACTGTGACGTTCGTCAACCACAACATGCTCGGATTGTCGGTTGTCCCGCCAATCGCTTTGGCATTGAACGAAATCGATGCAAACTCGAAATCCGGTCCCAGGCTTCCGAGATACACCGTGTTGAACGCCCCACCTCCAATGGGCTTGAATGGTTTGACCGCGGGTCCGAGGTCCATCATCGCGTCGGGAGCATTTACGGATTCTGCCGTAAGCCAGGTGATGACGTCGGGTTTGATTTCCGCAGGAAGGGCTGGCGCTTCACCACCACCATGTGTGGGTTGGTCCGGGTGCGTGAGCAAAATGCTCTCCGCGACGACTTTCGTCACGATTCCCGGCCATGCCGTAATGCTCGCGTAACGTTCCTCGGGCGAAGCGCCCGCAATGAACGGCGCATCGGCCGAGCCATTTTCCTTGTGGCAGATGAAGCAATTGCCCTTGAGTTCGGGTTCGACCTTCAAGAACAGCTCGAAAGGCGTGGGAGCTGCG
>DAOMZH010000944.1:0-4492 GCA_035437985.1 Polyangium sp. (in: bacteria) | reverse complement strand
CGAAGGATTCGAATCCAAGGATGCAAAGCATCGAGGGGGGTTTTTCCCGAGCCGATTTTCGCGTTCGTGGTCCTATTCGCTCTACCGATTGCCGTTTGGCCCAGGACGCAGCAACCTCGCGAATTTTCGATTGGATGACGACGACAAACGTCGCTGGGTCGGCGTACCGAAAAAGCGACCGCCGAAGATTTGGTCGCGTCGTGTATTGGTTTCAGCAAGCCAAACCACCGTGGAAAGCGAACCTAGCGTGCGCGTGATGTTTTTCGACGAGTTTGCGTTCGGCTTCTAGACGTCTGGCAGGCTCGTTCTCGAGTTATCCCGCTTCGGCAGCTGGGTCCATCGTTCGCGTTGCGATGCTCAGCTCGATACGAATTCTCTTGCGCTCGACATGCGGGACCGAGTATGGTGCGTTCTCATGACTGGACAAACATTTCCTGCTGCTCTGCCGCATGGCGAAATTGAAGAGGTTTTTCCGAACGTCTTCTTCGTAACGGGGACGATCGGCATGGCGGGTCCCATGCCATTGCAGTTCTCTCGCAACATGACGATTGTTCGGGAAGGGGAACGCCTCGTCATCATTAATTCCATTCGTCTCGACGACGAAGGATTGCGTAAGCTCGACACACTGGGCCGCGTGACGGACGTCATTCGGATTGCCGGGTTTCACGGGATGGACGATCCGTTTTACAAGGATCGATATGGGGCCAAAGTCTGGGTTATTCGAGGCCAGCGTTATTTCAAGGGATTTGCAGTCAACTCGACGCCTTATTTCGAGCCGGATGAGTCCATGGATCCCACGACGAAGCTGCCGCTCGCCGGTGCGAAGCTATTCGTATTCGATAGCGTGAAAATACCCGAGGGAATTTTGGTGCTCGATCGGGAAGGCGGCATTGCCATTACGGGTGATTGTCTCCAGCATTGGCATACGACGGATCGATTTTTCAGTTTTGGAGCCAAGCTGATGATGCGTTTGATGGGTTTTATCAAGCCCTACAACGTCGGTCCAGGTTGGTACAAGAATACCCATCCAAGTGACGACGAAATGCGCAAGATCTTGGATTTACCCTTCGAACACGTATTGCCGGCGCATGGTGCCGTAGTAAAAGGCAAGGCGCGCGACCATTATCGTCCGGCGATCGAGCGCGTGTTGCGCCATTGATTTCACTGCGCCTTCTTTGAAGCCCGAATCTTATCCCGTACCTTGCGCGCCATGGCTTTTTGCACGAAACGCGGCAATTGCCCGCCAATTCGAGCAGCAAACGCTAGTGGGCCGGGAAAAACGATATCTTCACGACCCGCAAATAACCCTTCGACAATCGTCTGCGCCGCTTCTTCAACCTGGAGCAAACCAGGCGTCGGATGCGTCACGCCTTCGAGCATGGGCGTAGCGACGAATCCTACTTGCACGTTGGTTACGACAATCCCAGTGCCTGTGGTATCGAGCCGCAAGCAATCCAGCAGCATGTGCAATCCCGCTTTTGGCGCGCAATACGCCGCGCTCAGCGGAAGAGGCCCGAATGACGCCAGAGAGCCGAGGCCCACCAAGTGCCCACGACCTCGAGCGACCATTGCTGGCAAAACTGCGGTGAGCGTCGCCGCTGCGCCACAAAAATTCGTATGCAATGCATCGCGTATCGCCTCCCACGCATACGGTGCGTCAGCCGAATGATCTGCACCAACACCCGCATTTGCAATCACCAAATCCAATGGGTGTTCATGATCGATGGTTCGCAATTTCGTGACCAAATCGGCTGTGTCGCTCACGTCCATGGCCACGGCGGTTGCCGCGTATCCAGCTCGTTCGAGTTCGTCCTGTAAACCTTCGAGAACTTCGCGCCTTCGGGCCGCCAAAAAAACGTGTATTCCATGCCTGGCCAATTCCATGGCCAATCCGCGCCCAATGCCCGACGACGCTCCGGTCACCAGTGCATGGCGATAACTTTGTTTCATGCGCCTTGTTCCTCGCTGGGGACAAACTCGAAAAGCGTGATTTCGGCACGTGTACCGAGACGCATTGGCGGTCCCCAATAACCCGTACCGGCGCTTACGTAGAGCACGGTTTTCTTTAATTGATACAATCCCCAGATATAGGGCGATTCGAGCAGATGCAGCGGTTTGATTTGGCCTCCGTGCGTATGTCCGGACAACTGCAAATCCACGTCGTGTTCCGCGGCATTGGGTAATTGCGTCGGGCGATGGGCCAACAGGACCACAGGATGATTTCGCGTTCGATTCGCGAGAGCTTTCGACAAATTCGGCCCATGATGTGGAAGCCAACTTGGTCCGACGTCATCATCGATTCCTGCCAAATCGAAATACGGAAGCTCGACGAGCTCATTTCGGAGTATGCGCAGCCCCAACGATTGAAAGAAAGCAATCCATTCATCGGCCCCCGACAAATATTCGTGGTTGCCGGTCACCGCGAAAATACCGTCCGGAGCTCGGAGATCTCGCAATGGTTCGAGGTGCGGCCCGAGCTCTGGAATGCCACCATCGACCAAATCGCCAGTAATGACGATACCATCGGGGGTCAAAGCATTCGTTCGTTCCACGACCTCGCGGACGAAATCACCGCCAATTTGCGCACTCACGTGCAGATCCGACAGCTGCACCAAACGATAGGGTTTTCCGTCAGGTCGCGCGGGCAAGTTGCGTAAAGAAAGACGTACTTGACGAACCATGAATCCGCCCAAAGCCTCATGCAGACCCAGCGCGGAACAAGACGCGGCAGCCACCGCGGCAAACGCAGCGCCCACGCGGGAGAAGAAGGTGCGCCGCGCCGGAGCAAAATGGTACGCGACGCGCAAAGGCAATTCGGCGACAATCAGGGCAACGAGCAAGAAAAACAGAATTCCAATCCATCCAAATGCCAGCCACATCAAGGGTGTCGCCAGAGTTCGCGGACATTCGCGAAAAAACAACAATTGCAACATTCCGAGCGGCAGAAAGGTCGAGAGCACGACGAGCAAACGCCGCAATCGGCGTTCCCAATTTTTTCCGAATGCCGTACTTCGCAAGAGACGCGCATCGAGCCAAAAATATGTGATCGCGGCGACGACGATGGCGCCGAGCATGAACGCAGAAAATCGAAGAAACGCAGCAATCATCGCGAGGCCCGTCGAACGAGTCGAGGGTCATACCGCAAGAAACACGCTTTGTCATCCACGAAAATCGAGCGGCGCAAAAGGGCGGGAAAACGTGCGCCGCGAGGTGGGATCAATTCGATTGCACGATCGCGGCAGTGCGCGAAGACCCGATTTGGGCAGCTTGCGCAGCGTCCTCTTTTTTCGTCACCATAGCGCTCGTGCCCGTGAACGCCACATACGTCACGCCACTGTCGACTCCGCCAGAAATCGGGCTCGGATTGATACCGAGTTTCTGCGCCATTGCATATGAAGCTTCCCCAATGACTCCGGTAGGCCCGAGATCGCCAATGATGCCGTACATGACCTTATTTTGGTAAATCACTCCGACCACGCTGCCGAGTTTCAAGCCGGCCGCCTTGTAATCGAATCCATTGCTCGGCAAAGGCACGACGACATAGGGCAACGTCGAAGCATCCAAGGCATTACCAGACGAGTCGACTGCTGCCGTCTCCGCCTGATAATACGGATCGCTCGTGCACGCTGCTGCGCGACCACCGTCGCAATCGACATCGAGATCCGCCGTCCACCAAATGGCTCCATTGAGTTGACATAGCGGCACGCTCTTCGTCCCCCCAGAATCCTTGGCGAATTTCGTCGTTCCCGCAACTTGCTGGCAACTCGTGAGCAGAGCCATCAGCTCAGACGGCGCTGTCGTCGGTTCCGTCGAAACTACCGGAGGAGTCGGCGCTTGCTTGTAATACTTGCCCGAACTCCACCCGACGAGACCCTTGTAGTCCACCCTGTAAAACCCATTTTGCGGATTGGTAGTCGTTATCGACACTTCGTCACCTGCAAGCACGACGTCGAGAATCGTGGCCGATGTCGACGCCGATGCCCGCAAATTGACATTCGTTTGGGCAATCAACTTCGTGCCCACGGCCAAAGCCCCAGTCACGCCTCCTTCGGTCGTGTCAATCGTTTCGTCCGCTCCCACTACATCGAGCTCGTCTGGTTGCGCAACACATGCGCCGAAAGAGAATGCCGCGACAATGAACGCCGCGACACGAGAGAAATGCGAAATGGTATGTGATTGATTCATCGCCCCCGCCCATTGCAATATCGATGCCCGGGTGAGAAACGACTTTCGCACCTCAAATTGTGAAAAAGTACATAAGCGATGTAACCTAAAGTGGTCAAGTCATGGCCCAGGTGGATCAACGTAGATCCACATATTTTGATCCATCTGACAGGAGACGAGCGGCATGCAAAGTTGCTGCGCGGCGATTGCGACGAGCACGAATTCGTGTCACGCTTCGCATCCATGTCGGCTTGTCCCATTGTTCCACGTCGTGATGTCGAGTGGCGCGTGAACGTCGCCGAGCACGTGCGTGCCGCGATTGAATCTT
>DAOMZH010000943.1:0-4495 GCA_035437985.1 Polyangium sp. (in: bacteria) | reverse complement strand
GCGACGTCGCCGAATCCTGCGACGGAGTCCTTATCGACTGCCCAACCGACGCTGTTATGGCCGCCGGTACACAATGCCGCGCGTCTGCTGGAGCATGCGACGTCGCCGAATCCTGCGACGGAGTCCTTATCGACTGCCCAACCGACGCTGTCATGGCCTCCGGGACACAATGCCGCGCGTCTGCTGGTGATTGTGACGTAGCGGAGAGTTGCGATGGCGCCCTCGCAGATTGCCCTTCCGACGCGCTCCTCGCTGCCGGCATCGAATGCCGCGCCTCCACGGGTGATTGCGACGCCGCAGAAACCTGCGATGGCACCGCTGCCAATTGCCCACCCGATATGAAAGTCGCAGCCGGCACCGAATGCCGCGCCTCCGCTGGTGATTGCGACGCCGCAGAAACCTGCAACGGCGTGGCCGACGTTTGCCCAACCGACGCGAGTGCACCCAATGGCACCAAATGCACCGATGGCGTATGCATGAGCGGCCTATGCGCTGGCGGCAGCGGTTCTGGAGGCGCGGGCGGTCACGTCGACGTGGGTGGCAACGGCGGTTCCGGTGGAACTGGCGCAAACGGCAACAATGACCCCACTGACCCAGGAAGTTGCGATTGCCGCGCAGCCAGCACTCCCTCGACCAACACCTTGCAAGGATCTCTCAGCCTGCTCGTCCTCGGCGTGCTCGCTTTGCGCCGTCGCACTTCGAAGCGCTGACAGAACAACGCGCAACCAAAGCTCCAAAACCCATTGTTACTTGAGTTGGTTCTGGCACGCCCGCCACCGGATGCCTCGTGGACCGAGAAACCACAACGTCAATGGCTCAGTCCGTCGCCAATGCCCGCGCCTACCAAATCCCTCGCAAATTTGGGGAGCGGACGCATCCAAACCTGCCCCGAAAGAAGACTGATGACGCCAAAGGAACTCCGGCATTGTGGACTGTAAAACCACAATGACGCTCTGCTGTGGTTTCCGAAGCCACAATGATGCGAGAATCGGTTTCCATTCGCTTGGGAAAAAAAGCGCCACAACTACATCGAACGATGCTTGCTTCTCCGCTCCATCGAGCCGACGACGAGACTGAAGCCGAGCCCGAAACGACGGACGAGGGGTTTGTCGTGGACCCGAACGCGCCGCATGCGTCGGAAAGAGAGCGGGCCATTGCAGATTTCGAGCGACGTTATTTCAAGGCACTCTTACGCCAGCATGACAGCAAGGTAGCGCGTGCTGCGGGCGCGGCGGGAATGGATCGGGCGTACCTGTATCGCGTGTTCCGTCGGCATGGAGTCGAACCGTAGGCGCGCTTTTTTATGCGTCACTTCACCGATCTGGCGGCGCGGCACGTGCAGGAAGTAGGGATCGGAGTAGGAATTGTCGACCCTGGGTCCACAATGGCAGTCCGTTGTGGTTTCTGAAGCCACGATTACGAAGCGGTTTCGTAGATGCGCCCTGCCTGTGGGGCAAATGGGGTTTGGCACGTCGGATGCTACGTGGGTCCGGAGAGCCGCGGTCGTGATGTCCGCCATTCGTCGCTCTTCAATGGAGAAATCATTATGAAAAACTTCATAACGTGCAACCGATATCCACTTCGATCCAGAGATTCGTCGACATTCACACGTGCCATTGCTGAGCCCATGGGTGAACCAGGCGCGGCAGCAAATGCGGAAATGGATAGCGGCGAAATCGGTAGCACTGGGAGGCGGGACGTGCACGGGCCGGTACCCTTCCGTATATTCTCGGTTGCCGCTCTGCTCCTTCTCACGCTCGCAGTTGGCTGCGGTCGTGGCGGCTCGTCGACGCCGAGCGACGGCGGCAGTGGCGGCGAGGCGTGGGGTGTGGGCGGTAGCGGTGGCGGGGGCATGGGCGGTAGCGGGGGCGGGGGCGCAGCGGGCGCAGTTGCTTGTGACAAAGGCGATGGCTTTGCTCCCAAGGTCGACTACCCCGCAAGCTTTAGGGCCCAGTCGGTCGCGGTCGGAGATCTCAACGGTGATGGCAAGCCGGATCTCGCCCTGGCAAACGATATCGCCAGTGGCTTCAGCCCCTATGCGACAGTAATGCTCAACAATGGCGACGGCACGTTCGCGGCACGAGTCAACTACAAAACGGGGGAACACAGTTATTCGATTGCGATCGCAGATCTGAACGGCGACATGATGGGCGACCTCGTTGTCGCGAACCTCTACGCCGACACTTTGAGCGTGTTGCTCAACAAGGGCGATGGCACGTTTGCGGACAACGTCGATATCTCCCTACCCTTGACCCCACGTCGCATAACGGCGGCCGACATGAACGGCGACGGCAAACAGGACATTGTTGTGAGTGGGACTGGAGTGGGCGTATTGCTCAACAACGGCGATGGTACGCTTGCCGCATATGTAGGGAGCACGAATGGCTATTTCTTTGGCGTTACGGCGGCCGACATAAACGGCGATGGCAAACCCGACATAGCGGTCCACGATGGCAATGACGGTGCGAGCGTGAAGTTCAACAACGGCGACGGTACTTTCGTTTCGAGTGTCGATTACCCCACGGGCTCAATCTGCTGGTCGATCGCCGCAGCAGACCTGAACGGCGACAACAAACCCGACCTCGCGGTCGCCAATTACAAATCCGACACCGTGAGCGTGTTATTTAACAACGGTGACGGTACCTTCGCCGCTAAGGTCGATTACGCCACCGGCTCTGGTCCCCGTTCGGTCGCGGCGGCGGACCTCAATGGTGACGGCAAAATCGACCTCGCCATAGCGAACGAAAATAGCAACTCCATGAATGTACTGCTCAACTACGGCAACGGCACATTCGCCCCGAAGATGACTCAATACACGGGCGTGTTTCCTACGGCGATTGCGGCGGCGGACCTAAACGGCGACAGCAAACCCGATCTCGTCATTGCGAACAGCGAGGATTCCAATGTGAGCGTGTTTCTGAATAGATGCTCACCGTAGTGACGAATTGTCACGACCGATGGTGGAAACGAGCTGCCATCGGCGCAACAGCCAATAGGCCATTTCGTGGCGGTGGTCGTGACAGACGCCCGAGCCCAAGCATTCACCGCTTTTGGTGCCCCTCCGATTTGCAGCACGTCCTCGGTTTTGAAGATGTGCACGCGCCTCTCCCATCGATTTGGAATCTGCAATATCAAGCCATCGCCACGGTGTATCACGGCGCGGACGTGAGCACTTCCGTGGCATAGGACAATCGGCCTTCAGAGCGGCGGGGTGCGTGGTTTGCGCTGCCCCTGTGGCATCTAAGTCCACAATGGCGATCCGCTGTGGTTTCTGAATCCACACGAATGCGAGAAACGTCTCCGAGTCGCCCGGAGAACGAACGCCGCGACGGCCTGAAAATGCGGCGCTGACGTTAACGATTGCCTCGCGTACGAGCGAGTCACACCGACGCCGGTTTGGCACCACAATTGCTCTTATCGTGAACGGTCGGTGCGCAATGAATCGAGCAATGTGGTCATCTCGATGGTGGGCATGGTGCACGTTTGGCGCAACGAACTACACCTCGAAAAACCAAATCACTTGAATGAGGAGTTTCCGATGAACCCAATGAACCGATCGTTTTCAGTTCTCGTCTCTGCCCTGATCATCGCCGCATCCGCGGTGGTTTCCGGGTGTAGCTCCGATTGCGAAAACTTGTGCGAAGAAGGCAAAAGCTGTTCGGGCGCGACCGCCGAGGTCAAGAACGCCGATTGCGCGAAAACTTGTTCGGATCAAGAAGCAAACGCAACGAAGGCGGGATGCGCCGATCAACTCGACAAGTTGTACTCGTGTACCGCTGGTGCGGACCTCACTTGCGGCACGGAAAATTCCGCGTGCGCAACGGAAGCACTTGCTTTTGCGAGTTGCCAACTCGATTATTGTGGGAAAAACCCGGATGAGCCTGAATGCCAGGCCAGCCCATAACGGGCTCTGCGAAGTTTCCCACGCCCCGCGATGTTCTCGACGCGATGGTCGACGCGTGGGCACGCCAGTTGCTTACATTGCGGTTCACCCAGCCTCATTCAATCTCGTCCCCATTTCCAACCCATTGGACACCATGAAACCTTGCCCAGCCGCGCGTTCGTATTGCCGACAATGGATGAAGGCACCGCGTAGGGTTGAGAAAAGGTCGCTTGGATTTCATGCGGGTCGGTGACAGGATCAAAATCATGCGCCTACGTTCTACTCTTCCTCTCATGGTTCTTCCCATGCTTGCCGCGCCTTGGGGCTGCACAGGATCCAACGTTGACTCGCCTTCGTCGTCCTCCGCGACAACCAGTGGCGAAGCAGGCGCGGGCGGATTGGCAGGCGCGGCCTCGTCGAGCAGCACTGGAGATGCTACGGGTGGTTCCGGGGGATCGTCATCCGATCCGGACGGCGGGGTCATCACGGATGCAGGCGACGCGGCGTGTATGGCCACGGCGTCCGAAGCCACGGTGGGAAAACTCCCCACCGACATCATCATGATGGTCGACAATTCCACCAGCATGGAGCCCGCCGTGGCGCAAGTACGCA
>DAOMZH010000942.1:0-4505 GCA_035437985.1 Polyangium sp. (in: bacteria) | reverse complement strand
CGATCGGTCTTTTGGGAGCGCTGTATCTGAGTGAATTTGCGAGTCCCCGCGGGCGAGGTTGGCTGGAAGAACCTTTGCGATTTCTCGCGCAAGTGCCGCCGATCGTTTACGGGTACTTTTCGATCGCCACGTTCTTGCCGAGTTTGGCCTTGGTTGTTCCGAGCCTGAAGGACAAACCGGAGGTGAATGCGGGCATCGCGCTGGCTGGGATGCTGGTGCCGGTTTTTCTGGATCGAGGGTGCGCGGCGCTCGTGGCCGTGCCCCAACAGCTTCGTGATGGAGCATGGGCATTGGGGGCTGGAAAATGGGCAACGGCATGGTTTGTCGTGCTTCCGGCTGCGCGTAATCGGCTTCTGGCAGCGCTGGTTTTGGCGACCTCCCGGGCCTTTGGGGAGACGATGATCGTGCTCGTCGTGTTTACCGCCTATGCGTCAGGACAAACAGATCGACCCAACACGTTGACGACGTTCGTCATTCCGAATGATTCGTTCTTGCCTGCGGGAATGGCGGTGCCTCGAGAATGGTTCGTCGTCGCGTGTGCGTTGCTCTTGCTCGCCGTGACGCTCGATGTCGCCCGGCGCCGTCTTCACGAACCTGGGCCTGGAGAAGCGCGATGAGCCAGCCTCGGGTTCACGCTGCACCTGTCGCCGATCGTGTGTTTCACGCGGCTTGTGCGCTGAGTGTCGCCTTGCCGCTGGTGTTTGGCGCATGGTTTGTCTGGGACACAGCGAGTCATGCGTGGTCAGGTTTTTCAAACCAAACGTGGCCCACGACTCTCTTGGGGGCGCTTGCCCAAAGCGTGCGGGTGATCGGACTGGCGCTGGCGCTCGCGTTGCCAGCGGGGATTGGGGCGGCGATTCATTTGGAACACTTGGGGTCCCAAGGGTTTTTCTCGACGCTCGCGTTACGAGCCATCACGCTCCTGGCCGCGATTCCCTCGGTTTTGTACGGTTTGTTCGGACTAACGGCGCTCATGGGGGTGCTCGGAATTCGATCCCTCGTCGTGACGGCATCGATCACGTTGGCGCTGTTTCTGTTTCCAGTGATCGTGGAGCGGACCCGAAGTGCGCTGCAAACGGTGCCTCCGTTGGTGCACGAAGCAGCGCTCGCGCTTGGAGCCGATCCCTGGCGGGCTCTCGTGCACGTGGTCTTGCCGTTGGCGGTGCCCAAGCTGGTCGCCGAGCTGCTTTTGTTGGTGGCGCGGGCGCTGGGTACGGCAGCACCTCTCTTGATCGTGGGATTCTCGTCAGCTTCAGCGAAAGGGACTGTCGTCCGGCCGCTGGCGGTGCACATTTTCGAGGCGGTCGCGGATCCCGATCCAATTCGACAAACCACAACTGCGGCATCCATCATGGTGCTCTTGATGCTCGTAGCCCTGCTCCATCTCGCGGCGACTCGGATCGGACGCGAAGGTTCGTCCGGGCGAGGTAGTCCATGACCAACCCTGAAGTTGCTGCCCGGATCGATTCGGTCCCTCCGTCGTTGGATTCGAGCGAGAGCTTGAAGATCAAGATGAAGATCGAGGATCTGCGGGCATATTATGGTTCCGCGGCGGTGCTCTCCGGGATCACGTTGCGGGTGGTGGAGCATCAGGTGACGTCGATCATCGGGCCTTCGGGATGCGGCAAGACGACGCTGCTGCGCACGCTCAATCGCATGCACGAGGTGCAGCCGGGCAATCGGACGTCGGGACGCGTGTTGCTCGACGGTGTCGACATCTATGGCGCCGGGACAAACCCGTTGGATTTGCGGTGTCGCGTGGGGCTGATTTTTCCCAAGCCCAATCCGTTTCCGCACATGAGCGTCATGGGAAATGTGCTCGCTGCGCCGCGTTTGAGTGGCCTGTGGGTGAAGGATCCGGATGACGTGGTGGAGCGAGCGCTGCGTCGAGCGGCGTTGTGGGACGAGGTCAAGGACGACTTGAATCGGCCAGCTCCGTTGCTTTCGGTGGGTCAGCAACAACGTCTCTGTGTGGCGCGAGCTCTCGCGCTCGACCCGGAAGTGCTGCTGATGGATGAGCCGACGAGTAGGCTGGATCCTGCGGCAACGAGTCATCTGGAGGAGTTGATCCACGACCTTCGCGAGACGACGACGGTGATACTTGCAACACAAAACATTCAACAAGCTGCGCGCGTGAGTGACTACACGGCCTTCTTGTACATGGGAGAATTGGTAGAGTTCGATCGAACCGAGCGCATCTTCACGAACCCTCGCGAGCGCCGCACGGAAGACTACGTGACCGGCAAGTTTGGCTGAACGAACCGATGCCCCAAAACCAACACACGAGCCGGGTTTACGAGAGCGAGCTACGCACGCTTCGGGAGCGGCTTTTGTTGATGGGCGGCATGGTCGAAGACATGGTGACGAAGTCGATGCGGGCGCTGAGGACGCGAGATTCGGCGTTGGCGCGCAGCACGATGAAGATGGACCGGCGCATCAATCGTCTCGAGTGTGACATCGACGAACTGTGCATGCGGATTTTGGCGATGCGTCAGCCAGTGGCGTCGGACCTGAGGTTTGTCACGACAGCCCTCAAGATCGTGACGGACCTGGAACGAATTGGAGACTTGGCGGCGAACATTTGCGAGCGGGTGGCGGAGCTGAACACGCAGCCTGCAGGGCCTTCGGATTTGGACTTGGGGGAACTTGCGGATCAGGCGACGCTGGTGGTGCACGAAGCGCTCGAAGCGCTCGTGCATCGCGATGTGGAGCGGGCGATTGAGTTGCTCGATCGGGACGAGATCATCGACGAGCAATACACGCGGATTTTCGAGCGGCTCTTGGCGTTGATGGCGCAAGACTCGACGGCAATTTATCGGGCGACGCGGATTCAATCGATCGCCAAATACTTCGAGCGAATTGGGGATCACGCGACGAACATTGCGGAAAACGTGGTGTTTTTGGTGAAGGGTAAAGACATCCGTCATCGACATCGGTGGAACGAGGGGGAAGCGGAGAACGATTCGGAAGTGGATCCGAAGTAGCGGCGTTTTTCGCGTATGCGCGAGCGAGCTTCTCCGACAACTGCACCCCAAAACTTGGTGATCCCCCCGGGGCACGTGCTACGCAAGGCCGCGATGGCGAACGCAGTGCGTGCTCGAGTTCAGATTCCTACGGCCGCGGAAGATCGACCGGCGTGGTCACGCGTGGGTCTCATTGCGGCAACTGGGTTTGTCCTGGGTGTTGCGTGGCCGAAACTGACGGGGATTCACGTCGGGCCGAACGTTCCTGGAGATTTGAAGGGGCAGCCTGAAGTCGCGGCATCGGCGGCAGCAGCTCCTCCGGCCTCGGCGGTTGCGCCCGCCTTGGCGGCAGCGGCCCCGGCCCCATCGGGTTCAGCGGCGGCAGCGCCGACCGAGGCGCCTGCAGCTGCGGCGCTGAAGGAAACCGTGGTGGTTGGTCCGGGCAAAATCGTCAAATGTGCGGACAAGAAAAACAAGAAGATTGCGGATTGTGGCGAGCTGCAACTCGATCCGGTGGCAGTGCCGAAACTCGAGAGTTTGGCCGAGTGTGCGTCGGCGGTGGGGGTATCGGGCAAGCTCGTGGTGGGATTCGAGATCGATTTCGAGAAAAAAGAAGTTCACGTCGTTCGCAGTAAGAAAGACAAACCCACGGTTCCGGCGGGAACGGTGGGGGGCATCGTGAAATGTGCGGGTAAAGCGTTTGGAAATGTGCCGCTCGAGGATGTGCCGCACAAGTATCGGCATTACACGGTGCAATATGGTTTGACGTTTTACGCGCCGGGGTCCGTACCGGAAAAACCCGCAGCAGGAGCAGCGGATGGCGAAGAGCCGGCGGCGGGATCGACGACGAGTGAATCAGGGGCTGAGGGGGCGGCGACCGTCAGTTGGGACACGGCGCTCGTGCGCAAGGATCCGAAGGACGGCGAGGTGGTGATGCGTCTGGTGCGGGGGACCAAGGTGAAGATCGTTGGGAAGCGGAACGATTGGTACAAGATCGATTCTGGCGGGAAGACGGGTTGGATCTACCGCGGCGCGATTGGGTTGTAAGCGGCTACGTTTGTCATTGCGCAACCTCGGGGCGGTTGAACGGGCTGTCTCACAACTACCCGCGACGAACATCTCCGCGCCCTCGCCCTGACCATTGATCTCATCTCTGCACAACGCCCCGGGTTAAAACCCGGGGCTACACATGGCAAAGTCCTCCACTGCCGTTCCGGACTGTCGTTGTTCATGCACCGCGAGAAATGGTCTCTCCTGCGATTTCGACGGCAAATCACGATGAGGATGCGTGACGGATCCCGGTAGTCCGAGTGCGGCAGCACGAGGACTTCGTCATGTGGAGCGTTGGGTTTTAACCCAACGCTCGGTTGCGGAAGGACAAACTTCGCGAATGATGACTCTGTCTCTCTCACCGGGAGTGGCGTCATCTTCGGTCCACTACGTTGTACTGAGCGCGTAATGCCGCAAAAGAGTGGAAATTGATTCTCCGGGAATGATATCGTGGGGCGTCGAGCGTTCTTTATTGCGATGGCACCTCCAAGT
>DAOMZH010000941.1:0-4510 GCA_035437985.1 Polyangium sp. (in: bacteria) | reverse complement strand
GCAAATCGGCCCCTGAACGAACGAGGTTCCCGATGAATACGTCTCTCCGTGGTTGGCTTTCCGTTGGTGCAGTCCTTTCCGTCGCGCTCGTGGGTGTGGGCAGTGCGAGCGCAGATCCCCCGGGCGATGCGGCTCTTGGGAAAATGGACTCAGCGTTGAACCAGGCGAAGACCCAATACCTCGAGTACGAGGTCATCAATCAGGAGCCTGGTAAAGGCGAAAAGAAAATCGGCATGAAGGTGTACATCAAGGGCGAAAAGCGGATGACCGAATTCACGGCGCCCGCGGACATGAAGGGCACGAAGGTCCTCATTTTGAGCCCCACACAGATGTACGTGTATTTGCCTTCATACGGTAAAGTGCGGCGCATCGCGAGTCACACGACCGATCAAAGTTTCATGGGCATGGCCTTCACGCAGGACGATTTCGCGTCGCAGTCATATGGCCAGTCGTATGCGGGGCAGTTCCTGAGCGAATCAGGCAACGATCAAAAGCTCGCGCTCACCCCCAAAGCCGGACAAACCACGCCGTACGGCAAACTCGAATTCACCGTCATGAAAGACAAGAGTTTGCCCTCGGAAATCAAATACTTCAATGCGACCGGCACGCACGTCAAAACCGAGACCCGCAGCGATTACAAGTGCGAGGGTCGGGTTTGCACGCCCATGACGCTCAAAATGGTCGACCATTCCAAGGGCGGTCTCTCGACCAAGTTCGTAACCAAGGAATGGAAAGTGAACACGGAACTGAGCGACGATTTGTTCTCGAAACGCAACCTCGAAAAGTAAACCCCTCTTTCCCCAAGATCCCATGAATCGTCATGCCTGCCTGGGCGGCGTTGGCCTTCTCGCTGCCGCCCTCTCCCTCGGTACCACCACATCCGCTCACGCCGACGAACTCGAACTCGATTGGGGCGGTCGCCTTCAAAGCGACCTGCGTTTTCGCATTGCCCCAGTCGGCGTCGGTGGGTTTTACGCTCGCCAGGAATTACCAGCAGGCGTCGAACGAAATTGGAATACGCTCGCTTTGACGCTCAATGCCACTTATGGCAAATTCAAAGGCGTCACCGAGCTCAATTTCGTTTACAGCGGTTATCCGGAGCAACTGAACAGCATTTCGGATTTGAGTCGCATCGAAAAGACCGATCCGTATCGAATCGAAGCTCGAGCGGCGTATATCGAGGCGAGCGGGATCTTCTTCAAGAATTTCGATTTGCGCATTGGTCAGCAAATCGTGTCGTGGGGTGTTGGGGACCAGTTCAATCCGACGAACAACATCAATCCGGATGACTTGCGCGATCCGTTGCTCTTTGGCCGGCAAGCGGCCAATTTCATGGTGAAAGGCGATTATTGGATCAACGAGGATTGGTCGATTTCGGCGGTCCTCGTGCCCATCTTCAAGCCCGCGCTGTTGCCCCTCTCCGGTTCGCTAGCCTTGGCGCAACTCGATCGCATGCCGTTCGTGGAAGATTCGTTTCGGTATCGCATCATTGGCGAACAAGCTGCGGCGCAAACCATTTTTGGTTTTCCCACGGTCATTGGCAAAGTGACCCCGCGGCTTCCCGAGCCTTCTTTCGGCAACATGCAATTCGCGTATCGTCTTGCTGGTTCGATCAAGGAACACGACTTGGCGTTGTCGTTTTACCGCGGACGAAGTGATTTTCCACAACCCATCGCGAATCACACGCGCCTCGTCGAAAATAAGCAATGCAATCCGAACAATCCGAACGATTGCGTCAATGGCACCTTGCAAACCGACGTGACGCTCGAATACCCGGAGATGTACGTTTATGGATTCAATGCCGCGGGTGAAGTCAATCCGTTCAAATGGATCAATGACGACATCAATGGCATTGGGTATCGATTCGAGGGTGCGCTCATCGTTCCGCGCAGCAAGCGAATCAAAGTCACCAATGATGATTTACCGCTGGGTATTCCCCAACCTGCCGGTGAATACGATTATGACGGCGATGGCCAACCAGGCGGGGGCAAACAGCCGTTGGTCTTGGAACAACGCCCATTCTTGAAATGGGTACTCGGTCTCGATTATACCTTTGGCGAACACTTCTATGTGAATGCCATGTGGGCCCATGGTTTGGTCGACGAATTCGGCGCAGGTGATTTCATTACGCCCGGTTATGCAGTTCGGCAAAGTGGGGTCGTCGAAGGCGCCAATGTTCTTTCCTGTGCCCTCACGAAAAATGGAGAAACGTGCGCGCGAGAAATTCTCCGGCCGCGGCTCGGCGATTACGTGATCCTCGGTGCGGACTTCAAATTCCTGAACCAGGCGGCACTTTTGCGCTTGTTCACCATTCTCGACGTGACGGGTTTTCAAGAATCGACCTGGGATGACGAAAAAGGCGAACGCGTAAAGCGAGACATTTCGCCTTTCAGTGCCGAAGGCTTCTCGATGGTCATCTTCCCGTCCCTCGAATACAACTTTGGCAACGGCCTCGAGCTGAGCGCTGGAGGCTTGTTCCAACTGGGCAAGACGTACACGAAGTTTGGGTCACCCGAGACAGGTGGGAACGTTATTTGGACACGCGGGCGTTATAGTTTCTGATTGCCCCCGTCCATGCGCCCATCTGCATTTCTGCTTCTCGTCGCCGCGCTTTCGGCATGCTCCGAATCCGCGAGCGATCCGCCATCGCCCATCGCGGCGACCGGCCTAGCAATTGCCGTCGAATCGCTACCTGCACCATCCGCCATGGTCAAACCAGCTCCGCCTCTGCCCGCGGATTGCACGGCTTCTGCCTCGGTATCGATTTTCGTTTCCCCTGCGACTCCTAAGCCCGGCAAGAGCATTCGGTTTGTCGTGACCAATGATGCTGCGCTCGAAGGCACGCTCATCGTGCGGGATGCGAGCGGAGCCGAGGTTGGTCGCAGCGAAACACGTGAAGGAGGTCCGCCCTATTTTTGGCGCTTGACGCTCGATGCTCCAGCCCAAGGCACCTACCGCGCGTATTTCGCCACGGATCAAGAGGCTATGCGCACGTGCAAGGAAGTGGTCGTCGACGACGTAGCGGAAACACCACGCGTGCCCCAAGGTATGTGGACGACGACGCGGGTTTGGAATCGCGAAACCGAAAATCTTTATTCCGCATGGATTCAAGCCCTTTTTGATGCTCCCGTGGGCGAACCGCTTTCTTTTGCAGCGCTGCACGATGCACTCCACGACCCCCGCCGCAATTTTTTGCACGATCACCTGACCCCGGAAGAAGACGCGGCAGGTCCCAAAGCTCCCGTCATCGATCCCGATTGCGCTGATCTTCCTTTTGCTTTGCGCGCCTATTTTTCATTCAAGCTCGAACTACCTTTTGCTTATTCGTCATGCACGCGCGGAGGAGGCGGACGCGCACCTGAATGCAAAATGCCGCGGTCGAACCTGGAATGGCCACTGCACCGCAATCCCGATCGAATGGCCGAATTCGCCGAATTTGTCCGAACAACCCTAGCCGATACCGTGCATTCCGGAACGCCACGCACCGCGGGCGATGATGACGCGACAAACTTCTATCCGGTTCGTCTGAACGAACAATCGTTACGTCCGGGAACGATCTTCGCGGACCCGTATGGTCATGTGTTGGTTGTGGTGCGGCGTTTGCCCCAGACGGCGGACCATGCGGGGATGCTTTTGGCGGTCGATGGGCAGCCTGATGGCACGGTGGGTCGCAAGCGGTATTGGCGAGGGAATTTCTTGTTTGCGCTCGATCCGTCCTTTGGCAGTCCGGGGTTCAAGCGTTTTCGTCCGGTGGTCGTGGAGAAGGGAGTGTTGCGTTCCATGACAAACCAGGAGATTACGACGCATCTTGATTATGGAGATTGGGGGCTCGAGCAGTACGAACATGGGGTCGAAGGTTTTTACGATCGGGTCGACGATGTTCTTTCGCCCGAACCTTTGGATCCCAAACGAGCGCTTCTCGAAATGATCGACGCGCTCGAAGAACAAGTGAAAGTGCGCGTGGGCTCCGTGGACAACGGGCGCAAGTATCGGCAGGGCGGGGGCAAACTCGTGGAAATGCCGGAGGGTTCGAGCATTTTCGAGACGGTGGGTCCGTGGGAGGATTTCTCGACGCCGTCGCGCGATTTGCGACTTCTGGTGGCGATCGACATGGTGACGGGTGCGCCGGCACGTATTGCGCGACGGTTGACGCGTTATGCGGTCGAGCGGGGACAAACGGCCGACGACGTACGGACACAGCTCGAAACGACCCTGGGCGAAGAATTGAGCCAGCGAAAGTTCGAATACGTACGAAGTGATGCGTCGACGTTTGCGCTGACCCTGACGGATGTCGTGAAACGTGCCGAATTTTTCGAGGCGGCGTACAATCCAAACGATTGTCCGGAACAACGTTGGGGGGCGCCGGAAGGAAGCGACGAAGCTGCGACGTGCAAGATGCACGCGCCGTGGAAGCAGTCCGCGCGGATGCGCAAAATGCGGAAGTGGTTCAAGGAACGCAAACGTCCGCCGCGCGGGAGCTGAAGATCAGTTACTTGCCGGTCTTCGGGGC
>DAOMZH010000940.1:0-4517 GCA_035437985.1 Polyangium sp. (in: bacteria) | reverse complement strand
AAGTCATTCGATCGTGACCGCTGCTGCTTCGAAGCACCCGTCTTTCTTGGCACGCTGGTGTAACCGCCGTACTCCAAGTAGGAGATGCGCTTCTCGCGTCTGTCCGAGCCGGTTCTGTCGAGCGACTCGTCGCTCCTGTGCTTCGGTCTAGTGCTCTTTGACTTCTTTAGCCTGAACGTTGAGCCCTCATAGTTCAAATCGTCTTCTTGGTCAACACCGCGTCTCAGCGATTTGCTTGAAAAGAGCTTTTTGTCCGGCGATGGTCTTGAAAAGCGTTTTTTGGATCAGCTTCAAGAAATCGGCCGTCTTGTCTTGGTAATTGGTGGTGACTTCAGCTGAATCCACTTCGTGCATCGTCACGACCATTTCTTTGGAATCGACTTCGGCGACGCAAAATCCGTGGCTACTGCTGCTGGCATGCGCCAAGTGCGGATTGATCATCGTCGACGTGCTCAGCAACAACCCATCGATGTTCGTCGCGAGGAGCGGAGCAGCGGGAACGTTGCTGAGAACCGGGTCGTTTTTGATCTGCGAGAGCAACAAAGACCGATAAGGCGCCGACGAAACACCCGTGCAGGTGAATTCGACGATATTTTTCGCCGTATCCGTTCCGGCGTACGGCACGCCCGCCATGAAGGTATGCAAATCACCCGAAATGGCGACCACGTTTCCGAGCCCGGACAAACTCGCGATCAATTGATCTCGTTTGTCTCGGAAACCATCCCAGCCATCCAGATCCATATAGAACCGGCGCTTGAAGAGATCCGGGACAGGTTGGCTGCGCAGGTCGATTTGCACTGGACACAGCACGAATGAGCTGCCCCAGATCTTGAACGTGCTTTTCGAGGCCGTCATCGTATCGGTGAACCACTTCTCTTGCACGGCACCCAAGAGGTCTTGAGCCATTTTGTTTTGGGCGGCGTAAATGTCGAATGGGTCCTTGTGCACGAAATACCGCGACCCGATCGATGAATAGAATCCGGCCTTGCTGAGGTCGAAAAACGAAATGCCGCGCGGGGCCATCGTACCGTCGATGGGGGGAATCATTTGCGACGGCGGCGGCATCATCGCATTGTAATTGGCCACCACTGCATTGATGTACGCGACGTTCACATTGCCCTTGATGCGATCCACCGGATATCCCGATGCCGCCGCGGCTCCCTGCAAAAGCTGCTTGTACGGAGCAAGCATTGGGTCATCGATATCGACATAGGCCGTTGCAACGCCATCCGGGGGCAATCCACCAGGCAATGCCGTGAGCGCCGCTTGATCGAGAACTACCGCGCCGGGAAATGCATCTTCGGGAATGAGATGATCCGGCCGATACATGCGCAGATCGGTCAAAATCAAATGCACATTCTTGCCAAACGTCAGGTCACGATAAACCCGAATGTCGTCAGGAAATGCAACCGATGGGTCATACTCGAATGGATCCAATTTCGGATCCGGCACCGGAAAGTCCACCGGCATGTATTCGAACCAAGCCTGATTTGCCGCTTGCCTTCGAGCCTTGTCTTCCTCGTTGGTTTTTCCGTCCGTGTACGTTCCGTTCGCGCTCCAGCAATCGTCCGAGAATTCATGGTCGTCCCACGTCGCCACACAGGCACATTTTTCATGCAATGCCTGCAATGCTGGATCCGAACGGTACGTGCGATAAAGATCCCGATAATTGCTGAGCGTTCTTGCAGCATGAAATGGTTCGCCCTTGGACGTCGTGAGCGTGAGCGAACCTTCCTTGTCGCGGAACGATACCTTGCGCGATGGATCCGGCGTTTGAAACGAAGGATCCCCAGTCGTTTCATAAATGTAATCGCCAAGATGCACGAAGAAATCCAGTTCTTCCTGCGCCAATGCCCATAACACATTGTAATAGCGCCCAATGAAATCCTGGCAGGAGACGAAGGCGAATTTGACCTTCACATCCGCGCTCGGATCCGGCGCCGTCTTTACTCGTCCCACCCGCGATACGAACGCTCGCCCCAGCTTTTCATAGGTGAACCGATAATAATAGGTTTTTCCTGCTTCACCGACAAAACGAACTTTCACGCAATTGTCGTATTTCGCCAGCGCCAACATCGGCAGCCGCTCCTGCCCATTGATTTTCAAACGCCTCGTGAATTTGTCGTCGAGCGCGACTTCCACGTAAACATCGAGGTCCCACCCGTCGCGCTCGGTATCTTCAACCCGCGTCCAAATCACGGCACTCTTCGGCTTCGGATCCCCCGACGCAACGGATTGCGGGAAATACGTGCTCCCATCCTCGAGCGCCGGAGGCGTCGTCGTGGGAGAAGACGTGGTTTCGTCGCTGCATCCATCGAGGACGACAGCGCCAAGAGTCACAACCGTCGTGCGAAGAAAGTCTCTACGGCTAGGCATGTTTTCGAATGTGCCAGACCGCCGCCCACGAGTCACGCGTTCGGGGACCGATCCCGCGAGGCACGATCTCCCGGTGGCAAACGCACCGTGAACGTCGAGCCTTTCCCGAGTTGGCTCTCCACGTCGATCGTCCCGTTCATCAACTCTACGATGTGTTTGACGATCGACAAACCCAAGCCCGTGCCTCCCAGCTCGCGCGAACGTCCGGTATCGACACGGTAAAACCTTTCGAAAATCCGGCCCAGATGCGCCGGCGAAATGCCCGGACCATCATCCGTCACGCTGATTTCCACGCCCCCTCCCGGACGCGCCCGCGACGTGAGCACGATATGCGCGCCTTCGCCCGCATACTTGATCGCATTGTCGAGCAAATTCATGAGCACCTGTTCGAGCGCGCGTCGATCCACGCGACCCAAAAGCGCCCCCGTAGGCCGCTCGATCTTCAGCTCCACCCGCCGCTTGCGCACGGGTTCTTCGAGCAAGCGCGCCACGTGCGCCACGATCGGCACCACGTCCTGCTCCACCAACGTGAGCCGATAATTCTTGCTCTCGATCTTGGACAAATCCAGCAAGTCATCGACGAGTTGACACAGGCGTTTGGCATGACGATCGATCACGTCGACAAACTCGGTCGCTTCCGTCGGATCCGACAGAGCCCCCGCGAGCAACGTCTCCGCGGACGTGCTGATGGCCGTGATCGGCGTGCGCAACTCGTGCGAAACGTTGGCCACGAAGTCCGTACGAATCGTTTCGAGTCGTCGCAGATCCGTTACGTCATGAAAAACTGCAATGAGCCCACGCTCTGTCGTTTGGTTCGCCGAACCTCGCTCCTGACGATCCCGTCGGGTCGGAAGTTTGGACACCCGCACCAGCAGCTTGCGCGGCAAAATCCCCGAAAGCTCGACTTCGCGCACCACAGCATCGTCACTTTTGGCGGCGGCATCGAGCGCCTGTTGCAGACCCGGATTCCGAATCACCTCAATGACGCTCTTGCCGATCGTCCCTTCGCCCACCAGCGTCATCGCGCGCAGTGCTCGGTTCGCCAGGACAATCCGCGCGTCGCCGTCCGTCACGAGCACACCCTCGTTCATGCCGTCGAGGATGCTCGCGAGCAGATCGCGCTCGTCACGTAGCTCTTCGATCGCCGACAAAAGCTCCTTCGCCAAACGATTGAGCGCTCGTCCAAGTTCCGTTGTTTCTCGTGTTCCTTGCGCCGGTGCATGCACCTCGAGATCGCCCTCGGCCATCGCCAACGCCGCTTGCGTCAGGTTCCGAACGGGACGGGTCAGCAAGTGCGCCCCAAACACACTCATCAGGATCGCCGCAGCGATCGCGGCGCCTACGCCCGCGATCAAGAACAAGCGCGCTTGTGTCACCGCCGAATCGATGTCGGTCAAAGGTACGGCAAGACGAACCACGGCAACATGTGCGGGATGTTCATCGAAACGATGAGCCGCATAGATCATGCGATGCTGCAGGGTCTCGCTGTACCGCGCCGAATGTCCCGAGCCGGTGGTCATGGCAGCGGCGATTTCGGTTCGTTCTGCGTGATTCGGCGTGGTGGCGAGATCCCCAAAGTCGATTTGCGAGTCTCCAAGAACCACGCCTTCGCGACTCACCAACGTCACCCGAGCGCTGGCCAGTTTACCTAGTTTGTCACTTAGATCGTCGAGCTCCTTGGACGAACACGGCGCCGCTTCGCAGCGGTGAAGAACAGCGTCTTCACAAAGACGAATCTCGGCGGCTAGGTGATTGGTCGCGCGATCGATCATCAAGTCTTCGAGCGCGCGGGTCCCGATACGCTCGATGATGAACCCAGCTACGAGCATCAGGACGACGGACGCAATGACGAGTTGGACGCGGATTCCGAGGCGGCCGATCATGGTTCTGAAGACGGCGCGTCGGCAGCTTCAGCTCGGAAGCGATAACCAACCCCCCGGACGGTTTCGATGTAGTCGCCAGCGAGCCCGAGTTTTTCTCGGACACGTTTGACATGGGTATCCACGTTGCGGGCCGTCACGTCGACATGTGAGCCCCAAACTTCATCGAGCAACACGTCCCGCGAAAGCACACGCCCGCGACGATCGAAGAGCACGATGAGCAGCTTGAATTCGGGCGCGGTGAACGAGATTTCCTCGTCG
>DAOMZH010000939.1:0-4523 GCA_035437985.1 Polyangium sp. (in: bacteria) | reverse complement strand
GGCTTCTTGGCCTTGTTTCCGCTCTTCGTGCTGCTCCTGAGCGGCCTCTATCTGTTTGTCCTGCCCTATATGGCCAAAGGACGGAATCAACGCTGAAAAGTTGGTTGCACCAGGGTAACCGCTCGGCTTGGCATCCTTCACGACGTTGATGACGACATGGACGATCATCTCGACAACGTGCGCATGACCCAAGGAAATGTACGGCCTTCCCAGCAAACTTGCGCAAGCTCTTTCCCCCACCTCGAATTTCGTGCCATCATGCGCGCCATGATGCTTCGACGCGGTTTGCTAGGTGCCTGGGCAGGCATCTTTTTGGGCAGTTGTTCGGCGCCTGGTTCGGGTCCGACGAACCACGCACCCAAGCCCACCACGTCCAGCACCGTAGCTTCCGAGCCTGCAGCTTCTCCCAGTCCATCCTCGAGCGCCGCGACCTCCAAGTCCAAGTCCGTTTTCTCGTTCAAGACGTCGACCACACCAGCTCCGTCTTTTTCCATGCAATGCATTGCGCCAGCAACCGGCAAGGTCCCGCCAAACCCCCCGCGTGCCTGCGTTTTACGAGGACGCATTCGATCCATAAAACAACTGGATACTTTGCCGAGCGCTTCGTGGCTTCAGGAAGGTTTTGCTTCGCCGGTTCTCAACAAAACCGTGGATATCGAAATCGCGCCCGATGACAATTTGTATGGCTGTTCAACGCCGCTCGAAACGACCGACACGACCCTCCGTTTGCCCGAAGCCGATTATCCGGACCTCGTGCGCGCCGGACGCGTGCGTATTCTCGGTGCCGAGCGCATTTCATCCGACCTGCAAGTCGGTAAACAAGTATGCGGATGGGCTCGATATGTAGCTCGGCCTGGGAATGGCTATCCGACGGGCTGGGAAGGTGAATTGCTCGGCGGCGACGTCAAAGACGATTCGTGGAAGCTGCTCGGCGCGTATTCGCTCTACGTGGGTCCCTCGACAAACGCGCATTTGTGGCGCTCATGGAGTTTTACGCGGGAAGGTGCGGCGCGCAGGATTCCAGTGGATGGCGGAGGCGCATTCATCGTGCATGACGGGGTCGGTATTCGGCACGAAGGACAAACGGTGGTGTCGCGAGAAGGCGACGAGGTGATGCTCAAAGCTTCAGATGGAACATTCGCGGTGCAAGCGACGTCGGATTTCACGGTGGGCGCTGTTCCCGCAAACGTGGGTCGGCACGATGGGTTTTTCTTTGCGGCTGTGCGCGTGACGATGTAGCGCTCGAGCGGGCGCGCACGCGGGCGGTCCCATGGGACATGTCCCAGCACTGCGCGCACATGCTTGCGGGTATGCTGACGTACGCGACCAGGTTGCCGACGGTACGTCCGTTGCTATCAGCGGGCGAGCAAGTTTGGCGAGGGGTCGCGTCATTGGGCGGGGATACGCGAATGATCGTATGCTCGTTGGTGTTTGGCAGGGTAAGCCAATGAGGTAATCTGCACAGTTTTGACAAACCATCTGGTTTGGCAGAGGTGGGTTTGTCGACTCGCCGAGCGCATCCTGGGCGCGCATGATTGTGTTTTTCTTCGCACAACAGCGTTGGCCCTTGATTTGCATCCTTTCGCGGCGGACGTCATGTCACGAGAACCTGGAAGCACGACCGAGAGTATCAAAGTGACAAACTTCAGAATGGCGCTTGACAAACGTCATCGCGGTATGCAAGAGTCGTCCGAGCTTGTGAGCCACCAAGACAAACCCCCTTCTGCGGACGAGATGGCGCTCGTTGGGCGACATGCGGGGCCGTTTCAGCTCATGCGGTTCGTCGCGCATGGGGGGATGGGCACGGTCTACGAGGCCAAACGCATCGACGCCGACGAACGTGTGGCGGTCAAGGTTCTTTCCGGGGGCAAACGCTTAGGGCCCACAGATTCGCACTACAAACGCTTTCGTACGGAAACTGCGGCGCTGCAGCGCGTTTCGCACCCGTACCTCGTACGCATCCTCGATTGCGGTAAAACCGAAGAGGATTTGCCCTGGATAGCGATGGAGTTTTTGCATGGGGAAAGCTTGCGTGCGCGCATGGATCGCTACGCGCGTGAGGGCACGTGCCTTCCTGGCAAAGAGATGGTGCGAATCGCGCAACAGATTGCGCGAGCCATGGTCGCGATGCACGCAAGGGAGATCGTCCATCGCGACTTGAAGCCGGACAACATCATGCTCGTCCCGAACCCCGAAGTTCCAGGGGACGAAATCGTGAAGGTTGTCGATTTTGGCGTCGCCAAACTCCTCGACGCGGAAACCGCTGTCACGACCGAAGGCGTGACGCTTGGAACCGTGACGTACATGGCGCCCGAGCAATGTTTGGGAGATGCGCGCATTGACGGACGAGCCGATCTGTATGCGTTGGGCGTGATCTTGTACGAGATCATCGACGGACAACCGCCATTTCACGGAAGCTACAAATCCGTGATGCACCAACATATCAGTGCACGACCTCCGCGTTTGCGCGCCCGCACGGACGATGTTTCGGCTGGACTTGTGGAGCTTGTCGAAGCGCTTTTGGCCAAGGCTCCGTCGCAAAGGCCAGCGCTCCCGGATGTGATCGAAGCGTTGGAGTCGACTCCCGTGGCTCTCGTCCGGCGGCCATCGCTCGTGCACGATGCTGACGGGACGAGCACCACGACGCTCGAGCGAGAGGTTTTTCAGCTTTCGCCGACCGTCAAGCATGGGAAAGAGCAAGACAAACCCGCTGGTGCGGCTGTACGTCGTCGTCTGCTGGGTTTGGCCGCAACGAGTCTGATGCTGGGTTGTGCGACGTACATAGGGTTTTCTCGGCTTTATAACCAGACTCGGTTCGGGCAAGAAGTGCCGACGCTTCCAGGCATGGTACGTTTGTCCGGGGGACCTTTCCAAATGGGGAGTTCTGCCGAAGAAATCGATGCGCTTTGCGTAAGTTTGCCCGGGGGTTGCTCGGAAAACGACTTGAAGCAGCTTGGCCGGGAAAAACCAGCGCGCGACGTGCAGATCTCGAGCTTTCAGTTGGATCGCAAGGAAGTGAATAACCGCGCATTTGCTGATTTTTTGAATATCGTAGCGGCCGACCTCGAAACCATCGAAGATCGCGATGAACATTATCCTCGGTTCGTCAAGGAACGAAAAACTGGTTTGCCTTTTGCCGACCTTCATCCGGCGGCAGGGGGAATCGTGCTCCTCGCCAACGGCACGTTTGCTCCACGCCCTGGTTCCGAAAATCTGCCCGCCGTGCAAGTCACCTGGCATGGCGCGTCGAGGTATTGTCGGCACCTCGGAAAACGTTTGCCCACGGAGGCGGAATGGGAATTTGCGGCGCGCGGCGCGGAACGGCGGAAGTATCCCTGGGGTGATGCTGCACCGCAGTGTTCGTCCGTGGTATTCGGCCGAGACGACAAACTTGGTTGCCCTGAAAAACCCCTGATGCTCGAGCCCGTGGGTACGTCGTCCCAAGACGTCACGCCCGACGGCATTCGGGATCTCGGCGGCAATGCGGGGGAATGGGTGCAGGATCAATTCATCCTGCCTTATTACGAATCTTGTGGCGATTGTGTCGACCCCGTGCTCGACCCAAATACGCCAAACGCGGACGATTACCGAATTTTCCGCGGCGGGACGTTTCATAGCTTCGCGTGGCAATTGCGCGGTTCGACGCGGAGCCGGTGGGCTCCCACGAGCGTGATGGACGGCGTAGGCGTACGCTGTGCGTCGCGATAAACGATGATTGGTTGCGATGATGAACGAGAAATGAGGACACAATGAACACCGAGCCGAGAGTATCAAGGAAAACTTCAGAAAAATCTGCATTGGCCAAAAAAGCCGTGGTGACCAAAAAAGCTTCGCCGAAGAAATCGAGTACGTCGATCAAGACGCGGATCGCACATCGATCCGACATTCAATCGATTCCCTTCCGCACGACGTACATCGACGCGCGGGGGACCGTCCACGATGTCAAGGCAGACAAAGCCTTCCCGCACGTCGAAATGCGTAATTGGTTCGCCGTGACCATCGAGCAGCCCATTACCCGCCGTTTCGTGCATGTCGTGCAGGTCGAGGAAACAACGGGCAAGTTCGTCTTGTACATGTGCCTAGATTGCGACGCCGTCGATGACGAGCGGATTCGCTTGCCCCAAACGGGTGCGCATGTGCGAGCGCTCGTGAGCGGGCCGCTGCGGGTGCTCGGTGCCGATACCGAGCTCTCGTATGCCGAAATTGAATTTCATTGTGCAGGCGGCACCCGTGAGCCGCAACCGTCACCGTCGAAAAGTCCTTTTGTTTGAGGTCAAATCATGCCCAGTCGCGCGTCCGAAATCAGTTCTCTTCGTTCTCCTCGTTCGTCTGTCAGGCCAAACCTTTCCGGTGCGCCTCGTCGTTACGCTTTGGTCGTCGGATGTTCGAGGTACACGTACGGCGGGCCCAACGATGACTTGTCGTATAGCATGAACGACGTGAAGCTCGTGGGCGACGCGCTCGAGCAACATCGGTATATGCTCCGCACTTTGCACGATGACGCGTCATCGGCGACCTTGTTG
>DAOMZH010000938.1:0-4528 GCA_035437985.1 Polyangium sp. (in: bacteria) | reverse complement strand
GGTACGGAAGTCATCGTCGAATTCGAGGAAGGCAATCCGGATCGCCCGGTGATTGTCGGCCGCGTGTACAATGGCATGAATCGCCCCTATCACGGTGGATCTCCAGTCATCAGCACGTTCAAGTCAAACGCGAGCCCCGGCGGCGCCGTGCATAATGAAATTACTTTCGACGACTCCGCCGGTGCCGAGCTCATATACACGCACGCTGGCAAAGACATGGAGACGGACGTCGGCAATGAGCGTATCGAGACCGTTGCCGTCAATGCCTCGATGACCGTCGGCGCGAATGACGAAGAGACAGTTGCTGCCGATTGTAAAGTCGAAATTGGGATCAACGAACGTGTCACGGTCGGGGCCAACGATCAATCCACCATTGGGGGCAATGTGGGGACGACGATCGGCGCCAATAGCCTGACCATGATCGGCGGCAATGAAGTCCATGTCGTCGGTGCAAATCAAACCATTACGATTGGCGGGACGCACACCGAAGTCATCGGTAGCGACCTTACCGAAGTCATTGGTGGCTCGTTGACGACGAGCGTTGCTTCGACAGAAACCGAAAACATTGGCGCGAATCGCTCGACGACAATTGGTGGCGCGCATACGCAATCGTTTGGCGCGGCGCACATCAAGCTCATCGATTCCAATCGCACTATGGAATGCGGGGATCTCACGACCAACGTGGGCGCTGCAGCCATTCGCCTCGTCGGGGGATCGATTACGACGACCGTTGGCGGAGGACAAACCGTGAATGCGGGCGCCGGCATTATCTTCATCGGGCCGACGTACAAGGCTGTCGATGCGGACGAAGAAGCCATCGACGATACGAAAATCAAATTGGTTGGTTTGTCGCTATCGATCGGGCAAGCATCGGCGAGCGTGACGGATGCCTCGCTTTCAATCACGGGTGTGGACATTACGCTTGCGGGCGTGAGCCAAAGTTTCTCGACGCTCAGTCTCAGTGCGCTAGGGCTGAAAACGGGGATCAAAGGTGCGGACTTGGAAACGAATGGCGTGAAAACACGCGTGGGACTCATCATCAAGCTTTGAAGGCTGGTTTGCGGCACGAGGTAAAACCATGAGTGGCACCGATTTCGCCTTGGCTTTGGAAGGTTCGAGTTCCCTCGAAGGACCGTGGAAATACCTCCATGTCGTCCAATTCGACGCTCGCGAAGCAATGAGTCGTCTTTTTCACTACGAGATTGTGACTCTGCTCAAAAACGACGATTGCGATCCCGAAGATTTCATTGGCAAATGCGCCAGTTTGCGCATTGCCACCGGAACTCTCCCGCCTTATCGCTTGGTGCACGGAATCATCACCCAAGCGGAAGATGCAGGCGTGGACGCCCAAGGGCCACTCTATCGACTGACGTTGGAACCGCCGCTCGCCCGCGCCAAACATCGCAAACGCTCGCGGATTTTCGTGGACAAGACGTTCCGCCAGATCATCGAATCCGTTTTGCAAAATGACCTGGGAATGACACTCGTTTCCGGCGCCTTGCTCGACACGCCCATGGGCGGACCTCTTTATCAGCCGGCATCCGAACGTTTTACGTGGAGAATGGGGGCAAACCCGAGGCTCGATGATCCCAAGGCTCGCGCATATGTGGTGCAATATGGCGAGAGTGATTTCAATTTCATTTCGCGTTTGCTCGAAGAAGAAGGCATTGGTTATCACTTCGAACACGACGATGACACGAGCTTGCTGGTGCTTTCGGACCGGGATTTCGGCCGCCCGCGCGTAGCGCTCGACGACATTTTCAGTCCGGGCAAACTCGGGCATTCGATTGATCGATTTCGCGTGGGTGGGCGACTGCGCGCCCAAAGTGTTCATCTGGGCGAGTACAATTGGGAAAAACCCAAGCTCGACATCGACGCGCACGCCAAAGGAAAAGGCACCGAGGAACTGTCGGTATATTCATTTCCCGGAAGTTATGTGGATAATGTCGAACTTGGGAATCCCCTCGCCCGCGCTCGGTTCGAAGCATTAAAGACGGAAGCGTCGTTCGCGACGGGTGCAGGGACCACACGTCTGCTCGCTCCAGGCATGATTTTCACCCTGGAATATCCCAAGGTACGTAATGACGGCGAATATCTCGTCACGCAAACGCACGCGCGAGGATATCAACAGGGTGTCCTTTCGAGCGAGGGGCCGCAGGCTCCGAAAGAACCTTATCGCGTGGATATTGAATGCGCGTGCCGTGGACGCGGGACGAACGTCGCGGAAAGTCAATATCGCCCGCAACGTTCCACGCCAAAACCCCGAATTCACGGAACGCAGACGGCGTTTGTCACCGCGGAACCGGGCGGTGCGGGAGAAATCAACCTGGGAGGTCCGAGCAACATTGGCTGTGTGCGGGTGGCTTTTCATTGGGACAAAGACAAAAACCGACGCGCCAAAGAACCTTCGAGCAAGTGGACTCGGGTAAGCGAACCATTTGCGCGTGGGGGCCAAGGGGGCATTTGGCATCCGCGTGTGGGTTGTGAAGTCATCGTTGAATTCGAGGAAGGCGATCCCGATCGTCCGGTCATAACGGGTCGTGTCTACAATGGGAAAAACCGTCCGGCGCAAACGGCACCAACGCACAGCACGTTATGGTCGCTTTCGACGCCGGGCGGGGCTGTTCGGAATGAAATAACGTTCGAGGATACGGCCGGTAGCGAACGAATTTACACGAACGCCGGCAAAGACATGACGACGAATGTTGGCAATGATCGGCGCGAAACTGTCGGCGCAAATGCGTTCATGCATGTCGGAGCCAACAACACCGAAATCGTTGGTCAAAACCAAACCATTACAATCGGCGCCAATGATTCGCTCGAAGTCGGTGGAAATCAAACCGAAATCATCGGCTCGAACCAATTGCGGCTCATCGGGGCCAACCGCATCATGGTGACCGGTGGTAATGAAACGCGAACGACCGGGGCCAATCACGCCAATATCGTCGGTTCCGCAGTGGGTGAAGTGGTTGGGAGCAATGTCGTCGAAACGTATGGTGCTTCCCGAAAAACCGACATCGGCTCGAATTGGACCGAAAACTACGACGCTACTCGAACGCAAACCGTCGGCGCTTTGACCTTCCAAAGTTATGGCGCAAATCAAACGACGATTGTGAGCGGAAGTCGCAATGTCAAGGTTGGCGCAATGCTCGGCCAATTCGTGAGCGGAACGGTAGAGACGGATATAAGTGCCAACGATACGCTGAGCGCAGGTGCCGCGGTCATCCACATTGCGGGCGGCGGTCATAACCACACGGCTGCGAGCCTGACGATCAATGCGAGTCTCAAGCTGCATCTCATTGGGCTGAGTCTGAGCACGTATCCCACGAAATTGTCGTTCACGGGTTTTTCCCTGAGCCTAGCTGGTGTCTCGATCGGAATCAAAGATTTCTCCATTTCCCATACGAGCATGTCCCTGAGCGCCACGGGATTCGAGAACAGCATTCCTGGTGTAAAACTCCTCGACGCCGGTAGCAGATTGCATGCAGTCGGTGTGCTCATTTATCCAGCGGGGATGCACGTCATCACTTGATGAACATGCGCACCATCGGAGAATCGACGTGAAAACGATCAAACCAATGAAGCTCGGCATTCTGACCAGAACGTTCGAGCTGGATCGTAAACACTATTTCGTCCCGACGGTGCTGGCGTTTTGTGATCTCGGCCCGGAACGTTGTTTAATGCCCGAAGTCGAATTGTGGCAACTCGCGGGTGCGGAATTGGGCAAAGATACGGTCCTCGACGAATGCATGCCGAAACAGCGGGGCGAATTGCTGGTGCATGGGCGCTGTTTTACCGCGGGTCGCGTCCCCCGCCCGGCTGCATCCGTACGCGTGAAGGTGGGTTCAATCGACAAAACGTTGTATGTCATTGGGAATCGGACATGGCGACGTGATGGGGTGCCCGGAGATCCCGAACCATTCACCGAAATGCCGATCACTTATTCGCGGGCTTTCGGAGGCGAGGGATATCCGCTCAATCCTGTTGGGGTTGGTCTAGCCAAAGTCAAAGAAAATGGGCAAGACATTCACCGCATGCCCAACATTGAATGGCCGGGCCGCCTGATTCAATCGAAATCGGATCGCCCGGCACCTGCGGGATTCGGCCCCTTTGATGTGACTTGGGCGCAGCGTTGGCCAAAACTAGGCACCTACGATACCAAATGGGTGCGCGAGCAATTGCCTGGCCTCGCGAAGGACATGGATCTATCGATGTGGAATGCTGCGCCCGAAGATCAGCAGCTTTCAACGGGATTTTTCGAAGGAAGCGAAGACATTCTCATTCAAAACATGCACCCCGATATTCCCCAAATCGAGGGGCGCCTACCCGGAATCATCGGGCGTTGCTTCATCACGCAAAAAACCGCAAGTGGTGAAGTTTTTTCTGAAATACCATTACGCCTCGATACGGTGCAATTGTTTCCTCATCATCAGCGCTGCGCTTTGGCCTTTCGCGGCCTTTGGTCGATTGCCGCAGACGACGCGGACGATATCGTGCATATCGTCGTCGCGTGCGACGATCGCACGTC
>DAOMZH010000937.1:0-4537 GCA_035437985.1 Polyangium sp. (in: bacteria) | reverse complement strand
GTCGCGAAGGCCAGGAACCCGATCCCAATCGAGCTGGATTCCTGGCGCCACGACCAGAAAGTCAAAACCGACCTTTTTTCCCGAACGCGACGTGACCGTTTTTCCTACGGGATCGATTTCCTCGACAAACTCTTTGATCCAGCGCACGCCCGCAGGAATGTAATCGACTTCGTTGCGCACGGATTCGTCTGCCGAAACGAGTCCCGCCCCAACCAACGTCCAGAGCGGCTGATAATAATGCTTCTCCGAAGGCTCGAAAATGGCGATGTCTTGTTCACCCGCATGGGCAAGACGTGCCGCGACCGAAATGCCCGCGGTGCCACCGCCAATGATGACCGTACGATATCGTTCGACGACGGTATTTTTCTTGGGAGTAGCGTGAGTGTCGGTGTGCATCGCATCCATGGTTGAACTTCCTGTTCGAATTGTACGAACTCGCGTGGCAATGCGTGTGCCAACACGAAACGCGCCGCTCGTAGGGCAATCATCTGCCACGAAGGATGAAACGTGCAAGAAAAACGTTTCGATCATGTTTCACGGCGAAACCAGAAGGTCACTTTTCCACCTTGGCGATGTGCTCGAAGCGCGCTAAAGCCGCAAATGATGAGCGAACGACGTCACTCGTGGAGTATCGTGATTTGTCTGGGTTTCGCGCTGGCGGGATGCAATCGTACACAGCCGCCCCCTGACGCGCATTCTCAGCCGCTCGTGGGGTCGGCGGAGCTTGCTGCGAGTGCTCCGTCTTCCTCGTTGGTCGAGACAAACGACACGGCAGCGACGAAGTCGGATGGTGCAGGCGCATCGATTCGAGTTACGGACGAACGTTGGCAGCGGGCAAAAGGGGAGGATCTCGCGGACAAACAGGTGCTCGCGGATGCGCTGGGCGCGACGGGCCTCGTGGAGGCGCTCGACGACGGCGGCGATATTGCCAGGACAGCGCTTTTGTGTTTGCCATTGACGGACGATGCGGACTCGGCGCTTGGAGTTTTGGCGAATCGTTTGCAGGCGGCGCCGAATGAATTGCGCGAAGCATATCTTGTGGCGGTGCTCGACATTGCAGGACGTCCGGCGCGGGCGCGGGAGGTGGTGGATCCGGAAGGTGCGGCGCAAGCGGGCGAAGCGGTTTTGGCAATTGCGAAAAATGCGGCATTACCGCGGGAGCAACGCGTGCTGGCGATTTCTGCGGCGCGAGCGTTTGCGGAGAAAAAGATCGTGGATTCGGCAAAGATTCCGACGGATCTCGATCCACCGTGAGAAACGCTCGGAGAAATGCGCCAAGAATTTTCCCTTTGTCGAGGATTGGCGTAGCGTCACGAGCGTGACGACCCCGTACGCAAGCGAAGCATTTCTTCATCAAATTCTGGCCAAAGCCCACGCGGCCGATGCGAGTGACGTGCACTTGAAGGTCGGGCAACCCCCGGGAGCTCGGGTGCGCGGCGACATTGTGTATTTCCGCGCCGAACCTTTGGAGCCCAAAGATACTGAAGCAGTCGCGAGGTTGGTGCTGGCGCAACGTTCGACGGCGTTGCCGTCACTGGCTGGGCTGCGGGAGCTGGATTTATCTTATGAAGTGCCGGAACTCGGGCGCTTTCGAGCCAATGTGTACCTGCAGCGCGGCACGTTGGCGATTATCATGCGCGTCATTCCTGCGAAGTGTCCGACGTTCGAGCAGCTTCATTTACCCAATGCGGTGCGCGGTTTGGCCGATCGACAACGCGGTTTGGTATTGGTGGCTGGAGCTTCCGGGCAGGGGAAAACATGGACGCTCGCTTCGATGATTGGGCATATCGTGGCGACGCACGCCAAACACGTCATCACGATTGAAGATCCCATTGAATTCGTGCATTTGGATGGTCATTCGAGCGTGAGTCAGCGCGAAGTCGGAGCAGACACCGATTCATTCGCAACGGGCATTCGAGCGGCGTTGCGCCAAGATCCCAATGTGCTCTTGGTCGGCGAGATTCGCGATGCGGCAACGATGGACGTCGTTTTGCAGGCCGCTGAAACGGGGCATTTGGTGCTCACGTCGCTACATACGTCCGATGTTGAACGAACCGTGGGGCGGCTTTTGTCGATGAGTTCGAATCCGCAAGAAACGCGGGATCGCTTGAGCGAGTGTTTGCAGGCGATCGTGGCGCAACGATTACTTCCGCGGGTCAATGGCCAAGGGCGAATCTTGGCCACGGAGGTGTTGATGACAACGAGTTCGGTGCGGGCTGCATTAAAGCGTCCGGAGCAAAATCCGACGTTTCGCGAATTGATGGAGCGCGGAGCTTCGCCGTACGGGATGCACACGTTTGCGACGGATATCGATCGGCTGGTGAAAGAAGGATTGGTGGATGCGGAGGTTGGGCGGCAAGCGTTGGTTTATTGAGACAAACCGAGCAAAACGCGGCCCGCCCAAACATCGGGACTACGGGCAGGTTTTGTAGAGGGTGCGGATGCTGTTTAATGCGCTCGTGACCCCAGCCGCAGAATTGGTGAGCCACGCGGTTCCCGTTCCGCCTGCAGACGCTACTTGATTGAGCTGAGCTTGGGTCGGGTGGGGCGCAATTCCGTCACCAATGCCGACGACGAACGTCATGATCCTCGGCGTGCCAGACGCGAATTGCTGAGCGATCGGGAGCAAATCATCGGGCACGTCGTTGTTGGTGTTGCACACGTTGGGCAAACCATCGGTCAACAAGACGACTGCGGCTTTTTGCGTGGAATTGGCGATTGCATAATTCTTTGCGTATTGCAACGCTCCACGATATCCCGGCGGGGGCATGCTGCCGCCTGTGGCCGTGCGGGCCGCGAGTGAGTTCGTAATGGCCGTTTGATTTCCGGGGAGGAGGGCAATGCCCACCGAGGGAACTTGGTAATCGGCTTGCACACACGACGGTGTTCGATCGCATGTCTCGAAGATCATGGTGCAATCCGCGTTGGTATTGCATGCGGTCATCGTGAGTGTACAGACACCCGTTGCGGACATGGTCGGGTGATAGCCGATTCCGACGCCCATGTTGGCCGAACCCGCATTGCTGATGAAGTTGTTGATGCCCGTGCGCATGGCGACGAGTTTCGTGCTTCCCGCGCCGTCGGCATCGGCCATCGAGCCCGAAGTGTCGGCAAAGAGATACAAATTGGCAACTTGGCACGTCACGCACGAACCGTTCTGACAAACGCCGCTGCAGGGCATGTTGCATCCGCCGCAATGGTTGATGTTCGTCATGGTATCGACGCATTGACCATTGCATGCGGTTTGTCCACCCGGACAAACGCAAGATCCGCCCTGGCAAGACGCTCCTGTGGCACACGCGACGTTGCACCCTCCACAATGGCTGGTGTTCGTCATGGTATTAACGCATTGCCCGTTGCATACGGTTTGTCCCGTTGGGCAGACACACGATCCGTTTTGACACGACGCACCTGCAGCACATCCGACGTTGCATCCGCCGCAATGGCTGGTGTTCGTCATCGTATCGACGCACTGTGCATTGCAGCTGGTTTGTCCCATCGGACAGGCGCACATGCCATTTTGACACGTAGCGGTTGCCGGACAAACCATATTGCATCCGCCGCAATTGAACGGATCGTTCATCGTGTTGATGCATTGCATGCCGCAGGGCGTGCCGAGGCAGGTGCAAAACCCACCGACGCACGAATACCCCGGAGCACATGTTTTTGCACAACCGCCACAGTTTTGCGCATCGGTCTGGGTGTCGACGCAAACGTTACCACACGTCGTGGATCCGCCCGGACAAACGCAGACTCCGTTCATGCAATTCGATACGCCCGGACAAACATTAAAACACTGCCCACAGTGCGCGTTGTCGGTATTCGTATCGACGCAAGCGGTCCCGCAGGCATTCTGCGGTGGACAGACGCACGAGCCTTCTTGGCACATCGCCAATCCCGGGCACGTCGCGGTCTCATCAACCATACCATTGCAATTGTTGTCCTTGTTGTCGCATTTCTCCGGCGCCCCTGGATAGGTCTGGTTGGTGCTATCGTCGCAATCAGCTCCCCCGCAAACAATCGGCGGGTGACCGTCGTTGTCTTTATCGAGCGGCGAAGACACGCAAACTGACGTCACTGGATCGCAACGAATCTTGTCCTTGCAAGGATCCGAGCCGAGTCTGTCGATGCACGTCGCGTCATCGGCGCAAATGATGATATCGACGCAACCATTGTCGAGTTGGCAAATTTTGCCCGCTGGGCACGCTGTGCTCCCGCTATTGGGTCCAACTGCATGCTCGCATGTTCCCGCATTGCAAGAATCAATCGTGCAATTAAATCCGTCACTGCAATCGGCCCCGGTCGAGCAACCTCCGGTGCCTCCAGAACCCCCATTGCCCGCAGAACCCGCGCTGCCGCTCGAGCTGGACGCTGCCATTCCTCCGGTTCCGCCCCCGTTTCCCCCGCTCGAACTCGAACTGCCCCCCTGAATACCCCCCGAGCCGTCACCGCCCACGGACGATGCCCCGCTCCCATTGCTCGAAGCCGTCGATGCCCCATCGCCACATCCCAATATCATTCCGCCGACGAACGTGCC
>DAOMZH010000936.1:0-4545 GCA_035437985.1 Polyangium sp. (in: bacteria) | reverse complement strand
TGGTAACCAACCGCCAGGTCCAGGCGCAAGCAATGCGGAACAATATCCACAACGTTGTGTGCGCGCAGCAGGAGGCGGCGGCATGGGAGCGCCGCAGTTCGGGCATCGATGTTGAACGTAGCTCGTCAAGCGTCGGCGGTTGTAACAGAAGCTCGAAATCTCGTTCAATGAAAAAACGCAGCGAGCTCGATTTTACGGCAGGGAAAAACACTTCGTCCAACAAAAGTTGGCCTTTCGCGTCGCATCCATGCTAGTCTCGGCGCCCCTATGTCTGCCCCTGCTGATTTTCCCGTTCCCTTCACGCCCCTCGGTGCCTCCAAAGGTGGCACGCTTTTGTTTCGTCAAGGCGGCAAACTGCATCTGACGTGCGTCTTGAAGAGCAGTTTTCAGTTTGTCTCGGGCGCACCGATGAAGATGCTGGCGCCCCGCGATTTGGTGCGCAAAGAGGTGAATCATTACGGCAATCCGTGTTGGAGTCTTTCGGCAACGAACGAACTCGTGCCGTATTTGCCCCGCGTGGACGTGACGATGACGGGACGAGCATGCGCCCCCGAAGGTCGCTGGGTTTCCCGAGCCAATGTGCGTCTCGCCATTTTTCACGGCATCGCTTTGCTCGACAAGACCGTGTGTGCGTACGGGGATCATTCGGGGAAAGAGTTTCTCCCATTTGAACGAATGCCGTTGGAATACGAGCGAGCGTTCGGCGGGCCTGGGCATCTCGACAACCCTTATGGCACGGGGATTTTGCCGGGTTCGCCCCTGCCAAACCTGATCAATCCGCGTGATCCTGGAGCCGTAGCCGGATTTGGCCCCTTGGCGCAACGTTTGGGGATTCGCATAGCCCTTTTGGGGCGTATGTCACCAGCGGCATTGACGCAACCGATTCCCGAATTCCCCGATGATTTTGATTGGACCTATTTTCAATCCGCCCCGGCAGACCAACGTTTGCCCTCGATCATGGGCAATGAATGGATCGTGCTCGAGGGAATCCATCCGACGTTGACCAGGATCTCGTCCCGATTACCCAGTTTGCGGCCCTTGGCCACCGTATTCGGGACAAACCCTAAAGATCCCGAATACGCGCGCACGTTGCAATTGCGGATCGATATGTTGAGCATCGATGCGGATGCATTGCGGTGCTGCGTGGTTGCCCGAGGTGTTTTGCAGCTCGACGGCGATTCGGTCCCGAAAACCTTGCGTGTGGCCGGCGCAATGGAGACAGAAGAGATTTCGTTTGCCCAGGTACTGACTCCGCCAGGACAAACGCGCGGTATGCCCGTCAATGTCACGGTGCGTATGGGGGACGAGGGAACCACACTGCCTCTGCCTTCCTCAATGGTCGAATCCATCGAGGCCCCGACTTTGCGCCGCCCTGATCAGGGCAAACCGCAGCTCACGCCGACTGGCACGCTCGCTTTGGACATCGAATCCGGCCCGGCCAAACCCAAGGCTCCCAAACCCATTGAAGTGCCCATTGTCGATGGCTCGCGTAGTTTGGCGGCAACGCTCGATACGTATCTCGTCGACCTCGATGCACCGTCGGTGCGACAACCAGCGCCGCCCGAACCCGAATGGATCGACGATGCGTTCGTGGAAGAGGTCTATTCCGTCGATCCCGTGGCGAATCCACTCTCCGTCCGAGCAAAAATGCTGCAATCGAACGAAGAGTGAATTCGTGGAACGTCGAGGCTACGGCCGGGGAACGATCACCGAAACGCTGAGTGCGGGCATATCGTAAATGAATCCATTCGTCGCGGCGGCCGAAATGCTGGCGGCCGAAACGAGGTTCGCCTGCGTGCCTGCAAGCTGCCAAATGTCGGCCGTCTTGTAATCACCATACGCCGCGAGCTGCATCGACGCTTTGACGGTTCCCGTCGTCTTGTTGATCGCGACGAGCACCATGCGTCCAGCGTTTTGCGCATCAATGCTCGCATAAACCGATGCTTTCGCCACATCGCTCGATGTCGCCCGCACCGATGTATCTCCGAAATGCGCCCCTTGCCCGTCGTAACTCGTGTATGCGCGCAAGGCCGCATAAGCCATGTCCACGTTGTTGTTGAGCTCCCACATATTGGCCAGAAACACATCCTCGCGCCCGAAGATGCCCAGAACATCTGCTGCCGCGAGGGCCCCCGAAATATGCGCGCCACCCCCGTACCAATACTCGGTAAAACCAATCTTGGTTCCTGGATAATGCGCATCGATTTTGGCCTTGAGCCACGGAATCAAGGCAATGGGACCATTGAGGTAATCATTCGCGATCCAGCTGTCTTCTTTGTACGTCGGATCCCAAAGCGATCGCGGGGCTTGTGAACGGGCTTGAACGGAGCCAGCTGAAGTGTCATCGCCCGTAATCCGCTGTCCATTACCCTTCGCTTCTGGATACCAATGCAAGTCGAGAACATCGACGACGCGTTTGCCCGCCTGAGTTTCGGCCATTTTCATGGCGTCGAGCCAATAGTCGATAAAATTCCCATTTTGATCGGGTGCGTTTTGCAGGGTCACATACCCGTTGTATCCGTAAGAAACGAACCCCGTGACGATCGCATTCGGCGCGACGTCTTTCACCGCTTTGGCAAAATCCACATCCTTTTGCACGAGCTCGGCGTAACCCACCGGATTGGGATGAATTCGCGGATGGGTGCTCGACCAAAGATCCGGTTCATTGTCGAGCGAAAACAGGAATTGGGCCTGGCTGCCATTGAAGGCTGCGGGAAAAGATGTTTTCAAGAAGGCCACGAATTCGTCTTGATACACGGAGTCGTCGCCCAGGTCCGGGGTTTGGGAGAACGTACCATTCTTACGCGCCACCGTCTTGCGAAACCGAGTTTGCAAATAGTTGGGCGTTTGATTGACGTCCCCTCCCCCATTTTTATCCGCCGCGACGTAACCACAAATGGGTACGGTCGCCAAAAATGCAGCCCCTTTGGCCAATGCGTTCGCCGCTGGTACGCGCACCGCTTCGCCCGGTTTGTCGCCATTGGGGATGTTCATGACGAGATATCCATCGCTTTGATTGAGATAATCGGTGCCCGCATTGGAAGCATTGTTTTCCCAATTGTAGGCCGTCAAGCGATTACCACCCATGCGCACGAGGCCCGCTCCACGTTGCTGCACGTCCAGGTCGCGCACTTGATTGACGCCATAAATGAGCGGGCTGATTGCGTGCACGTCATTGTCGGCACGCACCGTAAAAGTCACGTCGCCAGCGCCAGGATTCGACGGCTCGACGATCATACCTGGCGATCCGCCCGTGCCGCTACTGCTACTGCTACTGCTGCTGCTGGAACCGCCACCTACGCCAGAGCTGCTGCTCGAACTGCTGCTCGTATTGCCACCCGAGGAGCTGCTGGAGCTGCTGGCGCCATTTTCGCCGCCAGCGCCGCCTCCACCGTTGTTGTTGTCGCTCGAGCTGTTGCCGTTGCCGCTGCACGCCAGGATCGACATGCTCGCGGCGAGCAGAATCGTTTTTCCGGGAACGAAAGAATGTACGTTGAAAGCTCTCATGTCGAAAGCATAACCGCAAAAGCGGGTTGCTCTGCAAGAGCTAAAGTCGCCAATTGTGAACTGAGGCTAGATCACTTCGCTTCGACGTGCCACGGTTCGCTGGGCATGGGTCGCTTGAGGCCAAACGTCGTGAGGTATGCATCGACGGCCACGACGGTGTTGGGCTTGAGTTTGGATTGAAGAAGCAGCATTCCCTCGGTACTGAGGTCGACAGCCATCCCCGCAATGTGGTTGCTGCGATTTCCGCCGCAGCTGCACGGCGGCGCACAACCTTGATATCCAGGCGCTACCATCGCGCTATGTGGCGGACCACCTAATGCCGTGCCAATACCCGAATTCGCAAGAATGTTATAGGCGCGTCGCCTGGTTGCCGTTTCATCCGGCGATGTGATCCAGGATTTTCCGTCCGCGGATTTCTTTGGAGCTTGATCGGTGGCGTCACGCAAGAAATCCGCCCAGTTGATGCTCGAATGCCATTCGAGGCTCGGGTCGGAAAGATGGGCCCACGAAATGACCTTTTTGCCATTCCAATCCTGAGCATTTTTGGGTTTCAATCCCCCAAACGAGTTGAAATAAATCATATGCGCGGTGTGCCATCGTTGCGCATCGCCGGGTTGGCGAAATTCGGCCGTGATCCCGATTTTGACGCCATAGGTTTTGAGCGCTTCGCCAAGAAACAGGTCGACCCGTTGACGACATGTCTTGCCCTTCGTATCGAATCCCGTGGATATTGTGGGCACGGTGCTGTTGCCGGCTTGAACCGCGGGCTGAGACGTCGTTGCGGCCGTCGATGTTGCCGGCGGCGTCCATAAAAAAGGCACCGGAGGGCCAGCTACCGGTGTCGCGGTGCCATAGGTCGCGAGCTTTGCAGCGGTCGGACCTCCAACGTCAATACGACCATCCGGCGAAGACAATCGCGCTATTCGACGCTGGAAATCACAAATTGCAGCAACAGTCGCCGCATCCGCAACTCCCGTGACTTTCAAAATCACATAAGGAATGCTGAGTGCCTTGTTCAGTAAACCCTGGACAAGGGCC
>DAOMZH010000935.1:0-4546 GCA_035437985.1 Polyangium sp. (in: bacteria) | reverse complement strand
ATCGACAGCAAATCACGATAAGAAGACGAAATACCAAAACGCCAGTCCGGAACGGCAGTGGAGGACTTTGGCGTGTATAGCGCGGGATTTCAATCCCGCGCGGTGATTGGTCGAAGCTTGATGGTCACAAACTTCTGGAACGTTGTACTAAGGAACGAAAACCCGAAACTTGGCCCATTCGTCCTCCTGCCGCAGCTGCACCTGCGCCTCACGCAACGCTACTGGAAGGTCATCGGGAAACGCTGACGACTTCATCATTGCCGCCACGAGTTTTTCATGAAAACCCTGTTTATCTTGCTTTCCCGCGTGCAATGTCTGGGTCGCCGCCACGACCGCTCGTGCGCCTTTGACCACAAAAGCTTGCGGAAGTCCAAACGACAAACCGTCCGATTCGTCCACCATGCTTCCCACTTCACATGCGGATAAAACAACAAATGGTGCAACCCGACCGAGCTTCATGACCTGCCGCGGCGACAACAATCCTCCATTGCCAAGATGTAATCCGCTTTCCCAACCATCAAGATTGGGGCGATAAATGCGGGTGTCTGTTTTCGGAGCCAAGCTCTGGAATTGACCATGTCCAACGAAATGGAAAAGCCGCACCTCATTCGACGAAAGAGTTTTCCAGAAATCTTCGATATCCTGGGGCGAAGTCGTGGATTGACGTTTGACCACGTAACCAGGTTTCTCCTGTAAGTTCTTGGCAACCGTCTCCGATTCGCGCTCCGCACCGGGCAATGTGCGATACGGGTCTCCCACGACCAACAAACCAACGTTTGGCTTGGCGTTTCCTGCCGCCGGGGTATCCTTTTGCGCCGTACCCAGATCAATCCCGTACGCCACGGCGACTGATTCGACCAATGCGCCATCTCCCCAAGGCAGAGCATGAAAATCCAACCGAGCCAACAGTTCGCCCTGCGGAATGATCCGAAGTCGCGTCGCTTTTTCGATTTGTGGACGAAATGGTTCCAAAACGCGTGCCGACATATCCTCGGCAGAAAGCCCTTCCGTCGTCGAGACTTCGAGACGTTTGGCCACGACATGCCCTTCCGCGTCCATCGCAAAACCCACGTAACCTTGGCCCATTGGGTGATACGCGAGCATTAGTTCGCCCGCCGAGGGCATCGAAAGCTGGGAATCCGGTGAAAGGCCGACCGATTCGAGTAACTTTGCGAAAGCTCGATTGACGCCTTGTTGTTGTTCCCGCAATTGCTCCGCCACGTTGGCGTTTGCGGCAAGCTTCGCATTGAGCTTCGCCAACACGTTGCTCAGTTCTTGTCGCCGCGTTTCCAATGAATCATCAATGGCAATACGTCCAGGCAACGAAGCCAATACCCGCAGACGGCTTCTGCGTGCAGCTTCCATGGCTTCTCGCCAAAGGTCATTTCGGCGCAGCGGTTCCTTTTCGGCCAAACGCAACAAATAATCAATGCGTCGTTCCGTCGCCCGCCCGTGCACCGCCAAAAATGCCCCAGCTCCTGTCGTCAATTCGACGCTCAATGCATATCGCAATGCGTCCACGTCGGCTTCCGCATACGCTTGTCGCGCGGCCTTGTCTCCCATGACATCATACGCTTCCGCCCGGGCAAGCCACGCATCCAGGCGCACTTCCGCATCTTGCGCATGAGCGAGCAACGTTTCGAGTTTTTCCAGCGCAACCTGGGCACTACGCGGTGTTTTGCCAGCTTCGGCAATCAACACGCGACTCTCCGCCAACAACCACCAATCTTCCAAGTACGGTCCAGGCGAACCATCCGCTTCTTTGGCTTTGTCGAGGTGCGTGCGCACGTCGGCAAACCGCCCTTGGGCCAGCGCCACGAGGGCCAAATTCGTCTGAAGATTCGCGACGTTGAATCCTTTCGTGCACCCTCGGCTCAGTCCGCTCTCGAATGACGCCTTGGCCTCGTCGAGCGTATTGCTTGCATGGTTGGGCACGAACGACGAAAGATATTCCACCCACCCGACTTGATTGTCCGTATCGGCCAGATCGCAAGCCGAATCTTCACCCAAATCCGACGCTTTCCGAAATTCCTCTTTTAATGCGCGCGCATCGTCAACCCGACCAAGCTTGACAAAGATCTCGCTGAGTTCGAATTTCGTGTCGACCTGAAATCCCACGATTCCTAGTTCTTCCGCAATGTGCAGAGTTTGATCGTACAAACGCAACGTCGTTCGCAAGTCACCCGATTGCGCCGCAGCACTCGCCCCATAATAGGGCAGCTTGACCAATGCCTCCGGCACATGCGCGGCCAGGGGCATGAATTCATCGAGTGTCTCTTGGGCCATTTGGGAATTGTGTTGATGTATGGCGAAAACCTGCGACAAAGCCATACCGTCCGACAATTCCGCGGAACGCCTTCCGAGTTGTCGATTCAATTTAATGGCTTGACGCAAATGCTCAATCGCTTTTCCCGCCGGCTTTTCGTCTTTGTCGATCCGCCCCATGAGCGCATACGCACGCGCTCGAACTTCCGGGTCCTCATGCTTGCTCAATTTATCCGCAGCTTCAAAAGCCTCGTGACGTTTGCCCTCGTCCGCGGTTTTCCTGGCGTTGTCAATCTGGGGAAAACGTTTGGCTTGACGAAGGGGCAACCGAAAAACCGCCCGCTGGTTTCCCAAGGTCGCGACGACTCGCACTTCGCCCTCCGGTTTGTCCACGTCCACATCGAAACTCGCTCCTGCCGGCGTTTTCGCCAAGCGCACATCAGCATCGATGTTCCCACGAGGCGTTCGTCCTGTAAGACTGGCCGTCTTATTCGCCTTTACGTGCAAGTGAAGCTTGCTACCTGCTTCGAGCGCGCATTCGGGAAGGGAAGGACTGACATTCGTTGGCGTCACGACCTCGGTACATCCTGTAAAACTGACGTCGAGGATCGGTGAACGTGTTGCGGCTCCTCCGGTGAGGTGGACTGTGACTCGCGAGATCGAAATGGTTCGTTCTTTTTTCTGGGCTTGTTCGATGAGTTTTTCCGGGTCCAATGAAATTTGGGATTCCGGTCCAATGGTTATCCACAACTCGTAGACGCCATCGGGTACGTCGGGAAAAAGTTCGTCGCGTGTGCCTTTGAGGGATGTTTTTCCGGACTCATCGACGACAATCGGCAAACGTAGGGGCGTTACTGTACCAAAACGAACGAGGAACGCTTGGGCGTGCAGTTTTCCGTATTCGGACACCAGCATGGTTGGCGGAGGGTCGAAATCGATGCTGAGCATCGTTTGCGTACCAGCCGATAACGAGAACGAGAGCTGGTCGTCACCTGCCAATGTTTTTGCGGTGCCGCCTTCAGGCTTCATTTCAAATGGCGGCATGGGCCGTGCGGCAATGGTGCTTGTCTCTCGTGTCGACTTCCAGCCCAACCATATCGAGGCAAAACTCGCAGCGATGGCCAGACCAGCGCCCACTTTCCACACCCTTGAACGATAAGCCTTTGGAGCGACGGCCACGTTCGCGGAGTGACTCGTTTGCGTCGATGTGATGACCTTGACGTCCGCCGATTCAGCCTGAGTCATGGTTTTGGGACGGGCCAAATCGAAAAGAACGCGGGCGTCAGGAGACGTTTTCGCTTCTTCTTCGAGTGCGGCAATGATTTCGGCCGAAGCGGTTCCGCGCGCGAGGGCCCGCCAGCGCTCGTCACGCAACAAAGCGCGTCGTTTGGCGAGGGCCCGCAAGGTCGTGCGCATTTCCGGGGACAAACTCGAGTCGTTCGTGGGGTCGTTTTCCGCAGGGGTTTGGTTCGGCGTATCGTTTTTTTCTTGGCGGCTCATTTCGACCCTCCGTTGCGGCCTGGTTTGGCCAGGATGTGTCGGCATTTTTCACGAATTCGCGAGGTCCACTTCCACAAGGCGGTCAACGTCGTCGTCCTCGTCTTTTGCTGTTCTTCGAGCAAGGAACAAATGCTCGGGCCATCCAATTCGTCGACAAAATGCAAATGAAACAATTCTTCTTCTTCGGGGTCGAGGTCGAGTTCGGCAAGGACGACCTGGACCAATTCGCGATTCATGAGGGTGATTTCTGGATTCGTATCATGGTGGGGTAAATCTGGCATTTCGTCAGGTGAGGTGGGAGTTTCCATACGCCCGCGTTTGAGCACGCGCAAGCGCGCGATCGTCACATGTTTGGCGATACGACACACGTAGGCGTCGAGGTTACCTGAGTCTCGTGTTGGGTCGAAGTTACGCAAGGCGGACTTGTCATTTTTCAAGAGTTCGGCGTGGGTCTCTTGGATCAGGTCGTCGACGTCATCGGCGCCTCGCCATCCATAAAGACCACGTACGTTGGCGAGGAAAAGGGCACACACGACGCCTTCACGGATGGCTGGCGCGAGGTGCTGGAAGAGGCGTGTTTCGGCGAGTCTGTTTCCTGCGAGCGTGCGTGTGAGCAGGTCCAGAATTTCGTTGGAGGATTGAGCCATGGCGCGTTTGTCCGGGTGCAGGCAGCGCCGGAGTTTACTTTGTCGTGGCGAACCTTGTAAAGGGCGATGTGGAGGATTTTCATGCAGTTGGGTCACAGGGACGCTCGTGTCGCGGGTGGGAGGGTTTCTGGGGA
>DAOMZH010000934.1:0-4549 GCA_035437985.1 Polyangium sp. (in: bacteria) | reverse complement strand
CGGCCTTCTGAAACGACTCGGTCCGGACATGCACGAGCCCCGCACGGGACAAACCATTGACGATATGCTCGAAAGAACGGCGATCGAGCGCATCTCCAAATGTATCCCGGTGTAGCCGGCCCATCGCTTGACCGTCCTCGCGCGACAATGCAGCCAGGATCTTATTGATAGCTGCCGTTTCTGCCGCCGTTGGTTCACGAAATTTGCGCCCCACACAAGCATCGGGCGCGCATACATCACACATCCCGCAAGGCGTCCCGTCATCTTCTTGATCACCAAAATGCTGCACGAGTAGGAGCATCCGGCAATCGTGGCCCTCAGCATATCGAGCCATTTTCGCCAAGCTCTCTTGCTTGTGCCGCCTCTGTTCGACATATTCCGGCAAGAAAGTCTCTGCGCCGCGACGAATGCCGTCTTCTTGGTCGATGATCGCGCCTCCGTGAATCCACAATTTTTCCAAAACTTTGTCGAATTCTTCGCGATCCGACGTGAGCCTCGGGGCAAGAGCATCCTGATTCTGCGGCCTCTCCGATAGAAGCGAATACAACGCCGACAACAGCGCCGGATCAGGATAATCGCGCCCGAAGAAATACTCGTGCGTTCGCCGATCGACGAACGAATGCATGAGAATGGCGCGAGATGGTGCGCCGTCACGACCCGCACGACCTATTTCTTGATAATATGATTCGACGCTACTCGGCAAGGCGAGATGCACGACCGTACGCACATCGGCTTTGTCGACACCCATTCCGAACGCAATGGTCGCCACGACGACGTCGATTTCTCCCCCAAGAAACGCCGTTTGAATCTTGTCCCGAATTGCTGCCTCCATTCCCGCATGATAGGCCGCCGCCGAATATTTTCGGGATAACACCTTCGCCGTGTCCTCGGCGTGCTTGCGTGTCGGCGCATAAACGATTGCCGGCCTCCTCTCCTGCGGAGCGAGCAATTTCGTCACCGCTTCCACGCGTCCCGCTGGCGTCAATTCGACAACTTCGACGGCAATGTTCGTTCGTCGAAATCCATGAATGAATCGCTCGCCATCTTCGAGCCCCAACTCCCGCACGATATCATCCTGAACCACCGGTGTCGCCGTTGCCGTGAGCGCAATGACGGGCGTGGGACGCAACGAAGGAATTCTTTGGCCAATCATTCGATAATCTGGGCGAAAATCATGTCCCCAATGAGAAATACAGTGCGCTTCGTCCACCGCGACCAAGGCTGGCTTGCGCCGCGCCAACATTTCGGGAAAACCAGGAACTCGCAATCGTTCTGGCGCGACAAACAGAAAATCCAACTTCCCGGCAAGATAGTCGACACACGCCGCTCGCGACTTCGCGCGATCTCGCCCAGAATGTATACGCTCCGCCGAAAACCCTTGCATACGCAACTTCGCGACTTGGTCTTCCATCAGCGCAATCAACGGACTGATGACGAGGGTCGTGCCGCCGCGCGCCACGCCCGGGAGCTGATAACATAACGACTTACCAGCGCCTGTCGGCATCACGATGAGCACGTCTTTACCTTCCGCGACAGCCCGACAAACTGGTTCTTGATACCGTCGAAATGCCGGAAATCCAAAACGTTCGCGTAAAATATCGACGAGTGGAGTTCCTTGGGCCACAGGTTTTCGTTCCACGTGTATGTCTGGACGAACCTTTTCTGCTGCCGCCTTCAGCTTGGCTGCGGATACTGCAGCCGTTTTTTCACTGGCAATCGACTTTTTGGTTGTTTTGGCGTCCTTTTTCGGTTCACTCGGAGCCGTCATTGCTCCGCTCACAGGACCTGCATTGGGCATCGTGGACAGATCGGCGGGTTTGGCCGGGCCATTGTTTGCCGGGACCAACGCGAGCTGCCCATTTGCTTTCATCGGCGGCAAAGGCGCCGGATTGATTTCGCCATCTTGAATGGAGCCCACGACGTATTTGACATATCCCTCGATCGCTCGAATGAAAGCGTCGAGTTTACCTTCCCCACGCGCCATGCGCGCGAGACGTGCTTCCCATTCCCCTGTCATTGCAACGCTCTTCACATGGGGGTGAACCGAATTGACGAGCGTAATTCCCTTATCAGTAGCTGCTAGGCTTTTGCCGTCACGCTCCACGTATTCACGCCTGATCAGCGTTTCAATGATGGCCGCGCGCGTTGCGGGCGTTCCTAGCCCTGTGTCTTTCATCGCGTCGGACAGTTCTTTTTCATCGAGCGTTTTACCGGCGGTTTCCATGGCCGTCAGGAGCGTGGCTTCATTAAAACGCTTGGGTGGTTTCGTGCGTTTCTTATCGATACGCACATCCTCCACGCGCTGCTTTTGCCCCTGCATCAAACCTCGCGGAAGCGCTTGATTTTCAGGCTCTTCATCGCTATCGTCCCCGGAGTCGCTCTTTTTGCGCTTTTTGGGCCCCTCTTTGACGCCGCCCAAATCCAATACCTTCCAACCGGCTTGCTCGATCACCGTGCCCGTCGTTTTGAATCGATCCGTCTGTATTTGGCCCTCTTCCACCGAAACGACTTCCGTGATGACCGTCGTCGTTTTTTCGACAAGATCATCATGCCAGGCGCATAACAATCGACGACAAATCAAATCATAGATTTTCCGCTCATCGGGCGACAAACCCGATTCCCCCGGACTGGTGGTCGTCGGAATGATGGCATGATGGTCGGTGACCTTCGAATCGTCGACAAACCGTTTTCCAAGGGGCGTTTGTCCGGTCCCTGGAGCCAACAAGCCCCGGTACGGCGCTTCGATCGTCGCCACGACCGCGTCGAGGGTTGCGGCAATATCCGTTGACAGATGGCGGCTGTCCGTTCGCGGATAACTAATGAGCTTATGCCGCTCGTAAAGACTTTGCGCTGTGTCCAACGTCTTTTGCGCACTAAAACCCCACAATCGATTGGCGTGGCGCTGCAATTCCGTCAGGTCGTAAAGCAGCGGAGGCGGCGTGCGTCGCGTATCGGCCTTGATTTTCTCGATGCTCGCTCGACCTTTTTCTACGCGCTTTTTTATTTTTTCCGCGTCCACACCATCGGCGGGCAATCGAGCCGGTCGCTCAGCGGCATCGGGTTTTTCCAGAACACCCAATAAGACTCCCGTATACTGCAATTCTTCGCGTTTTGGCGGGGACCCTTCCGGCGCAAACGTCGCGCGAATCTCCAAATAATCCTCGGGAACGAAGGCGCGAATGGCGAGTTCTCGTTCGGCAACCATTGCCAACGTCGGAGTTTGCACCCGTCCGACGGAAAATTCCTCTCGGAATACCAACGAATACGCTCGGGAGAGGTTCATCCCGACAAGCCAATCTGCCCGACTACGCGCCCGCGCCGCATCGGCCAACGTATCGTATAACTTTCCGTCTCGCAAATGACGAAATCCGTGTCTTATTGCATCAGGGGTGAGCGAGGAAATCCACAAGCGCCGCACAGGCTTCGGACAAGCGGCCGCGTCGTAGATATAACGAAATATGAGCTCGCCTTCCCGGCCGGCGTCGGTTGCGCACACGACCAACTCGACCTCCGGACGCCGCAAAATCTTCTTGACGACGTCAAATTGCTTTTTCGTTTCTTCAATCACGACGAGCGGCCAAGTCGACGGCAACATCGGCAGCGTGCGCAGGTCCCAGCGCTTCCAAGCGGGATCGATCTGATGTGGCTGCGCGAGCGCAACGAGATGACCGATGGCCCACGTAACGACATATCCGCCGCCTTCGATCGCGCCATCACCCGCTTGCGTCGCGCCGAGAACACGGGCGATATCGCGCGCTACAGAGGGTTTTTCGGCGACGATGGCAATACTCATGCGGACATACCTGAACGTTGGACGAGCGCATCATGACAAACGGTTGAGCAATCCGCAATCGTAGAAATGCATCTCGTGGCAGGACCGTGTCGCGCAACCGACATCTGCGGCAACAAACCCACACACGCGGCACTGGAGACACAGCGCCGAGAACTAAATAATTGATTTTATTATTCATTTACATCGGCCCAAGGTGTGGATAGCGTGAACATCGAGGAGACTCGATCATGCCTTCCGTCCGCCGTCGTCCGCTCTGGCTGTTGCCTGCCCTTCTTTTCGCCTCATCTTTTGGCATCGTGTGCAGCAGCACGCCGACAACCCCGACCGTTGCCCCGCAACAACCTCCGCCGCCCATTTTAATTGCTCGAGCAACGGACGCTCCTGACAAACCGCTTGTTTTTCCTCCCGCAACGACACGAATGGGACGATTGCCGGTACATACATACGAAGCCAACGAAGACGCCTCGAAACTCCGCGTGACGACGCCGAGCATCGACAAAGAAAGGGCGTTTTCGTTTCACGGCCCGTCATTTCGGATTGTTTTTAATCAACCCATTGCCAAGAGTACCGGACCCTCCCCGAAAAAGCCGGTTCCGGCAGCACCAGGCGTATTAAAAATCACGCCAACGGTCGATGGGGAAGCTCATTGGCTCAATGATCGCACACTGGAATTTGCTGCGAAACGCCCATTTGATACGGAAGTCAAGTACAGCCTCGAGCTCGGCGACCTCGAAACTCCGGGAGGGGTCAAACTCG
>DAOMZH010000933.1:0-4550 GCA_035437985.1 Polyangium sp. (in: bacteria) | reverse complement strand
TTTGGGGGCAGAGCCAAAAACTCAGTCTTTTGGGCGAAGCCCAAAAGATTGTGAGAGTTTTTGGCGAGCCCCCATCACAAACAAAAGCCTCGCGAAGCGCGCTTGTTAGCGCGCGGAGCGAGGGTTCGCATCTGGCCTGATATCAATTTGATTGGGTTCAGTGCACCGGGTCCGGCGTCAATTTGATCCGGATCGAATTGAAAACGAGCCCGTTGAGTTGGACGCGTTCAAATTGGTAACGCGTCCGTTGAATTGGACGCTCGCTCCGCGCGCTAACAAGCGCGCTTCGCGAGGCTTTGTTTACGATGGGGGCTCGCTACCTGCCCGTCTTTTTGCTTCGCAAAAAGACGGGCAGGTAGCTCTGCCCCCATACCCCCGGGGATTCGAATTGAATGCGGGTCCGTTGAATTGGGCGCTTTGTTTACGATTGGCGGGGCCTCGTCCCTTCCTCACAGATGAACGGCAGAACGCCCCGTCAACAATTCCATATGTTCCGACACGTCATGATTGACGGCGGATCAAAATCCCGTGTACCCTGCCTGTTTGTCGAAAGGAGCCGGTGAATGGAACGGCGTACAGTACTGCTTGGATTGATTGCCGTGTTGGGAATGACTGCCGAGGGATGCGGAGGGGCGCGTCATCGCGCGCGTGTTCGACATAGGCGTCGCGTGCGTCGCCGCGTGCGTCGTCGCGTGCGGCGTCGAATTCGACGACGAGTGGCCTTCCGGGTGATTACGGGCCGTAATGTGCTCGTCGTGCCCGTTGCAATGGTCGTTGGGTGGGAATTGACCATGCCTACGCGCGTCGTCGTCGTGCGCGAGGTTCGGCCGACGACGATTGTCGTCGTGAGCGCCGCCGATGGAAGTGGGCAGGAAGAAGTCGAATTCACGCGCGAGGACACGCCCGAAAATTCGGCCGAGGAACAAGGTTCCGAAGTCGCGGCAGCCGATTCGACAACTCCGTACCGCGAGGTCGAAGAAGACCAAGAAGTGGAAGAAGAAGAAGACGCAGACGCGTAAAATAGCTGCCAAAACGCGAAGCAATTGTCAGCGCGTCGTTTATCGTGATAGCCTGGAGCAATGCTTCGTCGCTCCTTTTTCGCCTCCCTGATTCTCTTGTCGACCAGCGCCGCCCATGCCGCGGATATCCCGGTCGATCCTTCGAACTACCTGAACGTCTTGCCCTCGCTGCAACCAGGGGATCGCCTGATGCTCGCCGGCGGCACATACACCCAAGGTTTGCCCATTACGAATTTGAATGGCACCGACGCCGCGTGGATTACGATTATGGGCCCAGCGTCGGGTCCCGCGGCGACTTTCGAAGGCAATCCTTGTTGCAACACCGTCGAGCTTGTCAATTCCTCGTATGTCGCCGTCGAACACATCACGGTCGATGGCAAGGGAATCGATGGTGTATTCGGCGTGAGCGCCAAAAATGGCGCGAGCAACGTCGTGCACCACGTGCGTATTGAAGGCTGCACACTCATTGGGCAAAACGCATCCCAGCAAACGGTGGGCATTTCGACGAAAACCCCGACGTACGGCTGGATCATTCGCGGCAACGTCATCGACGGCGCTGGAACTGGCATGTATTTGGGCAATTCGAATTATGCCGATCCCTTCGTCGGCGGCATCATCGAATACAATTTGATTCGCAATACCATCGGCTACAACCTGCAAATCAAAAACCAAAACGCCTGGCCGGCTCATCCCGCATTGCCCAATGAAATGGCCCCACGCACGATTTTGCGGCACAACGTATTCGTCAAAGACGACACACCGAGTCCCGATGGCGATCGTCCCAATGTTTTTCTTGGTGGGCCTCCGCCGACGGGAGTCGGCTCGGGCGCCGTCATCGAAGCGTATGGAAACCTTTTCGTCCACAATCCCCGTGAATCCTTGATGCAAGCAACGGGACGAGTTTCGATTCACGATAACATTTTCGTCGATGCCTCGGACGTCGCCGTTCTTCTTGGTCCGCATGATGGTTTTGCTTTGCTCGGCGCACGCGTGTACGACAATACGTTTTACGTGGCCAAACGCGCGGTTGCTTTGAGCGCCCAACCAGCCGAAGGAGATCTCGCCACGGGCAATTTGGTATTTGCCGAAATGGCGTTCGACGGGCCTTTCGTAGGTCTTGGGACAAACCTCGTCGATACGGCCGCGAATGCCGCCACATACGTAAACAAGCCTTCGATTATGCTTGGAGACATGGATCTCTATCCCCTCGCGGGCAAAGTGGAAACCATGCCGATCGATCCTGGAGCTTTTGCAGGAGACACGGATTTCGGGTGTGACTTCAATGGTGATCCGCGAAAAACCTTCACGCATCGCGGGGCTTACGCGAATACGGGGACGAATCCCGGCTGGAAATTGGCGAACGAACGAAAACCCGAAGTGGTTTGTCAGCAATCGAGCGGCGCAGGTGGTGGCGGATCGTCGAGCAGCACGAGCGGCAGCGGTTCGTCGAGTAGCGGCAGTGGAGAAGGCGGTGCTGGTGGAATGGGCGGCGGAGGATCCGACGGGGAAACAACAGGGTCTTGTGGTTGTCGAACCGTAACGAGTAGCTCGAATACGTCAATGGTTTTTCTTTTCGGCGCCGTGGCCCTAGCGATATCGCGACGGAGACGATGAGCATTCGGCGTTTAATCCGGATACGTCCACTTGGTTACGTCCGTACATGAGCCACCATCGAACGTAATCAAATTGGGCAAATTGTGATCGAGCAGAATGAAGTACAGGGACTGTTTGACCATACTCGTTCCCACGACGTGGCGAAGGACTTCGTCCAAGGTAATATTATCGTCCTCGTCGGTATCTGCTGCCGCAAACTCGGCGAATTGAAAATGACCGAGGTCGGAATCAATGGCCCGAAATAGGTGTTCCGCGCGAAACTCGATCCGGTGTCGAAAATCATCTCCACCGCTCAATGTCATCGTCGTGAAAGGTTCGGCCATGGGTTCGGTTCGACAATCGCCCAAGACCTGGTGATCACTAAAGACCCAAGTAAAGCGCTTTTTTTCGGCTCCTCGTTCCGCGGTCCCGCGCACGTGCATCAGCACGACCAGCGGCATGTAGCTCCAGATGAATTCGAGTTCGCTCGGGGTCACCCCATTTTGCAGTTTCGTGTCCCCCGACGGCCCTGACCATTGAAATGCAAGGTCACAAGTTCCTAGGCCATAGACTTCACCAACTTTTTGCTCGCCTCCGACCGTGAAATCAAAGAGGCGGTCATAGGTCGTGTCCGCGTACGACGTGCAAGATTCACCGGCGAGCGAAATCCCTCCCAAGCTCGTCAAGATGCGCTCGAACTGAATCGTCCACCCGTCATCCGTGGTAAAACCTTCGACGCTGGCCGTACTTGGTTGAGCCGTGACAAACTCGCGTCCTGGTTCTGGCCGTGTATCGCCGGGCAAACAACCCGTCGAAGCCATCATCAGAGCGGACAAACCAATCCAGGCGCTGCGCTTCATACGGCAAATTCCTTCCCTCGGGTTGCGGGCTGCCCGAGCAAAGCACGAAAGGGCAGGGTGACGCAAGGAGACATGTCTTCGAGTCCAGCCGGAGGCAGATTTTTGGTGCCATGCGCGAAAAGACGATTGTCTCCAGCAGGCATTTCATATATTTCAATGGCATGAACGACAGGCGACTTTACGGAATCAGTTTTGGGCTATTGTTTTTCGTGGCTTGTGCTCAAGGTTCGTCCCTCGATCCGCAGGGGACTTCCGGGACAGCTAGCGGCGGCGAAGGCGGCGCAAATGGTTCGTCTTCCAGTGGCGACAGCAGCTCGGGTTCGTCCGGTACAGGCGGGATGACGGGCACGGGCGGCATGGGCGGAATGGGCAGCGGCGGAGGTGGCGGCGCAGCGAGTAGCAGTTCGTCGAGTAGCAGTTCGTCGAGTAGCAGTTCGTCGAGTAGCAGTGGCGCGACGTGCGGGGCAGTGATTGTCGATTGGAACTGGAACACGGGCACAGGACCGATGAATCTCACGTATGGCGGTTCGTCATGGTCGATTGGTGCCGCGACCGAAGGACCGAAGGATGGTTTGACGTATTTGGCCACGGTGCCGGATGGCAACTATGCGGATAACGTCGACGATTGGGCGCAATTGCCCCAGATTGATCTTGCGCCTCACCAAACTTGCCAATTTCGCACGACGGTCGAGTTATGGCGTAATTCCGAAAACGTGGGATTGGACTACGACGGCGGCAATTTGCAATATACCACGGACCCAGCAGGCGCCTCGGGTTGGAAGCATTTGAATGGCCCCAACATGAACTATGACGGGAAACTTTCGAGTTGCGATGTGGGGTGCATCGTGAGGGACGAAGAAACCTGGGCGTCGTCCTCGAATCCGAAAGCAAAAACGGGAACCTACCAAGGACCCATGCCCGGAACAACCATTACGTTTCGCTTTACGTTCCACTCCGATAACGCGAATAACAATGGTCGACTTCCTGGACTCTACATCAAGCGTTTGCTTGTGGAATCGTTTTAGAAGGTGTTGAACAGAGATTGCCAGCGAAATCGGGGTTTGTCCGCCCCGGGAGG
>DAOMZH010000932.1:0-4555 GCA_035437985.1 Polyangium sp. (in: bacteria) | reverse complement strand
AATGTCGCATCGAGCGCCGAAAGAGGTTCGTCCAAAAGCAAGACCTTCGGCCGACAAACAATGCCTCGCGCCAACGCCACTCGTTGCCTTTGTCCACCCGAAAGCTGACTCGGTTTACGCTCCTCCATACCCGTCAGCGACACCATGGCCACTGCTGCCCGAATACGTTCTTCGGCCTCGGCCTTGGGGACTTTTTTCATTTTCAAGCCAAAGCCAATGTTTTCCCGAACCGTCAAATGCGGGAAAAGCGCATAGCTTTGAAAAACCTGATTCACATCGCGCCGGTATGGAGGCACGTGCGTCACGTCCGTACCCGCGAGCAGAACTTGTCCCCGCGTGGGAAACTCGAATCCCGAAATCATTCGCAAGAGGGTTGTCTTGCCGCACCCGGAAGGCCCGAGCAACGTAATGAATTCGCCTGCTCGAATGGTCAAACTGACGTCGGAAACGGCCGTGAACTTCTGGAACTCCTTGGTGACCGAGCGGAGTTCGACCATCGGTTGGGCGTCCTTCTGTTCGCTCATGACGCAGCAGGCTCCTTTTTCATACTGAACCAAAACGATACGGCGAACAACACCAACACGGTCATACCGAGGGCTGCGCCGAATGGCCAGTCACGGGCTTGGCCAAATTGATTTTGAATCACGTTTCCAATCATCGGCACTCGCGCGCCACCCATCAGGTCCGTAATGGCAAACATGCCAATCGCCGGAATGAATACCAACATCACCCCCGCCACGATTCCCGGTTTCGTCAACGGAACGATGACATTGGAAAATGCCCGCACAGGACCGGCACCAAGATCGAATGCCGCTTCCACCAGCGCATTATCGAGTTTCTCGACGCTTCCGTAGATGGGCAAAATCATGAACGGCAGATACGAATACACCAGCCCGATGATCACCGCCGTCGGCGTATACATGATATCGAGCGGCTCGGCAACGAGTCGTACCCACATCAAGGCCGCATTCAGCGGCCCTTCGCTTTTGAGAATCGAGATCCACGCATAGGTTCGGATCAAGAAACTCGTCCAAAACGGAATCATGATGAGCGTCAGCAGTTTGTTTCGTACATTCTCGGGGGACCGGCCAACCCAGTAGGCGACCGGATACCCCGCGAGAAGACAAATGAACGCCGTGACTGAGGCATACAGGATGCTCATCGACAGGATCTTCAGATACGTCGGATCCAGCACGCGTTTGTAGTTGTCCAACGTAAAACTGAAAACCACCTGCCCAAGTTCATCACGCTGGCAAAAGCTATAGATGAACATGATTAGCGTGGGTGCCACGACAAACGCTAGCATCCACACGAGCAATGGGCTCATCAAGAGCCAGCCACGAAGGCCAGGCTTTTGAGCTGTCCCCTGAAAATCGGGCATTCCTGCGGTCGGCGTCATAACAATACGCTCAGTTGGCAGCCTTGAGGTCGGTGACGAGTTTGTCGATGTCCGCCGCTGCTTTGCCAATATCCCGGAATGTCTCGCGCTTGGCCGGCGGCGGATAACTCGCTGGATTGCCGAGTTGCTCCGGCGTGAGCAACTTGCGCGCTTCCAAATTGGGATTGGTGTAGGGGAATTTTTCCGAAACGAGTTTCGACACTTCGGGGCGCAAAATATAATCCATGAACATCATGGCCCCGACCTTGTTGGGAGCTCCCGTCGGAATCACCAAGCTATCGATGTTGAGGTGGCTTCCTTCTTCCGCGACCACGGGTTGGAACTTCTTGTCTTGTTGGTACAAAAGCGCCGCTTCGCCACTCCAAATGACGCCGAGATCCACGTCACCATTCAAGAATGCCGTCTTGGGGCTATCGGAATCGAAGACTTTGATGAGCTTCATCCACTCAGCCAGCGTGGGCTTGATCTTCGCCAGCGTTTCCGGCGTGACGTTATTGAAAGACAATCCATTGACCGCCAGAGCCCAAGCCGTCAGTTCGCGATTGTCGTTGACGACGCAAATGCGACCCTTGTACTTCGTCTGAAATACGTCCTTGTAGCCTTTGATGGGATCTTTGATCTTGGCCGTGTTGACCACGATGCTCACCCCGCCACCAAGCCACGGAACCGAATACTTTTGTTCCGGATCGTGCGGGAGTTTCTTGTATTCGTCCGCGATGTTCTTGATGTTGGGCACGAGCGACCAATCGACCGCTTCGAGTTTGTTTTGTTTGACCAACCCTTCGACCACGTATTCCGAAGGCTGAATCAAGTCGTACTTCGTGCCGCCAGCCAGAAGCTTCGAAAGCATTTCCTCGTTGGAGGCGTATGTTTCGTAATTGACTTTGATTTTGGTTTCTTTGGTGAAACCATCGAGCACTTCTTGAGGCACGTATTCGGACCACGCGAAGAGATTCAAATCCGGGCCGGCTTTGGGTTTTTCCGGAGCCTTGGCCGCTGCCTGCGTCGAACCCGTCGCATTCGGCGCTGCTTCAGCCGTAGGCTTTGGCTCGGGCTTCTGCTCCGAACTCTTGCACCCGCTCGCGACCATCACAGCCACTGCGCCCAAACCCTTGATGACGTCTCTTCTACTACCCTTCATGATCGACTTCTCCCCGCAAAATGCTGGTATCTGCCTACTTGTTCCAGTTCTTCACCCACTCCGACAAAAGCACCAGGAGTGCAGTGACCGCAATGAATACTGCGGAAACCGTATTGAGCATCGGGCTCAGGCCCACTTTCGCCAGCCCGTACACGCGAATCGGTAATGTCTCCGATGTTGGCCCGCGCGTGAAATACGTCACGATGACCTCGTCCATCGACAAGGTAAAACTCATCAGCGCACCCGAAATGATCGCGGGCAAGAGGTACGGCACCATCACGTAGAAAAACGCTTTCATCGGTGTCGCCCCCAAATCCATCGCCGCTTCTTCCAGTGATGGATCCACTCCAGCGAGCCGCGCTTGCACCGCGATGAGCACAAACGGAAAACAAAACGTGACGTGCGAAATGATGACCGTGACAAACCCGAGCGGAACATCGAGCGTCTTGAAGAAAATCAGCAAACTGATCCCCATGATGATCTCCGGAATGATCATGGGTATGTAGATCAGCGTCGTGATCGAACGCAGCGCAGGGAACCTGTACCGGTACAACAACCAAGCCCCCGCCGTGCCAAGAATGACCGAAAATACCGTCGTGATCCCAGCAATGATCAAACTGTTGCTCAACGACGCGATGAGCGGAGAACGCCGTTCGTCACTCATGTGACGCATGAATTCTTCCGCCAACTGCCCGTACCACTTGAAGGTGAACCCTTCCCAAACCAGGCTGTATTTCGAGTTATTGAATGAGTAGATGATGAGCAGGAAGATCGGCAGATAGAGGAAGAGCAGAACGAACCCCGTCCAGCTCTTCAAGAGCAGATTGACGAGCTTCATCCCTGACAGACTCTTCAAGTTCATCGAATGCCCCACGAAGTCGGTGCCATTTGCCGTCGCAGTCTATCGTTCGTTCGTCGCGTCTTACCAGCACTTTCGCGTGCCGCGAAAGACGTGGCCGTATTCGTCGTTCTCATGCCGCAGATCAGGCACGTTTCGAAAATTGTTGTGTCCCAACTCGAACTGTGCATAAAAAGCGACAAACCCAAGCAAACGCTTTGAATCAAGTGGTTTTGTTACCCCACGACGTCGTCGGATCCGTTCGCGCTGCACCGAGCAGACGAACGAAACGCGCTCGCGAGTGTGCGAGGAACCCTTCGCGACGATAGAGATTTGCCGCGCGCGCATGATCTTCTTCGACTTCCAGGTCCATCGCGACACAACCATCTGCTTCCGCACGCGTGTACGCCGCATGGAGCAATTGCGTGCCAATCTTTTGTTCTCGTAACGTCGGTTCGACGTAGAGTTCGTCCAGCCAACACGTTTGCGCCCCATGCTCCAGCGTCCAGATATACGACATCGCCGCGAGGCCCACGACTTGACCATCACGCCGCGCCACCAGAATACGTCCTCGTCGAGGTTCAGAAAGCAAGCCGTCGATTGCGTAACCGAGTTTTTCCAGGCCGAGGTGAATGTCGTGTTCTGCAAATTGCTTGGTGAGCAAGAGCAAAAGTGCGTCGCGATCGGCAGGTGTTGCGACTTCGATGCTGATGGGAACGGACACGATGAGCACTCCTCTTGGCGCTTCGCGATCGTTACGTAGAACGGCCTCTGCACGCGCGATGACGCTATCGCAAAACGACCTGAGCACAAGCTCGAAAATCTGGTAGCCTCGTCGTCATGCCTCGTGTCACGCTCGATCCTACCCAGGACTTCGACGACAACGTTTCCATGTGGGCCGCAACCGCGCCTGTAGCTCCGGAATTTCCTCGCTTGCAGGGGGATATCACTGCAGACGTCGTGATCATCGGAGCGGGTTTTACCGGGATGTCGACGGCATACCATTTAGCTCGTCGATTTCCCGACAAACGCATTGTCATGCTCGAAGCCCGCCAGGTCGGAAATGGAGCGTCCGGACGAAGTGGCGGCATGGCCCTCAATTGGATCAATGGCGTGCAAGCCAATACGCCCGAGCGCGCCAAGCGCGTGTACGGAGCCACACGCGCCGGACTCGATT
>DAOMZH010000931.1:0-4556 GCA_035437985.1 Polyangium sp. (in: bacteria) | reverse complement strand
GGGCAAGAACACTGCGCAATACGATGGAGCGCCCGGCGTACATGCCCGAACGGTTGTTTCGCACTTTATCGAAAGCGTTGGCCTTCGAACGTGAGCAGCGCTGGACATCCGCCAATGAAATGCGCAAAGCTCTGGAAGGGTTTGTCGAGCAATACCAAGCCGAACGAATGCGTGATTTGGAAGGTGCGCTCGAACGTATCGAAGATTTGTTGGATCGCGTGACGAGTTTGCGCGTGAAAATGACCCCCATGCGCGAAGTGCTCGAGCGTTTGGCCGTATTGGGAGCTGTTTTGCGCGAAGCAAGTGAACAGCGGGGGCAAGCCGAGCCCAAAGTATTGCGGACGATTGCCAAAAATACCGAGGTGCAACTCGAGGAAATCACTCGGGAACTCGGGGCCCTCGCGGAATGGTTGCGTGTTTTGGGGCATAAAAAGGGCACGAGCCTTTTGCCTCCGCCACCGCGGGAAAGTCGCCCGCGACAGCCATCATCAGGGGACGAAGGCGAAGCGGAACGACCCGAGCGTCAGCCGCGGCATTCGCAACGCCGTCCAGTACCGCAGAGCGATATTCGCGTGCATATTTTATGGGCAATTGCGCTGGTTTTGGTGGCGATCGTGATTGGGTTGTTTGTCTTGCGCCCAGGCGGGTGAACCATTACGGGTTCAGGATGCAGTCACCGGACCATGTAATGGGATCGCCCATGTCGACCACTTCGAAGTCGGTGACTTGAATGGCCGACAACGCGTACGAGTCCATATTGAAGTCGGCCCATTTGTTGGTGGTGAAACGATCGCTTTGGGCCGTGAGCGCAATGTTGCCCGCATCGGCGAGCAGCATGCCGTATTTTTGCAAGGCTCGCGCGACGACACGTGCCCCGTCGTTGGGCAATGAATCGAGCGGGTAATCGGCGCGCAGGCGGAATCGTACGCCATAAGGTGGAGCATCCGGGCCGCCCGAAGTTGGTCCTGTACTATGCGTTCCCGGATGAACATAAACATTGTCGCGAATTCGCTCATTGGGCAAAATGAAGCGAATGGCGTGATCGATGCTTCCGGCCGCGATTTCGTCCGCCGAAAAGAGCATCGCGGAAATGGGGAAACCGCCGGCATCTGCGGATGTGCAGCCTTCGCCACGGAGATTGTCCGGGTACGTTTTCAGCAGGTCCCACGTGACCGCACAACCCCCGTCGAAGGTGCTCCCCGAAATATTTGCCCGCCACATTTCGTAAAGCGTGTTCGTGGGCTCGTGGACGACCAAGAGGTGACAATCGCCATCCGAAACGCATTCATACCCTTGTTCACCCTCAATGGCGCCACCTGCCGGAACGGGCATGGGTACGTTTTCGCAATCGGGCGAATAGAAATCACCCGTGGGATTAAAAGCTTGCATGGGCGTGCTCGCATCGGCACGCAAAAATTCGATGCTGTAATCGATGCGGAACGTCCCCGTGCCCCAACCACCATTGGTGTCGAGCCACGTGATGATCTTGTCCGAATCCAAACTTTTCGTTTGTCCCGACACATCCTTCGTCCACGGATTCGGAACCTTGAAAAGACCTCCCGGATACCCTGCAAGACCCATTCCCGATCCTCCCGAACTGCTCGAATTCGAGCCGCTCGAGCTGCTCACATTCGAGGAAGTGCCATTTCCTCCGCCTCCCGAGGAGTTGGTATCGCTGGGACCGCACCCCGAGGCGGTGGTGACCGTCCAAGCAAAACACGCTGCCGAAGTTGTCGTCAATGCCCATGTCGTAAGGTTTGTACGGTGCATATTTTCTTGTACACCGCTTGGATCTTCCCGAAAAGGCTCTTTTGTGTTTTGGGGTTTTTGGCGCGCGATGTGGGGCGGTGAGCCCGAGCGTATCGGGCGTCAACGCTCACAGCATCCGCCGTCGAATGCATGCGTGGAGTCCAGGAGCAAAAACGAGAGATGGGCGTGGGAAAAGTGTATCAAGGCGGCGGCAAAAGGCAGCTACCCAGCATGTCGTAACATTGCCCGTTTACACAGTTCCCATTGCACTCTGCATCGGTTGCACAGGTTTTGCGTAGACACTGCGTCTGTTGACAATCGAAGTTCGTCGGGCATTCAGGGCTCGCCGCACATGTTTGGGGTTTGCATCGATGATCGTCCTGCCCACAGGCTTCTCCAACGGCGCAATCCGCGGCGGTCATGCATCCAGGCAGGCATTCGGAAGCTCCACAGCTGCATTGCGCTTTTTTGCAAATCGACGGAGAAGGCTGATTGGCGCATTCCATGTCGGTGGTGCATGGTAGAATGGGTTCATAACAAGCGCCGCAGGGAAGGGGCTCTCCCGGCGAATAACAGGTTTGCCCTTGCGGCGCCGTGCAATCCTCGGTGGTGCGGCATTGCCCGGGATTGAGCCCGCCGCTCCCCGAAGACGAACTGCTTGCGGTTGTTTCACCCGAGGACGAACCATTCGAGGACGAACTATTTGCGGACGAACTGCTTGCTCCTCCATTCCCGGCGTTTCCACCATCACCTTCGGTGGTGAACTCGCCACGTTCGTAGTTACACGCAACGAGGGAAATGTGAGTGACTGTTGCGCACAGAACGGACCACACCAATCGTTTCATAGGATTTTCCTTTTCTCCGCGGCCACGGTGGGGCGCGGCGAATCGTCTTTCGACGCCGATGATTTCACGAATTGTGCCGGACGCAATGCTTTGGGTACGACTTGTCCCGTGCTCGATGACGAAAAGGATGCACCGAGCTGCAAATGCCGCTAGGATGGCGCCGCTGCTCGACCAGCGAGCAGGGAAGGACACACGACATGGCAAGCCGCGAGCGCAGTCATTGGGCCTGGGGATATCGAGACCGTTTTCCGGATGATGATCAGCGTGACGCACTCGCGGCTCAAGTTGGCGCTCTTCTCGGACGCGAATTCAAGAAGAAATCGGTCCCGACGCTCGATGATGCACGTCTGTCCGACCCTCGAGTAACGCCCCCAGCGCAATTTGCCGAATATGCATCGGCCGCGCGTGAAGATCGTTTGCATCATACGTACGGAAAAGCGTATCCCGACGTCGTTCGTGGATTTCGGGGTGATTTTGCGAATGCTCCCGATTGGGTGGCCTATCCGCGTAATGAAGATGAAATCGGTCAGATTCTCGCTCATTGCACGCAGGAACGCTTGGCGTTGATTCCGTATGGCGGCGGCACGAGTGTCGTCGGGGGCGTCGAAGCGGCCATTGGAAAAGGTTATGGCGGCGCTGTTTCCCTCGATTTGCGCAAGCTCGATCGGGTCTTGGAAATCGATTCCGTCTCGCGGCTCGTGCGCGTGCAAGCTGGGGCGACTGGCCCCGTTTTGGAAGACCAACTCGCTCCGCATGGTTTTTCATTGCGGCATTTTCCGCAGAGTTTCGAGTTTTCGACGGTAGGCGGATGGATCGCAACCCGAGCCGGGGGGCATTTTGCGACGCTGTACACGCATATCGACGATCTCGTGTGCTCAATTCGTACCGTAACGCCGTCTGGGGTTTGGCAAAACAGACGATTACCAGCTTCCGGCGCGGGCCCCAATCCAGATCGTTTTCTTTTAGGCTCCGAAGGCATTCTCGGGGTCATTACCGAGGCTTGGCTGCGCGTGCAAGTGCGCCCGCGTTATCGCGCATCCGCGGGCGTCACGTTCGCACGTCATGCAGACGGCGTGCGCGCATGTCGCCTGCTCGCGCAAGCGGGACTTTATCCATCGAATTGCCGATTGCTCGACCATACCGATGCGTTGCTCGGCGGAGTATTCGTCGATGGCGAAGCCGTATTGCTCGTGGCTTTTGAATCGGCGGATCATCCCCTGGGTCCGTGGATGGATCGGGCATTGGCAATTGTGACGGGAGAAGGTGGGGTTTGTACGGACGGACCGGTTCACAAGGAAGACGTCGGGTCGGCAGCAGCTGCGGCAGCGACGTACAAGCAATCATTTCTTCGGGCGCCGTACATGCAAAGTGCGCTCGTGTCCATGGGCGTTCTCGCCGATACGTTCGAGACGGCGTGTACGTGGGATCGATTCGAGGCTATGGATGCCGCAATTCGCGGCGCCGTCCTCGATGTTTTGAAGAAAGAATGTGGCAATGGAGTGATAGGGCGGCGTTTTACGCACGTTTATCCGGACGGACCGGCGCCTTATTACACATTTTTGGGACCGGCGGAAGAAGGCCGGGAGCTCGAACAATGGCGGGCGGTCAAAGATGCAGCGAGTCGCGCGATTCTCGATAATGGCGGAACGATTACGCATCATCACGCGGTGGGACGAACACATCAGCCGTATTATCGAGCCGAGCGTTCGGATGTATTTGCTGCGGTATTGGCTGCAGCAAAACGCAGCGTGGATCCGCAAGGAATCATGAATCCCGGCGTGATTTTGGCGGATGGCGAAGGGGAGGCGTAGGTGGAGTGGGGTGGGGCGGACGGATGCGCGACAAAAAACTTGATCTTGCCCCCATCCCATGTAATCTGCGGCTGTCTGCGTAGTTTTGGATAACCTTTTTAACTGCGCCCATCACCGTTAGCAATCTGAACAATTCTGCAGGTTATTGACA
>DAOMZH010000930.1:0-4564 GCA_035437985.1 Polyangium sp. (in: bacteria) | reverse complement strand
CCGAGGTGCCGAGGTAGCCGCAGGATAGGACGCAGACGACTACGGCGTTGGCTTGGTAGGCGAGTTCATCGGGGTACCAAGTCCCTGTGCAAGCTGATTAATTGTGGCCGTCTGGCCGAGGTTGGTCGTGATCGTGAAGCGGTGAATGTCTTTGCTGTATTCGCGGGACTGGACAGTGTGTTTGCTCGGTACCGCATAGGTGTTGCTGCCGCCGCCGAACAGGGCGGTATCGGGGACTTTGGGGTCGTTGCTGGTGACGGTCACCGAGGTCGGCGCGTTCTTACCCGCAGTCGCGAAGGCGATCCTACGCCCTGGTGTGATGTCGGTTTTGGAAGGGAAGATACCGTCGGAGGTGAGAGTAATAACTTTGGTGGGCTTCGATCGGCCCCTTGAGTGGTGCGCTCTGCCCTTCACGCGGATCGGGTTCTCGGCCGTTTGGGACAACGTGAATGCGGACATGGGATCGGTAGACATGGGGGCTCCTCTTCTTTTCTTCGGATAAACCGCGCACGGTTCGAGACGCGCCGGGGGGGTTGCAACGGGGCTCTTCGCCGTTCGGGCGAACAACCACATTACAATTGGCATGCCACCACCGAAAGCCCGCACCGACACGAAGAATCATGCAGCACCCCCGCATTCTCGACGCGTCGACCGACGCGCTTCGACACGTCGATCGGCGCCTGGATCGAACTGACCTCCAGTCCAACTCCTTGATCCGCCGCTTCAGCGCGCGTTTCGACAAACCCCTTGACGACATCGCTCGCCCGCGCCAAACCTCGTCGTGCCATGACCAACCAGCACAACGGCCGCGACAATTCTGCCGACGAACCTCAACCATCAGCGGAATCGGAAGATGCAGCCATTCCGCATGACGCCGTCTTCTTCAAAATACTCTCCAAGCCCGAACACGCCGCGGCGGAACTCAAGTGCATCTTCCCGTCGGCGCTCGTTGCTGCCATCGATTGGAGCACGCTACGACCTCGACCGCTCAGGTTTGTCGACGCAAAACTATCTAGCAAATATGCCGATGTACTGTTTTCCGTCGATATCGCCAGCAAAGAAATACTCATTTATATCTTGTTCGAACACAAGAGTGTCGCGGACAGGTGGACCCTTCTGCAATTGCTCGAATACCAATCTCGCATTTGGCGAGAATACCTCGAAGACCCCGAGAACAAGGGCAAGACGCACCTACCGGTGATTCTCCCCGTCGTGCTTCACCATAGTGAAAACGGGTGGACTTGTCCGAAACGATTTCATGAATACTTCGATGTGCCCGCCGAAATTCTCCAGCTGGTATCCCCGTACATGATCGATTTCGGCATTTTGCTCGACGATATCAGCAAAGTCGACGGCACAACGCTTGTGGCGCGACCGTTGACGCCCGAAGGGCGACTCCTCCTGTTTGCTTTGCGGTTCGGACGAACCCCAGACCAGTTCATGGAGCAGTTACCACACGTGATCCCGGCGCTGTTGACGTTGCGAAGTAAGCCGCATGGAGGACTTGTCATCGCTTCGATCATCGTGTATCTCAAAACCGTTGGCAAAATGCTCGAAGAGGACGTGCGTATGGCGTTGCAACAAGCCGTAGGAAATTCGATCGCGGACGAGATCCTGTTTGGCGCTGAAAGGCGCATCGAAAAAGCTTGGAACGATGGCCAACTCGACGGCCAACGCAACCTCCTGAAGCGACAGCTCGGTCAACGGTTTGGCATGTTGTCTCCGGATGCCATCGCCCGCATCGAAGCTGCCCCGTTGGACGACCTCGAAGCGATTGGCCTTCGGGCATTCACCGCCGCGACCCTCGACGAAGTCCTCGGCACACCACCGACCGAGCCGAGTTGACCGGCAGAATCAATCACGCTTCAGTCCCAACTCCTTGATTCGCCGCTTCAGCGCACGCCCCGATACCTCGAGCCGCCGCACCATCTCGTCCAAGTCGCCCCCGCAGGCCTCGAAGCACCGCGTGATCTCCTCGGTGCTCAGGTTACCCGCAGTGCGGATCCCCGGACAACGATCGATAACGTCGTAAATCGATGAACGCGGAATCCCCAGCCGATCCGCTGCCGCTTTGAGGTCCCATGCGTCCTCACGTAATGCCGCGAGCACCTCCGCCTCGGTAATCTCGGCAGGCTTGCGCCGCGCCTTGCCGCCCGCATTCACCACCTGGGGATTCAGGTCGCCTTCAGCGTCCGATCGCCGCGGACTCGGAGCTTTGGCCGCACCTGCCACCAGTTCCTCGGCCATCCGTGGATCAAGCGTGATCTGCGCGCGCCCGCGATTACCAATCACAAGCTGCCGAGTCAGGTTGCGGAGTTGCCGAATGTTCCCCGGCCAGTCGAATCGGACGAGCTTGGCCGCAACCGACGCAGGAAGCCAAGGCTCAGCGTACGGATCCTCGGGGGAGAGCCGATGAGCCTCGCCAATCGCCGCGAGTTCCTCGCGAGCGAAATGATAAAAAAGCACCCCGATGTCCTCGCGACGCTCGCGCAACGCGGGCAAGCGAATCTCGTAGCCAGCAAGGCGATGAAGCAAAGGTGCCTTGAAACGCCCTTCCCGAATTTGCTCTTCGAGGTTCGCGTCGGTTGCGGCAATCAAACGCACGTCCGTCGCGATCGGCACTTGTGCACCCACCGGGTAAATCTCGCCCGTCTCGAGTACCCGGAGCAACATCACCTGCACCTCGGGCGGCGCTTCGCCCACCTCGTCGAGAAAAAGCGTGCCTCCGCGGGCCGCACGGAAAAAGCCATCGCGATCGCGTGTCGCGCCCGTGTACGCGCCTTTGTGCGCGCCGAAAAGCTCCGCTGCGGCCAGCTCGCGCGGTACCGCGCCCAGATTCACGCTCACGAATGGCCCGTTTTTCCGCGGGCCTCGGTCGTGGATCGCTCGCGCCACAAGCTCCTTGCCTGTGCCCGTCTCGCCGCGAATGAGCACGGGAACGTGTAGGTCCACGATGCGCTCGACATGCGCGCGCACGCGCCGAATCCCATCGCTATGGCCCACCATGCCGAGCAGCTCGGCGTCGTGCTCGCCGTCGAGCGTGATCTGGTGCAAAACGAGAAGCACGCGATCGGCAAGTTCGATCGGTACGCCAGTGGCCAGCTCGTCGGGCCCTATCTCCAATGCGCCCTGGACCCTCGCACCGACGACCACTCCCTCGTGATCGCTGAGCAACCGTATGCAGCCTTGGCCCATGGGCACGAAGCGAATGGGTTTGCGGCTCACGAAAGGATCACCAAGCGGTATTCCCAAGGCACGCCCTGGCTTGACGAAATCCGGCTCGTTACGCGCAACGCTCACCTCTTTGCTCGCGCCGAGCGCGGTTAGAAGGAGCCTCTCACCCACGCGATGGGCCGTCGGATGCGAGGCGATGGTGAGTGCGGCAACTGGACGAAACGGTTGCGCGGCAATCGGGCGCTTCAACATGGCCGCGGTGGAGATGTCTGCGATCTCGAGCTTGGTCATAAGTACATTGGAGAAGAGCGTGAGCTTCCACGCTACGTATCACGGGACGGGGAGAAAAACCGAAAAAAATGTCTCGGCTGCTGGCGCGTGGGGAAAACAAAGGCGTGGACCTGATGCCGGACCGTAACGCGCTTTCGACACGTCGACGGGACCTTTCGACGCGTCGAAATAAACGGGATGGATTTCGTTTGGCGCCTCACCCCCTCACTCGCTCTCCCCCGCGTAAAACGCCTGAGCATTGATCACATCTCCATTCTCGTAAACGTAGCCCACTCCCGGGCGGCCCACACAAAAGACCGCGGGTTCATAGAAAAAAAATGTGACGAATGCTCCGGCGTTTTACGCGGCGGAGAGGGGCTGGTATTCACGTTTGGCACGCTCGATGCTTTACGGGAATGCAAGCGGCGGCAATCGCGACCCAGAGACAATTCGGGAGCGTTGAACGCCGATAACCAAACATGCGCCCGTGCAGCGGTTGCTCTCGGGACAATCCATACACCAGAAAGCCAGGATTCTCCTCATGAAAAACTCACAATCGAGCTTCGCGTTTTCGTTTTTGGCATTGATTGCCGCTGGTTTGTCACTCACTGCTTGTGCTGTGGATTCGAGCGACGAAATGCTCGACGAGGAACAAGATTCCATTGCGGAAGAGGAACAAGCACTCACCGGAAAACAAGAACTCAACGGAGGCCCGTGGACTTGGGTCAATGGCGTCACAGGTCTTTGTCTCGACAGCAATAGCGCTGGGAGCGTTTACGCCTTGGGTTGCAATGGTGGCAACTTCCAACGTTGGACGAACAAACAATATGGTACCGTCGATGAAATTCGCGATTACGCCACCGGGCGTTGTCTGGACAGCGATTACAACGGTAAGGTTTATACCTTGCCCTGCAATAACAACAATTACCAACGCTGGAGTGTAACGGCGATGAGCGGAGGGGGCTATGAAATCCGAAGCTTGCAAACGGGACGCTGCCTGGAAGGTTATGGCGGGAGTGTGTACACGTGGCTTTGCCATGGTGGCAACTACCAGCGTTGGCACTGAGAAGGTGTTCAACAGGTTTTTACAGCGGATCGCGATAGCCCTGGGAGCGGTTTG
>DAOMZH010000929.1:0-4564 GCA_035437985.1 Polyangium sp. (in: bacteria) | reverse complement strand
CGATGAAATCACGAAAATTCGGCATTTTTGCGAATCTACGTATACTTTATTTGGCCGCACCATACCGCCGGATTTGGGGGAAAACGTATCCAGCGTCGAGATCATCCAGCGCACGTGTGGAAGGATAACGGATCGCCAAACCTCGTTGCGACCTTTGACGTTTCTGTCGACATTTCCGGGGCATGAGCGGGATTCGAAATTGAAAGCGGAGCTCAACAGTTTCGCCATTGGCGATCCGCGCATTTCAGCGACGAGTGGTTCGTTTGACCTCGTGTATGTGGGGGTCGGTCCAAAGATATCGCATGCGCCGCAAAAGGACGTCGTTCAACTGTCGCTCGGCATTTGGCATAAGCTATGCGATTCCTTTGGACCACAATCGGCCGTTCCGACGGTGCTTCGAACGCACACGCATTGGATTTGGCCCAAACCCACCGATGACGAGCCGATTCCGCCGCATCCGGCGCGTCCGCGTAATCCCGAACTGCTGGCATCGCGGGCGGATACGCGCCCGATCATGCAGGTCCTCAACGTTGTAGAACAGACGTTTCATGCCATTCGGGCAAACCATTTGACGCGCGGTTACACGTTCGTCAAACCCGTCGAGCAATTCCTCAAGCGTTTGCGCGATATTGTACAACGCGCAATCGAGCAGCACCCGGACAAACCGCTCAGTGCCACGGTCAAAGGCCAGACCGTCTTGGCTGATTTCGATGATATCACGGGTCGTCTCGGGGCCATGCTCACCACGCACACATCGGGTACGACCCATGTGTTGCGCGAGGAGATTGCGTTGTTTCCTGGGGCTTCATGCCACAAGTTGCTGTCCATTTACACGAATATCCTGCGCTCCTTTGGCCGGGCGCTCGAAGAAATTTTCGGTAAATCGTTCCTTCCTCCGTATCTCTGTACCATTGCGGGAGTGCATCCCGCGCGTACCCATAAGTATTTTCTCGATGAGGCCAACAAACCTTCGCTCGTGATTTTCGACTTTGCGGGCACGCATCTATTGCAACCGGGACGGGTGCTTTTTCTTTTGGCCCACGAAATCATGCATGTGGCGCCGTTGGCGCGATTTCAAGCTGCGCTCGCCGAACCCTTGCTCCGGGAAGCCGCACGCTGTATTGCTCGAAATGCATTACATTGCGAGCTGGTTGCCGCGGATCAGGACCTCGAGAAATTGACCGAGGACGTGGCGAGCATTCTCATCGAGGATCATCAGACTCATCTCGAAAAGGAGCGTCTCGACACGCGCCAGGCCTGGCAAGAGGCGAAAATGCGCCTTTCGTTCATTCGCCATCACGTTGTTTATCTGGCGTATCTGCTCGGCCTGGACACCGAATACAATGGCGAATTGCGTCTCGATACGAAACAACTCGAACGGCTGGATGTGCTGCGCCGACGGCTGTCCGCAATTCACGAAATGCCTGAAACTGGGCTGACTTTACGTGAAATCGAGGAATTGTTCGATGAAGCGCTCATCGATGTTCTGGCAGCCGCATCCACTTCATTTCAAGGATATGCGACATTGCTCCAGGCCGATGGAATGCTGGCGGGGGCGCACTCCGAGGTTGACTCGCAACGCAAAAAAATCATGATTGAACTAACGAAGCGCATGACCCCGCGAGATACCGACGGCGTGAGGCCACCAATGGGTTCCGTTGCCAAATCTTGGCCCGATTTGCTCGACGTTCTCGAAAACGACGTGGCTCGACAAGTGGTGCGGGTGTTTCAATCTCAAAATGCATCATTGAAGCGGTTATTCGAACGGTTGTCAATGGCTGAACCATGGACTTGGAATGATGATGAACTCGATATTTTGCTCGAATTTTTCGAGGTGGCGTCATGACCAGGAAAGTGTGGGAATACGAAACTTTCGAGAAATTTCGCAAAAGCGCCAAAGCTGACGCGAACTTTGGTGCTGTTCCGTCGTTTTTGCAAGGCTCGTCGACCACCCTTCGCCCCAAAGCGCGAATTTCGGTGGCTCCTGCCGCAATTACGAACTCGAAGTACCCTAGTGCGCCGAGTATTCTTCCCGCGACGACGACTTCGACCGTGATGCATACTCCTCCCTTGAAATCGGGTCCGCCGTCGTCCGCACCTGAACCAAGAACTTCATCGTTTCCCGCGGCATACCCGAATATTTCACAGTTGCGTTTGCCGCCAATCAAGGAGTTTTATCCCCTGCAACCCCTCATTCGTAATGATTCGGCACGTAAAACCTATACCGAAAAATATTTTCCGCGCGCCAAGTCATTCGAAGAACAAGAATTGTTATCTCCAGACGAACTCCGTTTTTGGTGTGTCGATTTGTCCGACAATGAAGTCCTAGATGCGTTGCATTATGCCCGCTCGGATGGTCAGGTAAAACCCGCAGCTCTCTACGAACTCGTCGAGCGGGGCCATTCAACGATGGCGGAATATGTCGTCGTTGCTTTGCACGAACCCATACTCGAGCGCCGTTTTCGCGATGCGTTGCTCCTCGTCGCCGACGGTATCATCGTATTGGACGACTATTTGCGGGAGAAGTTTGCCGAAGCATTGCTTTGTCATGCGCACGCGCTGTACCAGGAGGCTGTTCCAGCATATGGTGCACGCGCCACGACCCCTTTATGGGCGGCTATTTGGCGTTATGCGACGCTCCGCTTCGAGGCTGACGTTGGCGCGCTGGTGGATTTCATGCACTTCACGGACCCATTGCCGCACGTGCACGCGGTCTTGTTGGCCATAGGCAATGCATTCAAAGCTGCGCCGCCGATCCAGCGCGAAATTCCGGCGCTTATTGCCTTACGACAACGCGTCGTCGAATTCGCTGATCGTTACATTGATCCGGCGAAATTGCAAACATCGGATGAACGGGCACTCGCCCTGACGTCCTATTGTGTTGCCGTCGTTTTGTTGGTGGATGAAATGCCAAGACTCACCTTGCGGATCATTGCGTTAAAAAAACAATGGATTTTTACTTATGTATTGCGACAACTCGACGAGGCATTCGAGAACTGGAATGCGGCACATGTGGACGGGCCTGTCGAAGGGGCCATTGGGGCATTACGTGAGACGATTCATCAAATACGGCACGCCCAAAAACGCATGATTGAATCCCCTGCTTGACGCGGAGTCACCGCATGCCTGTAAAACCGCCTGGATCACAAGATGCGCGTATGTGCTGGATCGTCGGGGAATTCGATACGGATCGGACAACCATTCGCCACGTTGGATTGTTGGCGCAAGATGGGCCCATTACCCACGCAAATGCGGACGTCGACGTCTGGCACATGGCTCCCCCTCTGGTTGGACCTCCAGCACCTGGAAGCACCATGCCGTGCCATCTCTTGGGCTGGCTCGAGGACCTCGACGAAGAAAACTTATTGCTCATCGAGCAGGAAGCAAGGCTCATGGTCGAAGGGGGAGGGTGGATTGGTCAATATATCGTTTTTCCGGCCATACAATTATCCGAAAGGAAAGAGGACAAAGGTGGCAAGTCGATGCCGCTTCGAAGCCGCTTTAGTTGTGCCGGATTCGTTGCGCATTGTTATGACCGCGGTAAAAAGACGCTCGTGGACCTGGAGCGACTGCCGCCGGTTCACGCGCATCAATTGTTGCAAATCTGGCCGGATCGCAAAGACAGATTCATGACCGAAGGTCGACGAAACAGCGTGGGCCTCAAAGAGGGCGGGCCTTGGCCGGTACTGTTGCCCTCGTATCTCCTGCACGCCATTGATGCGTGCGAAAAACGCAAAGCGCCGCTGCCTTATGCGCCCGTGGATGAGGATTGGCAATATCGGTAGTCATTCGCTAGCCAGACGTCGGACTAGCTTCTACTCGCGCAGCGGAAACGCCTCGTTATAATCCTGAATGCAGCGCATCTCCGGCATTTCATGCTGAAATCCCGTCGCTTTGCGAAATGCCGATCCATCCACCACCACCGGATACTTGATATGGCTCAATGCTCCCGGCGGAAGCTTTGGCAAGCCAAACCGTCCCAGCATGCCGCGAAAAACTGCTTCCGGCAACGGAAACGGGCTTCGCCCCGCGCCTTTCGCAATCACCGATAACGGTACAGGCGGCGGCCCGGCTACGTTGTAAACACCTTGCAATCTTTTTTCGAGCGCCAAACAAATAGCCGTCGTCACGTCCTCTTCGTGCATGAAATGAAACAGCGGATCGAATCCCATCACCATCGGCACTCGTTTGCCCCGTAAAAACGTCGCCAATGTCCCGTGCCCCGTCGGTCCCAGCGTATACACCATGCGCAAAACCGTCGTTACCAAATTCGGAATACGCCAGAGCGCCGTGCACGCATAAAGATCGGCCGCCACCAGGTCCGATAATTCAGGAAATGTCGTCACCGCCATCGGCGGGTCTTCCTCGACATGGTACAACCCAGAATCGGCTGCTGCGCCATAATACGTGTGACGCCCGACGAAAATGGCGTGTTCGACGCCCCAATCCCGACAATGCTCGAATACCGCCCTTGTGCCCCCGCGGTTGATGCGAAATCGTTCCTCCGTGCGTTCCACCAAATGCGTCACCGTCGCCATATGAATGACCGCTTCGGGACGCCGCT
>DAOMZH010000928.1:0-4577 GCA_035437985.1 Polyangium sp. (in: bacteria) | reverse complement strand
CGCAGCAACCGACGAATCTACGCCCCCCGACAAACCACACACCGCGCGTGCGTCTGGACCAACCTTGGCGCGCACCGCCGCAACGGACTCTTCGACGAACGACGCTGGAGTCCACGTAGGTTCGAGCTTGCAGACATCGAAGAGAAATGCGTCGAGCAAGTCTTTGCCGCGACGCGTGTGCACGACTTCGGGGTGAAATTGCAGGCCATACAGATGGCGTTCGTCGTTGGCGATTGCGGCAAACGGGGTCGTGTCCGTGGTCCCTAGTGTGGAAAAACCTGGGGGCACTTCGGCTACTCGATCGCCATGGCTCATCCAGACATCGATGACGTCACCGTCGACAAACCGCGTGAAAACGCCAGCATTTCGAGCGACACGGACGAGCGCAGGTCCGTATTCGCCTTCGGCACCACGTTCGACACGTCCTCCAAGCAACTGCGCCATGAGCTGCATGCCGTAACAAATGCCCAGGATCGGAACGTCGAGCGACGTCAGCACCTCCGCGGACAAACGGGGCGCACCTTCGCCGTACACGCTCGCAGGACCTCCCGACAAGATGATGCCGCGCGGGGCAAGAGCCCGAATGCGGTCGAGCGGCATGTCGAAACGATGCACTTCGCAATACACGGAGGATTCGCGAATCCGCCGCGCGATGAGCTGGGTGTATTGAGAACCGAAATCGAGGATCAGAATGGTGTCACGGCGGCCAGAGAGCATGCGCGCCGCGCTAGCATCTTTCTGGGCGAGCAGCCACTCGAACTACAAGGAGATCCCGGCTGGGACAAACTCGGTCATGCCTTTGGGAGGAGGAATATCGGCATGTTTTTCCACGATCTGGGCGAGAGCTTTCGCTAGGCGTTCCGCTTCGGCGGGGTCACCTGAACGCACCGAGTAAAACACGGCGTATTTGCCAGCAACGGCCGGCGGTTTGGGGGCTTTCTCGGAATCCACGGCGATCCACAAACGCACCGTGACGCGTTCCTTGCGCACCGCGACGTTGAGCACGCCTTTGTGGATTGCCTGAATGTCGGTGACCTCGAAGCCGTCGAGCGATCCACCAACGACCAGGGGCGCGACCAGCGCGAGTTCTTCCGGACCAGCAGGTTGGTTTGTCGGCGCAGCCGAAGATGCTGGTTTGGAGGACCCGGAAGGACCGGCGTCATTCCCAGCCTGTGTGCTGCATCCAGAACTCGCGGAGGCCCAGCTGACGCCGAGGAGAAGACCGATGAAGGCGCTTCTGGTTCGACGAGCCAAACGATGGTTGGGGCTCATAATGTTTGTCCCGACCGCCGCACGCTCAAGGGGCTGCAGGAGCTGGAGGAGCCGGAGGAGGTTCCTGATCCGCAGGTTTTTCCGCAGGTTTGGCGAGTTCGAACGTGCGCGGAGGCTCGTATTCAGGAGGAGGCCCAGGCTTGGGTTTGTTGTTCGCGGATGGTCGAGACGAACCACCACATCCAGCAATGAGCAAGGCCGTCGCGAGAACGACGGAGATTGGCGAGACGAACCTCATATCTTCGTTCCCTTTTGCTTCTTCGTTGGCGGCGGCACGGGCTGCGGATCTTCATCATCCGGGGGCACGCCAAACGGGCTTGGCGGGATGACGGGTTCGGGCCCTGTTTTCGCAGGGGGCGGCACCGGATTGATTTTTTCCTGAATGCCCTCGGTGCGTGGACCATACGGCATCACGGGCGCAGGTTGTTCCACGCGGGCTCCGACTGCACCGGGTGCTCCGACCGGAATTCCGGTCGTCGTAGGAACTGCGCTGGCCACGAGGTCATCGTCGCTGCCCATGCATCCCGTGGCCGTGAAAGCCACGACGAAAAGCACGAGCGACGCTCGGGATTGGAGACGAATTCGCACGCCCGTACGCTAGCACGGCCTTGGCCAGCTGCGCTCCGTCCGTTAGTTTTCGCGCCCGTGGAATCCAACACTGCGAGCCATCATCTGAAGGGACTCTGTTCACGCGCCCGCGTTGCTGCGCGAGCTCTCGCCCGCACACGACGGGCCACAAAAGATGCGGCTCTGCTCGCGCTTGCGCAGAGCCTCGAAGCGGTCGCGATCGAAGGCTCGGATCTGCTCCGGGCGAACGCCGAAGACCTTGCTGCAGCAAGGGCAGCTGGTTTGTCCGAGTCGATGGTCGATCGCTTGATGCTCGATCCGGCGCGGATTCGTACGATGGCCAGTGCGGTGCGGGAAATCGCTTCGTTCGACGATCCGGTCGGCGAAGTTTTGGGTTTGAAGCAACGTCCGAGCGGCATCGAAGTTGGTCAAGTACGCATCCCGCTCGGGGTCATCGCGATGATCTACGAAGCGCGGCCGAACGTGACGATCGACTCGGCGGCGCTGTGCCTGAAAAGCGGTAACGCAACTCTGCTCCGCGGCGGAAAAGAGGCCGTGCGATCAAACTTGGCGCTGGGAAACATGGTGCGAACGGCGCTTGCAAAAGTAGGTTTGCCCGAAGATGCGGTCATCATCGTTCCACCTAACGATCGCGAAGAAATCAAGTTGCTCGTCGGTTTGTCGGGAATGATTGACCTCGTGATCCCGCGCGGAGGGGAAGGGCTGATTCAGTTCGTCACGGAACACGCGCGAGTGCCCGTGATTCAACATTACAAAGGGGTTTGTCACTTGTACGTGGACAAACACGCCGACCTCGACATGGCGTTGCGGCTCATCGAGAACGGAAAACTCAGTCGTCCAGGCGTGTGCAACGCGCTGGAGTGTGTGATCGTGCATCACGATGTCGCGCCAGAAATCTTGCCGAAACTGGGCGATCTTGCCGCAAAGCGGGGGCTCGAGCTCCGTGGGGACGAGGCGAGTCGGCGTCTTGTACCGACGATGAAACCCGCGGCCGAAGACGACTTCGGGCGGGAATTTCTCGCGCCGATCTTGGCTGTGCGGATCGTGGGATCGTTTGACGAGGCGATCACGCACATCGATCGCTACGGGTCGCAACATTCCGAAGCGATCTGCACGAATGATCACGCGTTGGCGACGCGGTTCGTGCGGGAGGTGGATGCCAGTTGCGTGCTGGTGAATGCGTCGACGCGGTTCAATGACGGGGGACAGCTGGGTCTAGGCGCAGAAATTGGAATTTCCACGACGAAGCTTCATGCATACGGACCCATGGGCCTCGAAAGTCTCACGGCTCGCAAGTGGATCGTGCTAGGCGAGGGGCAAACTCGGTAGAATCTCGACGCAGAGTCGTCAGAGGCAGTGAGGTAGATTTGGTCACGAAAAAGCGGTCGGAGACAGAGGGACAAACCTCGGGTTCCGCCAAACGCACGACGAAACGTACGAGTTCGGAACGTTCGGAAGGCAAGGAGCCGCGACGAGCGGTGGAAAGAGCTGTCTCGGCAGCGAGCAAGAAGGTAGCTCGTCCGAAGCTTCGCGCGTCGCATGCAGAAGGGGCGCGTAGTGGTGCGGGAGCGAATCGCCGCACGACGATCGGTCGGGCAAAAGGACCCAGCACGACGACCACGCGTGGACCGGCGGTGCGCAAGGCTCCTTTGGCAACGCCGAAGCGGACGCAACCGCGGAAAGCTCCGCCAGAAACGCCGAGCGCTGCGCGTTCGTTGGCTCTGGACATCGTCGCCGCAGGTCTCGAAAAGAAGGCGCTGAACTGCGAGATCATCGATGTGCGTGGGCGCGTCGACTACACGGATTTTCTCGTGATCATGACGGGGCGCAGTGATCGTCACGTCAGTTCGATTGCGCAAGGAATCGAAGAAGAACTCGGCAAGAAGAAGGTCGCGCCGATCTCGACCGAAGGCATGACTGCGTCCACGTGGGTGTTGATGGACTACGCCGATGTCGTGGTGCACGTGTTCCAAGAGGACGCACGTCAATTGTACGACATTGAAGGATTGTGGATGGATGCGAGTCGGGTGAACGTACCGGATGACCCGGACGCACCTGCTCGTGCGCAGACGCCGGTGTCTCGGGACGATGACGACGACGATCTCCCCGATGACGATGATGTGACGGACGACGAGTAAACCATGCGGATCTTGGTCGTCGCCGTCGGGCGCGTGAAGGACAAACCTTTGCGGGCGTCCATCGATGAATACGTGGGGCGGGTTCGTCGTTTCGTACCTTGTGACGAAGTGGAACTCGAAGACGCGCCGGCCCCGAAGCTCATCGAAAAGTTCACGCAAAAGACGTTGGGTGCGGCGACGATCGCGATGGAAGTTCTTGGGCGGACGATCGACAGTCCGACGTTCGCCCGGGAGCTGGAACGATGTGGGTCACGAGGCAAGGGGACGGTGGCGTTCTTGATTGGTGGTGCGGATGGAATCCCGCCGGCGATTTCGCAAGCCGCACATGATCGCTGGAGTTTGTCTGGACTCACGTTTCCGCATCGTTTGGCGCGGTTGGTCCTGGTGGAACAGTTATACCGAGCGATGACGATCTTGCGGAACGAGCCCTACGCGCATTGATACAAGGTCGAGCGCTCGGCGTCGGCCCGGTTTTCGGGCCTGCGCCTCAATTCGCGTAGATGACCGGGCCTCGGTTTGTTCCTCCGGGGGTATGGGGGCAGAGCCGTTGGGTCAGTCTCTTTGGCGAAGCCAAAGAGA
>DAOMZH010000927.1:0-4580 GCA_035437985.1 Polyangium sp. (in: bacteria) | reverse complement strand
CGGTACGGCAACGGGGACAGGGGTGTTTGTCCGCTACATGTGCCGGGATTGTCTTGACAACCTGAACGTCGCTCGCAATGGTGGCAATGTCGCCATCGAACCAATCGATCCACACGGCATGGCACTCGGTGCACACATCGACGACCGCATCATTTGCAGCACGATCTTCCATGGTGCTGCCACAAAGCGGGCAAGGAGGAGGTGCGGATCGATATTGGGTGCTCATAAGGCTTCCTTTGTGGGCGTTGGGGCAACAGCGCGACGACCATAGAGATCGGCAAAATCACGAAGGCGGGCGGCAAGATCGGGACGAAACACATTGCCTTGCAAAATGAATCGCCAATTGCCTTTGACTGTTGCGGGATTGTTCATTCGGGCCTCGGATCCATAAGCAAGAACATCCTGCATGGGGATCATGGCGGTGCGGGCGACCGAGGCAAACGCGGCGTGAATGAAGTCCCAAGCGATGTCGTGCCCATTGACGCGCAAATAACGCTGCACGTGAGTGCGGACCTGCGGCTCGATGGACCGGAAAAACCCAACGGTCGTGTCGTTGTCGTGTGTACCCGGATAAACGACATTGTCGGGTTCGTGATTGTGCAACAAATGCAAATTTCCAGAATCGCCACCGAATCCGAATTGCAAGACGCGCATTCCGGGCAAACCGGCATTCTTGCGCAAATTCACGACGTCGTCGTCGATATCGCCAAGATCTTCCGCAATCAGCGGCAAACTGCCCCCATGGCGCTTTAATGCGTCGAAAAAGGCGATCCCCGGACCTTGGACCCACCTCCCGGAACGAGCATCCGGGGAACCATGAGGAATGGCCCAATACGCAGCGAAGGCGCGGAAATGATCAATGCGCACGATATCGGTGTGATCCAAAACGCGACGAATGCGCGCCCACCACCAGCCGAAATCTTCCTTGGCCATCTGCTCCCAATCGTAGAGCGGATTGCCCCAAAGCTGCCCGAGTTTGCTGAAATAATCCGGTGGAACACCCGAAACATCGCGGGGCAAACCGAGTTCGTTTAATTGAAACAGCTGCCGATGCGACCACACATCGACGCTGTCACGATCGACGTAAATTGGCAAATCCCCGATGATTTTGATATGTCGTTTTTTCGCGTACGCTCGAAGTTTGGCCCATTGGTTTTCGAAGAAAAACATGATCGCCGCTTGCACGTCGATGTCTCGCTCGTGTTCCTGGCGCAATGCTTTCAAGACCTGCGGATCCCGATCGCGAAGTTTTTCCTCCCAATCCCACCAAGCTTTCCCGCCATTCTTTTGTTTGAGGACCGCAAAAAGCGCGGCATCCTCGACCCACGACGCGTCCTTTTCGCGAAATGCCCGATACTCGGCAAAAAGCTTGTGCTTTTCCTGAGCCAAGAGGTTGACGGCGGCCTTTTCGAGCCGTGGTTCTTTGAAAGCCCGAACGGCGTCGAAATCAATGAGGTGCCCGTGCGGCAACGCGTGAAGGACGTCACCACGTTCGAGAAGCCCGTCTTCAGCGAGCCCGACCAAATCCACTAGCAAGGGGTTACCCGCAAATGCGGACCAGCAGACATACGGACAATTGTTACCCGTCGGATTGAGCGGAAGGACTTGCCACGCACCCAGGCCGGCTTGTTCGAGCCAGTCGATGAACGTGCGCGCCGTCGCGCCAATGTCGCCCATGCCGTGATGCCCCGGCAATGACGTCGGATGCAACAAAATACCCGCCTCGCGGGTAGGTTTGTCCGTTTTGGAAGATTGGGCAATCGGTTCAGACATACGGTTTTTCTCGGATGAACATCGCTCTCCGCACGTGCGAATGCGTGCGCGAAGCTTATCACCGCTTGGCCCGAAGTGCCGATATCCTTTGCAAAGCTCCGTCGACGGCATCACGGGCAATCTTGTTGGCCTCGGCTGAACCTGCCCCGCGCCGCATCGTTTCGATGGAGTCACAAGCCGCCGTGTCGACCGGCGGAAGTTTTACGCAGAACAGATCCACGACATTTTTCGCGGCTGCTGCTGCGTCCGGATCCTTCGCCAAGATCGACGTAGCTTGGGCGAGCACCGCTGCAAACATGGCTGCTCGGGGATTGGTGTCGAGCCAACGCGCGACAAACGTGGGGTTTTTCGCGAGACGGCCGAGTACGTCCCAACGATCCCGCGAGATGCCGAGTTCCGCGGCAAACACCAAGAGCGAGAGCTGCCGACCACGATCGGCAAGCTTGCTCGTCTCGACATCCACAAGCGTTATGTCGGCAAGCGTTGCTTCGTCGAGCAACGAGCAATTGATCGCGACACTCGAAACATCGGCCCGCAAGCTATGGCCAACCGCCGGAGAACGCGCCGCTGCTCGCGCTGCAGTCACGAGGTTTTGATTGCAGTGCGACGGCTGTCGTTGTCGCGCCAAAAGCACCGCCGCGTCGTACATGTGTCCAGCGGATACGACCTCGGCGACGGCTCGAGTAAACGCGTCTGGGTCGTATCCACCTTTCTCCACGCCGACGAGAAACGTGTCGAGAGCCGAAAGAGAGGACGAACAGGTCTTGCTGGGATCGCGGCGCAAATGCGGAAGTTTGCGCAACGCGCCTCCCGCACGGAGCGCCAGAGCAAACGGGTACTCATCGCACGTTGGCGCTTCGAACCCGCCAAGTTCCACCTTTTCTTCCGTGCACGCGAGAGGCTCGGCAACGACCCGCAAGCCACGTTTGGCTCGTTCGATGGGAGGTTTGGTCGATGAAACCGCCGAGAGAATTATGGGCAAATGGCCCAGGATTTCCTCGACGGCGCGATCGTCGGCGTCATTGGCCAACGTCGTGCGCACGAGCGACCACACGTCACCCGCGAGCAACGGCATGCCTGCATCCGCGGCCAAAACAGCCACGACCGCAAGCACTCCACGAGCATCCGTCGCCGCCGATTTCGGGTCGATCGCCGCTGCTGGTCGTTCACCCAGGCGCATCCCGAAAAACGCGGTCTCGATCACGCGCGCGGTAGTCGTTGCGCCGCGTTCGGGATCGCCATCGAGAAAATGCAACAGGGCCGCCGCAGATCCTACGTGCACGTAATATCGGACCATCTCCGCATCGCGTTCCGGACTGTCGGGCAAGAGACGCGTCACGAGCGATCCCTCGGGTCGTCCGGGCGAACGAATGCCAAGCCCAATCTGAAATCGGGACGAGTCGTCGACAAACCCCGCACCGAGCGACACTTCGAGGCTCGTCGAAAAGACTTTGGAAACCGTCTTTTCTTCGTATTTGTAGTTCATGCGGGGCAGGGTGAACCCGCGTGTCTCGATTTGCGTGAGCACATCTTCGAGCATCCCGCGAGCCTTCGTGCGTTGCCCTGCCGACGTCAGACGAACGGCCTCCATCACGTTGACGACCTGGTCGGCAACCGCAGGATCTTCGCACGATCGCACCACGGATTCGTGCATGCCTTTCGTGTATGCCGAAGGATCCGGAGGCAAACCGTTACGAGCGCGAAAGACTTCTCGGGCAAACCTGAGCGTCCACCCGAGCTCCGAGGTCGCCGCATCTGCAGCGGAAATCGCTTCTTCCCGCACGGAGTGCTCGGCAACCACCGCGACGAGCATGGCCCCGAGTAAACAGAGATCAGCTTGATCCGGTTTGCCCAAGGCGCGCAGCGACTTGGCATAATCGACAAGCAAAAGTTCAATGGATGGATCGGCAGCTCCGGCGGTGGCTCGCAACGATGCCGCCTTGGCCAGAGCATCGAACAACGTGACGGATGTTCCGGTGTCTTCGTCGCGAAACGTCGCCGCGAGAGCAACGATGAGCCTGCGGGCACGATCGACATCCGATCCGGAAGATCGCGATGCGTCGAACCCTCCAAGCCAACGTCGAGCGATGCCGTAACTCGAAGCGATCACGTTCGCCAACGCCCGATCCTTGGACGATTCGAGTGCGTCGGCCATGGCTCGCTCGGCCTCGCCGTCGGAGATCGTAAACGCGACAGGTTTGTCTTTCTTCTTGCGGCTGAGGATATCGGTCACGTCGGACAACAACGTGACGGCAAGACGCAACCGAGCAACGGCTGGACCGCCTTTGCCAAGTGATGGATTTGCAAGGATCTTTCGACGCAAGTCACCGACGCGCGCCAGCACGCGCCGAGCTTCGGGGCTCAACCCCGCCGACGTTCCTGCACACACGGGACCAGACGACTTGGGTTTGTCTTTCAGAATGACCGCTACGGCCGTCATCGTTTGATCCCCAAGCATCGTGACGTCATCGAGCAACGTTGCCGAAAGCGATGCTCCTGGATCACTAAGACCCGCCACCGCCTCGCGAAGTGCATCACGCGCTGCTTTGCGTGGAGCTGGCCAACGCGCCGCATCCACTGCGTCCGGATCCAGTTCGTCGCCGACTCCCAATGCGAGGTACCGCGCAGCTGCGGCAACGAGCCGCCCTAGGGGACGTTCGGGAAGATTTGGCTCGGCGAGAGCTCGGGAAATTTCTCCGGCCACAGGCCCCAGATCGGGAGGATTTCCCGCGAGGAAACCGGCCGCTGCATCGGCGGCAAACAGCCCAGCTACGCCCCAACCGGTTTGCCCAGAAAAATCCCGCTTC
>DAOMZH010000926.1:0-4599 GCA_035437985.1 Polyangium sp. (in: bacteria) | reverse complement strand
CAATCGGCACATGCTGGGCGCGCCGGTGCATTCGTAACCAGCTTCGAGCGTACACGTCGCAGAGCAACCGTCGCCCGCGGTGCGATTTCCGTCGTCACAAGTTTCGCCCGTGTCGGCACCGCCGTCGCCGCAGCTCAAGCGACACATGCTGGGCGTACCGGTGCATTCATAACCTGTTTCAATGCGGCATGTTGCGGAACAACCATCACCAGCGGTGTTGTTACCGTCGTCGCAGTTCTCGGTGCCCGTGATGCGCGTGTCGCCACAGACGTTCGCGACACACGTGCCCATGCTGCAAACGTCGCTCGTGCAGTCGCTGTTCGCCGTACAGATTTGGCCATTGGCGCAATCGGGACAGGTGCCGCCGCCGCAGTCGATGTCCGTTTCGACGTCGTTTTTCACGCCGTCCGTACAGGTGGGCGCAGCACACGCATTCGCGGTGCACACGCCGCTCGTACAGTCAGCACCGGACAAACATTCGACGCACATACCCGCGCCGTTGCACTGCGTACCGGTACCGCCGTTGGAACACGCCGTTCCCGAAGCCGCATTGGGATGGTCTGGTGCGGAAGGACTCGTGCTCGTGCACGTATCCACGGTGCACGGATTCATGTCGTCGCTGATGTCGTCGGTCTTGTCGACACTCTTCGTGCCGCCGATGCCGTCGCATTGTTCTTCCTGACAATCTCCGCCAGCCTGGTTTGGCGTGACCGTTCCCACCGCCACGAGGTTTGTCTTGCACGCACCGGTGTCACAGGTGTACACGGCACAATCCGTCGTGGTTCCACACTGCGCATCCGCCGTACAGCCAACGCAAGAGCCTGCGTCGTTGCAGTACAACGTGCCGTTCGTCCCGCAAGCCGTATCTTTGGCCTTGTTCGTGTAGACGGGAGTGCCGGCATTGCACGTATCGTCGGTGCAGTCGTTGCCGTCGTTGGGCAAGTCCGTGTCTTGCGGATCCGACTTCGTTTGTCCCGCTCCATCGCAGACGAAGACTTTGCAATCACCCGCGGTTTGATCCACCAACGCGGTGCCTTCGGCGACGTTCATCGTTCCACACTTGCCAGCATCGCAGGTGCGCAGGACGCATTCGGTGCCGGTAGCGGGGCAGTCCATCTCGGTTGCACACTCGGGCATCGAGCCGCTCGAGCTCGACGAGGAGGAAGACGACGAACTGCTTCCTTCGATATCACTTCGATCGACCTGGGACGCGATTTCACATCCCGTCGCCGACATGAGTGACAGCATTGTGGCTCCCAGCCATGCTGCGTATGTACTGCTCTTCGTTCGTATTCTCATGAACTCTCCCGTTCGACAAGTAGTCGTCGCGATAAGCGCTGATTCTTACTTGCACCAAATCACCATGCAAAATCAAGTGCGAATCGCTGGAGGTCAAACGTTTGTCGTTTAGGTATTCCCCCTCGCAGTGTCCCTGGCCAAACGCATGCGAATTTCGCGTTGACTCCGGTCTCGACGCCAAGCAATCTGCGTTGCGTCATACGCGGCAAACTCGAACATCGCCTTGACCTCAGCTGGGTTTGGGATGTCAAATCAGGGCAGGACAAACGTTTGTACAGGTGCAATACGAGCCGACATTCTTCCGTATACGATTCGAGCATACTCCGCATCGCCGACGGCGGGCATTGCTCCCCTGCCCCGGAAGGTGCAAAGAAAACATTCACGCTCGCTCAGGTGACCGCGTCACTAACCGGAGGATCCGATGCAACTGATTCGTGTAGCCATGATCATGTCGTTCATTCTTGCCCCAACGTCTCGCGCTTGGGCGCAAGGTGTTGATCCTTCGATGTCGGTGCCGCTAGCGGCACCACCACCTGCAGATACGACCGAACCAACGCCCAAACCGAATCCTTGGGACAAGACCCCTCGCCCTTGGCTCTATTCGGCCGATCCCACAGCTCCTGCTCCCGGGCGCGTGTTGGCGAATTTGTCCGTGGGTTATGCTCAGACAAACCGCGGAGCAGCGCGACCGTTTGCCGCGGACGTGGCGCATGCGGGGGCTGTATTCAGCGCCAATGGTGAAATTGGGGTTTTGCGTCAGCTTTCCATTCAGGCGGAGGGACTATTGGCCGGGCAAGCGGGCACGGGATCTCCCATCGGAGCTGGCGCCATGCTGGGGGTGAACATCATGCCGCTCGGGGGTCGAGGTCCGGTGGACGTCGCGATTTCCGGGGGGTATTTACGCGAGCTTGGCGGGGCAAACGGGGTTTGGTTTCGTGGGGCGATTGGCGGAAATGTCGGCCGATTTCGATTTTCGGCCAATGCGCTGGGCGAACACATCTTCGATGTGACGCGCGACGGCGTCGACGTATTGCTTACTGCAGCCGCGAGCGTCAAAACGACGGATTGGTTGCGATTGAGTACCGAATATGTGGTGCAGGATTTGGAGGGAGCGTGGGATCCCGAGGAGGCGGACGGAGGCATACGGCATTTCGTCAGCGCCAATGCGGCGATTCTCTTGGCGAACCGAGTGCAGATTTCGCTCGGCCCGGCATTGGGTTTGTCGCCGAACTCGCCCCGGTTCTTGGGGCGACTGACGGCAGCGTATGCGTTTTGAGGTGTTTCTTGCGGCCTCGGGAATTAGTTTTTCGCGGCCAGCAGGTTCTCCAACACCTTTACGTTCTCCACCTTCCCCATTTCCCGCGCCCAATCCAGCGGCGTTTTTCCTGAGCCATCATCCGCCCTGACGTCCGCTCCCGCCTTCACCAGCACCTCGACCGTCGCCGCATTGCCATTGTACGCCGCCAAATGCAATGCCGTCCAGCCATAATCCGTGCGACTATCCACCGGGACGCCCATCTCGAGCAGCGACTGCACCGCCTCCGAATTTCCCGCATTCGCCCCATCGAGCAGCGCAGCGGGGCCCTGCTTCTTCACGTCCACGCCCTGCTTCACGAGCCATCGTAATGCTTCGGTTTGTCCCGCCATTGCCGCGTTTTTGAACGCCTCCGTTTCTCGGACATCCAATCCCGCGTCTACGCAGAGCTCCGCCATATCCAAGCGCCCACGCCGGCACGCTTCTTCCAAGGCCCGCGGTTCCACCTGCGCACACGCCCGTACGAGCGCTCGCGCAATGTCGCCATAACCGTTGGCAATCGCCAGCGTGAGGCAATTTTGGCCCGCAAGCGCATCACGGGCCGACGGGTTTGCCCCGAACGAAAGCAACGTTTCCACGATCGGCAATCGACCTTGGACGCACGCTTCCACCAGCGCCGTTCGTCCCGTGAGCGAATCTGCGGTATGTGTACTCGCAAAACGTTCCAGTAACAACCGCACAATTGGCTCGTGCCCATAACGTGCGGCAACGAGCAACGCCGATTCTGTCCCGCTGAGGACCTCGCGATCGATATTCGTCTTGTAGGGCCGTTCCGCATTGACATTTGCCCCCGCATCCAGCGTCGTGCGTACGCGGACCAGATCCCCCGCATCAATTGCGGCAAACAATGCGTCGTTCAGGACTTGGCGCGTCATGGGTCAACTTCCGAGCGCTTTTTCAATCGCGTTGACGAGCGTTTCACTCTCTGGGGTCACGTCCGACGGAAAACGCCCAATGACTTTGCCATTCTTGTCTACCAGGAATTTCTCGAAGTTCCATTGCACTTCACCGGGCGGCGGGCCTTGCGTCAAGAAAGCATAAAGCGGGTGTTTGCCCTCGCCTTTGACGACGATCTTGGAGAACATCTGAAACTTCACGCCATATTTCGACGTGCAATACGTCGCAATTTCCGAATTCGTTCCCGGTTCTTGGGCCCCGAAATCATTTGCTGGAAAACCCATCACGACAAACCCACGACTCGCATATTTTTCATGGAGCTTTTCTAGCCCTTCGTATTGCGGCGTGAATCCGCATTTCGACGCTACGTTCACGACCAGCGCCACCTTGCCGCGAAATTCGGACAGCGGTTTGTCTTTCTCGTAAATGTCCTGCATCGTGAAGTCGTACAAGTTCGACGCGGTCGCATTGTTGCCCGCTGTCGCCGGCGCCCCAGCAGTCGCGGTCGCCGACGGTTTTTGCGCACCTGCTTCGCAACCCACGAGCAAAAGAGCCGCAGCCAAGATCCCCATCCCCACTCGCGTCATTTGGATCGTTTTCATCATCCGCCGTCTTAATGGGGATTGGGCGTGCTGGCAAGCGTGTCGATCAAAGCCGCCCCAAGCACCGAGGCAAACGCCGAATGTGTCGAAGGGAGCGACCATAAGTGCACTTCTCGCGGATCGAGGGCATGATGTGTCTCGACGATGATTGACGGCATCGTTGGTTTCCACAAAACGAAAATGCGCTGTTCGTGGGCGTGACGATCCAAAAATACACCTTTTTCGCCCGGATCTTCGGCATAGAGCGAACCGTATTCGGCCCCAGTGTACGCGCCAAACCCAGCTTCGCGCATGCGTTGCGCTGTTGCACGGGCCAGTTTTTTGCGCGCGGCAACCAGCGATTCCGTTCCATCCTCGGACAGCAACACGGAAAAACCCGGCGCGCCCAGATTGACGCGACAAACATTGTCCGTTCCGACTCGCTGCGTTTCGCCTGTTTGTCCGCGAATGTCCGAATGGATGCTGAGAAAAACCTCGGCCCCCCAG
>DAOMZH010000925.1:0-4603 GCA_035437985.1 Polyangium sp. (in: bacteria) | reverse complement strand
TCCTTCCGCATGCGCTTCGATCAAAGCTTCACAAACTTGCGCCACATACGCCGCAGCTTCGCCTACGCCCAACACACCTCGGGTCGTCAATTCCCGATCGAGGTCATTACCTTCGAGGTATTCGAGAACCATATATGGAACGCCATTTTCGAGCGTTCCAACATCTTGCACCCGCGCGACATGCTCGCCACGCAATCGTCCAGCCGCCCGAGCTTCGCGTAAAAACCGGCCCACAGCCTCGGGATACGCCAACATTTCCGGCAGCATCACCTTCACCGCCACAAGTCCGCCCAATGCCATGTGCGTCGCCGCGACGACGACCCCCATGCCCCCTTGACCCAGCACGCGCTCAACTCGGTATTTTCCGAGCAAAACATCACCAGGTTGAACAACGGAAGTAGCAAGCGTGGTCATTCGAAATCCGAACTGCCAAAGTCGGCAGCAGACGATACACCGTTTTCCCGCAGCGAGACAAGATTCTTGCACATCGCGAAGTACATCACGCAAAAATACATTTTCATCCGGCTCGCGGTCGAGTATTCATGCCCCGAGCTTCTGTGCCTCGAAAGGTTGGTCCGTGAACAATCCTCAGAAAGTTGCTCCTGGTGATTGGCGGCAAGGTGGCTACCGTGACGGTTATGAACGAGTTCCCCGTCCGCCGCGCAAACCCTCGCCACTGGCGCAGGATCTGATTTATGGCTACCAAGGTACCCAAAATGCGTTGCGATGGATTGGCGGAATTCTTCTGCTCTTGGTTCTGCCCCTCATTCTGTTCTTGGGCGACGGCATGTTGACGGATATCACGCTCGCCATCGCGGGAAAACCCGCCATGGCTACGGTCAGGGGCACCCGCACCATTACCAACGTCGAAGTAAACGACCGTCACCCTGTTGAAATCAAGTACGATTACCTGATTTCCGGCGACAAATACGCAGGAATGTCGTATACGACGCGCAGCGAAATCCTCTCCGAAGCAGCGATCGGTTCGTCGATAGCCATTGAAATCCTCCCGAGCGCGCCGAGTTGGTCTCGCGTCAAGGACACGACGAGCTCCAAAATGGGGATGGGCGTCGTGTTCTTTTTCCTTTTTCCGCTCATCGGAGGCGGCATGTTTGGCTGGGCAGTACGTTCCAATCGGCGAGAAATTCGCGCCTTTCGCGACGGAATGGCCACCAAAGGCTTGGTCGTCAAACGCGGTCCCGATGAAACAACCGAAATCAATGGGCAAAATCCGCATGAAATCGTTTGGGAGTTTCAGGTTGATGGGACGAGCTACAAAGGAAAACTCTCGCACATGAATTCGGCGATCCTCGATCGCGCTCTCCCCGACAATGAAGTCACGGTGCTTTACGATTCCAAGGATCCGCGAGTAAACACGGTGTGGCTCGAATAGAACCCCAAGCCAACATTCCAACCCCTGGGCCACCCAAGGCGCCATTCGTCCCCGATCGCAATGCGCAGCCCCGATTTCGCTGGCAAATCGCGGCCCTCGTCGTCCTCGTGCTCGGTTACGTCGCCCATTTCCGCCTCCTCGAAGCGCGCATTCAGGACGACGCCTTTATTTCGTTTCGTTATGCCCGGCACCTCGTCCAAGGCCAAGGACTCGTCTGGAACATTGGCGAAAAGGTCGAGGGATACACGAATTTTCTCTGGACCCTGCTCGCCGCTCTCCCCCTCGCCATTTCGGACAAACTGAGTCCCCTCGCCTGGGCACGCATGTTGTCGAGTTTTTCTGGGTACATGACGATGGTCGTCACGTTTCTGAGCATGCGGCACCTCTTGCCCAAAACGCACGTCTTTCCGCTCGTCCCGATCGCGCTCTTGGCCGGCAGCTGGCCTTTGGCGATCAACACCATGACCGGACTCGAAACGGTATTTTTCGGCGCCTTGCTGACCTCGGCAACATTTTTGCTAATCCGCGAACTAGATGATTCGAAATATCGAGGTTCGTCGCTCCTATACGCATGTGCTGCCCTCACGCGTCCGGAAGCGATATTGCTATTTGTCCTGGTTTCGACGCTCGTTTTCGGGCATCGGCGAAATGGCGGAAAACCTGCCCTGCGCTATGCGGCCCGCTTTTTTCTGCCCTTCGTAACGCTCGTTGGCGCGCACGAGATCTTTCGTATTGCCTATTATGGTGAATTCGTCCCCAATACGTATTTCGTCAAATTCGGAGCCGCGCTCCCCGCGGGAATGCCCACCCGGGCGAGTTATGTGGGCGATTTTTTGACCAACGGACTCGATCCCGTGGGAATCACGGCGGTGCTCGTCGTCTTTTTGGCCATTTTCAAGGGCCGGGAATTGCGGCTGCAAATTCTCCTCCTCACCGCCGTGTTTGGCCTCTTGAACGTCGCCCTTTCCGGCGCCGATTTCATGATCGGATTTCGATACCTCGTCCCTTATGCCCCAGCGTTTTACATGGCCGCCACCTTGGGCTTCGAAGCCTTCACGGAACGCGTGCGTAAAGGCCCCTCTGCGCGACACCTGGAGGTTGGAGCATTCATCGTGGCCTTGCTCGCCAGTGCTCATGGCTATTGGTATTCCCGCACCAAACTTCAATCCTTCGAACAGCTTCGCCAAACTGTCACGCGCGACTCGAATTCGGAACTCGGTAAATGGCTGCGCGATTCATTACCCAAAAACACGGTCGTGGTGGCGCGAGATATCGGAGAAATTGGGTATTTGTCAGATTTGCCAATTGTGGACATGACCGGTTTGACAGATCGAACCATTGCGCGCAAGCCGGGCAACGTTCTCGATCGCGCGCTCGATGTCGACGATATTTTTGCGCGCAATCCAGGCGTTTTCGTATTTGTTTCCAAGCTCCCCGGGCCCACGATCGGCCTTCGACGCACAGCCGCTTTTGCCTCCACCCCGTCGACGCTCACCCTGCTCGATGATCCGCGCTTTGCCGACCAATTCATGTTTTATACACGTTTTCCGAATTACGAGCGTCTGCGAGCGGCGGATGACGGACGCTGGTTGGCCGTCGCCCCGAACACCTCGCAACCCGGAGACTTTCTCAATACCTACTTTCTCGAGGTTTATTTGCGAAAGGACGTCGCTCGAGGGATGCAGAAATAGCGCCAGCATTTCGCGGATCGTGCTACATCGCCGTCGATGACTTCCCCCGACGCTTTGGTCATTGGTGCAGGCCCCAATGGTTTGGTCGCTGCCAATACACTTGCGGACGCTGGTTTTTCCGTCGTCGTGCTGGAAGCCAATCGTCGCCCAGGTGGAGCCGTCTGGTCGGAAGCTCTCACCTTGCCCGGATATCTCCACGATGTCGGCGCCGCGTTTTTTCCATTCGGACAAACGAGCCCCGCACTGAAGCAACTCGATCTATCAGCGTTTGGTTTGATCTGGAAACACGCGCAATTTGATAGCGCGCACCCATCTATTGATGGCACATGTTCCGCCATAGGTCGGGACCTCGAAGCGAGCAAACGCAACCTGGGTGTTGATGGGGCAGCATGGGAAAAACTGGCCACATGGCATGCTCGCACACGTGACGATCTGCTCGGCGCTCTACTCTCCACGCTGCCCGCGGTTCGTCCGATGCTCAAGTTTGGCATTCCGAACCTTTTGCGCCTCGGTCTCGTGGCCACTTCGTCAGGACGAACTTTTGCCGAGCGTCATTTCACGACGGACGCCGCGCGCCGGATCGTTCCGGCCCTAGCGTTGCATACGGATGTTGGTCCGGACGATCTGTGTGGTGCGCCGGTGGGGTTCATGCTCACGATGCTCGCCTCGAGCGGCGGATTCGCGGTTCCAGAAGGTGGAGCGAAAGCGATCACCCAAGCGCTGATGTCTCGTTTGGTGTCTCGGGGAGGTCGCTTGCTCTTGGGAACACGTGTGCGACGGATCATCGTTCGCGGTGGGCGAGCGTGTGCGGTCGTGACAAACGACGGTCAAGAATACGCCGCAACGCGGGCGATCATCGCCGACACCTCAGCGCCCGCTTTGTATTTGAAACTGCTGGATGCCTCGGTCGTACCGTCACCCATCGCCGAATCGATGCGCCGTTTTCCTTACGGATTTGGAACCTTCAAGATGGACTGGGCTCTGAGTGGCCCCGTGCCGTGGCTGTCCGTGGATGCTCGGCGCGCAGCCGTCGTCCACACAGGCGACAGCGTTGATGACCTATCGCGCTTCACTGCCCAGGTTCGTCGTGGCGAACTGCCGGACAACCCTTATTTGGTCATTGGCCAACAATCGATGGTCGATCCGAGTCGCGCACCCGCAGGAAGGCACACGCTTTGGGCTTATTCGCGCGTGCCGTCGAACATCGATGGAGGCTGGTCGGCTCATGCCCAACGTTTTGCGGATCGCATCGACAACCGCATCGAGCAGCTCGCGCCGGGCTTCAAAAAACGGATCCTTGGGCGGTTTGTCGTCACCCCACCCGACCTCGAGGCGATGGACGAAAATCTGGTGGGTGGCGACCTAGGCGGAGGCTCGGCGCAGATCCAGCATCAGTTGTTCTTTCGCCCCGTCTTCCCTTATTTCCGCTACCGCACGCCGATTCGAGGTCTTTACTTGGGTTCGTCCTACACGCATCCCGGCGCCGGCGTACACGGCGCATGTGGCTACAACGCGGCCC
>DAOMZH010000924.1:0-4605 GCA_035437985.1 Polyangium sp. (in: bacteria) | reverse complement strand
ATCCGCCAACACGAAATGCCCCGGAGCAATCTCTTCCCGCATCGATCCGACCGCACTGACGCTGACCAAATGCGTAGCGCCTAGCATCTTCAAGGCGCACACGTTGGCGCGGTAGTTGATGTCCGACGGTGAAACTCGATGCCCACGTCCATGCCGCGGCAAAAACAGCATCGTCGTGCCCGAATGTTTGTCTCGGCCACGCACCACGACATCACTCGGAGGACCATACGGCGTGTCGACGTCGATCTCTTCGACGCTGTCGAGATCCTCGAGAGCGTAAACTCCACTGCCACCAATCACGCCCAAGACGTGTTGCATTTCAACTGCCGACCTTTCCTTCGGCGAGCAACTGCTCGCACAAGAGCGCATGCCTGTTTCGTTTGCAGCGCTCCGCAAAAACCACCGCGCGCAAGTTGTCGTACGCGCGTTGTATGTCGTTGTTCACGATCACGTACTCGAAAAACCCGTAGTGCTCGATTTCCCCTTTGGCCGCTTGTAATCGCCGCAAGGTCGTCGGCTCGTCCTCGGTCCCGCGACCACGAAGACGTCGTTCGAGTTCGGCAAGGGAAGGGGGCAAAATGAACACGCCAACGGCATCCGGCATCCGGGCTTTGATCTGCCGTGCACCTTGATAATCAACGTCGAAGAGCACGCCATTGGCCGTATTTCGAGCAATCTCGATCTCGGACAAACTCGTTCCATACATGTTGCCATGCACGTGCGCCCATTCGGCGAAGGCGTTTTCTTCGACCATGCGCGTAAACGTCTCTTTGTCCGTGAAGTGATACTCGCGTCCGTCGATTTCGTTCGGCCGCGGTTTGCGCGTCGTGTGCGAAACCGAAAATCGCAACTGCGGAAACTCCGCTCGCAAACGGTTGCAGAGCGTCGTCTTGCCCGCACCCGAGGGGGAAGAGACGATGAGTAAAAGAAAGTCGCTCATGTCATTGCGCCCAAATCGCGTTCTCGTCCTGGCCGTTTGTCGGGGTTGATCGTCATTCGACGTTCTGCACTTGCTCGCGAAGTCGCTCGAGCTCGACCTTCATGCCGACCACAAGCTGCGAAATCGCTGCATCTTGAGCCTTCGCACCAAGCGTATTGGCCTCGCGTACCATTTCCTGAAGAAGGAAGTCGAGTCGTCTGCCAACAGGTTCGCCCGTACCCGAGGCCAAAACCTTTTCGTGTTGTTCCAAGTGACTTCGTAAACGCGTCACTTCTTCGCTGAAATCGGTCTTCTCGATCAAGAGCGCAATTTCGAGTTCGAGGCGCCCTTGATCCAGCGTGACTTCAGTGCTCGCCAACAAACGTTCGAGCCGCTCGTGCAGTCGACGCTGGGCTGCTTCGCGTGACGTCACTGCATGCGTCGCGACCTCTTCGAGCAGCTTGCGTAAGGCTTCGCAACGCGACGTGAGATCTGCGAGCAGCGCATCACCCTCGGCGCGACACATCGCCTCCATCGCGACGATCGATGCTTCGATCGCTCGACGAACTGCGTCACGCACTTCGGCTAGCTCGGGGCCCGCTGGCGGAACGAATAGATCCGGAACTGCAGCAAGCACGGACAGTGGAAGTTCAGCACCTGGAGCGAGTTCGTCACGCAGTGCGGCGAGCTGCTGAAACACGGTTCGTGCGCGGGCGACATCGAGCGTCGCGGAAGTCACGAGCGGTCCTTCGGTGCGCACCACGAGTTCGACACGTCCACGACGCAATCGCTCGCGGACGACTTGTTCCGAGAAGAGCGACAACTCGGCCAATTCCCGCGGCAAACGCGTCCGAATGTCGAGGAACCTCTGGTTGACGGATCGGATCTCCGCAAGGACGCGCCCTTGTCCGAGCGGTACTTCGCCTAGTCCGAATCCCGTCATGCTCCGCATGCACTGCCGCCTACGTCGCCTGCGCGCGCGCGGCAACTGGATCAGGCGAGGGAAGTGCTTTGTGCTGAAACGGCCGCTCGGTGCGATCGGCTTTCAGCAACTCGAAGCGCCGCTGCTGCAAGCCCCGAACTCCGCAGAGATTCGAGAAATTCGATGGTCGGGGCCAGACCATCTTCCCACCGGACCCGTGGTTCGTAACCAATCAGCTCGTGAGCTCGGGAAATGTCTGCGAGGGAGTGAAGCACATCTCCGACGCGTGCTGGACCGTGTTCGAGGTCGACTGGGCTTCCGAGGGCGCGACCAATCTCGACACACAAGGCATTCAGACTGACGCGACGAGCTCCGGCGATGTTGACGACTTCGCCTTGCAGTTTGCGCGGATGATTTGCGGCCAGAAGGTTTGCCATGACCGCATTGTCGACGTAGCAGAAGTCGCGGGTTTGTTCGCCGTCGCCAAAAATGCGGATCGGTCGGTTCGCCAAGGCTGCATCGATGAAGCGGGGAATCGCTGCTGCATACACGCCTTCGGGCGTTTGGTGCGGACCGAAGACGTTGAAGTAGCGCAGGCAAATTGTTTCGAGTCCGTAGATTCGGGCAAACACCCCGCAATACTGCTCGCACGCGAGTTTCGTCACGGCGTACGGGGAAAGCGGCATGGTGGGCATGTCTTCGCGTTTCGGCAAAACGGCGGTGTCTCCGTAGGCCGCAGACGACGCAGCGAAGACGACGCGACGCACACCCGATCGCCGCGCGACGTCGAGCACCGTCACGGTTCCGCCAATGTTGACCGAGTCGCTGGTGACCGGCTCGTCGACGCTGCGGGGAACGGATCCCAAGGCCGCTTGATGCAACACGACTTCGACGCCAGCACACGCGCGGGCCACCGTTTCCGCGTTGCGAATGTCACCTTCGATGCGTTCGACGAGCGTTGATCCGGCGAGAGCCGCAAGGTTTTCCCAGGAACCGGTCGATAAATCATCGAGCACGCGGACACGTTCACCCGCACGCACGAGCGCGGACACGATGTTCGAGCCGATGAAGCCAGCTCCACCGGTGACGAGATAACGAACGTTGGGCATGCTGGGTAAGATGCTCGAAACGCCGCGCTGGTCCGCTACTTCTTCTTGAAAAGATCGTCGAGTTTCGACTTGGACTTGGCGATCTGCGCGGACGTATCTTGTGGGACGCCGTTCTTGAAGGTGAAGAACGAGCAGAAGTTCGCTTTTTCGCGATCCGGGATGTACTCGGTGATGTGTTCCTTGCACTGGTTGTGCGCGGACGGATCCCAGTATTCGCAGTTTTTGCAGCAATGCATGTCGATGCCGCAGTGCGGACACGTATCGGCTCGCTGCAGTTTGACTTCGAAAATCAGCTCATTTTTGCACTTGTAGCAAAAGTGGCGTTTCTGTTCGACCTTGGGAATCCAACCCATCTCGTGCTCCTCAGGTCAGCCCTTTTCGGCGCTGAATATCGCCTGCAATCCGCTTGTACTCGACTTCCCACGTTCGTGTCCCTTCCTGAACGTGTTTGAGTTTGCTGCGGACTTCGACGTCGAGTTCTTCGTCGGCGGCGAGGTACTTCTTCAGGACGGGGCGCATTTTACGGCGAAGATCGTGATCTCCGACGAAAACTTCTTCGACGTTGTTCGAGTGTAGAAGCATCTCGATACATTGATCGAGGAGGTGATCGAGCATGTCGTCACCGACCTTGATGCCCTTTTGTTCAGCGATGATCTTGCGAATCCTGCCAAACTCGTTCTGGGGCAACCCTCGGGACTCGAGGGTTGATTTGGTCTTCTCCATGACGTCGCGGTCGATGGCGAGGTAGTTGGTAAAGACCGATTCGATGTCGCGGACCACCTCTTTGCGGTCTACACATTCGACGTCTTCGCCTTCTGCCAGGGCTTTGACGATATCTTCGCTGAGGGGTGTTATTTTGCCACTAAAGAGGCGCATCCAACGATCCGTATCTGAGAGGTGAGCGGGGCAAGCGAGCCCCGCAAGAAAAGTTTCTCCGGGGACCTGCACCCGAAAGGTACGGGCCAAACTCCGGAGATGTCAACGCAACCGCGTTTTTATTTGGGCCCGCACGGCGAAAAACGCACCAGGACAGCAGGAGCAAACTCGATATGATGGGTAAGGATGCGATGGCACCGAACGCTGCCGCACGAACGGGAGCGGTCGGGAACGACGGGGGGCTCGATCCGGATGCACGTAAGCGCCGGATTCTGCGACGTGGAGCGGTCGGAAGTGCCGCTTCCGCCGCTTCACAAACTGCACTTTCGGACTCGGGCACGGTTCAACGCGTCACGCGTGGCCGCCCGCTCGTAACCCAAGGCGATCCCGCCAACTCGATCGTCATGATCGGCGGTGGGCGCGTTCGCTTGGTCCGCGCACTGAACGAAGGTCACACCCTCTCGCTCGGTTACCGCGGCGCAGGCGATCTTCTCGGTGAAGCCGCCCTGGGCAGCGTCCCGAATCACCGCGAAAGCGCCATCGCCACCGAAGACGTCGAGGCTCTCGTCGTCCCAATGACGACCGTGCGTAATCTCATGGGTACGGACCTCGCCTTCGCCAACGCGCTCCTCGCATCTCTCGTCGAGCGCAACGCGGAAACGGAAGAACGCCTCGCTTCGATGCTCTTCCGCAACGTCGAAGCCCGTTTGGCCGAGTTCCTGCTCAAGGCTGCTGGTCGCTGGGGCATTCCGGATCCGCGCGGCGTGCTGATCTCGGCT
>DAOMZH010000923.1:0-4629 GCA_035437985.1 Polyangium sp. (in: bacteria) | reverse complement strand
CGCGTCCGCAGCCGACGGCGACGGAAACCCCCGAAGCACAGCCGACGTCGACGCAGATTTTCCCATTGTGGAACAAACCGACGGCGAGTTGGAAAGACGGCCCGCGGTACTTCGGGTGCTCCCGCGGGGGCGGCACGCGCAAGCACGCAGGATGTGACCTCTATGCCCCGTTTGGGGCCAAGATTCGCGCCATTGCCGATGGGGTCATCATTCAGCAACCCTATTCCTTTTATGACGGTACCAATGCCCTCGAAGTGTTTCACCCTGGGATTGGAGTCGTGCGTTATGGGGAAATCAGCTCGAGCAAGCGGGTCGCCGTGAAAGCCGGGCAAAAAGTCAAAGTGGGGGAGCTCATTGCGTACGTGGGACTGCTCGATTCATTGCAAATGTCGATGATTCATTTCGAGCTTTTCGGAGAACAAGCACGCGGCCAAAACCTGAGTGGTGGAGGACCTTATCGCCGAAATTCGGCATTAAAGGACCCGACCTCGCTCCTCGACAAACTATACAAAATCACCTTCGGTTGACGATTGCGTCAAAAAGCTGCACGTAGAGAGTAAAAGGTATGAGCAACGCATTACTTGCATTCGAGTCTGGTGATCACCTCGACGTCCGAACGTTTGCCGTGCACGAAGCGTTATCCGCGTCGTTTCAAATCGATGTGGTCGCGATGGGGGCCGAAGACGTCAACCTCGACAAAATCAGTGGCCGCCCGGTTTCGTTTGGTCTCTCTGGTCTAGGTGGCAATCGCATTTGGACCGGCGTGTGTTCCAGCATCGTGCAAACGGGCGTGGAAACGGATGGTTTGTCTTCATATGCCGTGACCATCGTGCCGGTATTTTGGCTGCTCACGCAGCGGCGCAATTACCGCGTCTTTCAGCATCTGTCGGTGCCCCAAATCGTGCAAAAATTGCTTGGCGAATGGCAACTCCCGTTGGAGATGAAAGTCGACTCGGCGGCCCATCCCGTACGTGAATATACCGTGCAATACGGCGAATCGGATCATGACTTTCTGCGCCGGTTGCTGGTCGACGCGGGCATTTCGTATTCCTTTGCGACGCCGCCCGGCGCGAAAGAAACGAAAATGACGTTCACCGATGCACCCACATCCGCTGAGCCCCGCCAAACCCCGCTTCCCTTCATGCGCTCCGCGAGCATGGCGGAAAAATCGGAACACGTGACGGCGGTGACGATTCAAAAAGTCGTCAAGGCCAGCCGGGCCGTCGTCCGCGATTTCGATTTTCGTCGTCCTAGTTTTGCCCTCGCAGGCACGCACGCGCAAGGCGCGGGGACGAATAGTATGCTCGAAGAATACTTTTATCGCCCCGGATCGAGCAATGTCAAAAGCGACGCGGGTGCAAATACGCCGATTGCCGATAAAGAAGGCGCATATCGGCATACCGAAAAAGAAGCCGCAGCTCGGGCGCAGCGCCATACCGAAGCCATGAATGCCGCATCTTGGCGTATTGGGTTCAATACGTCGACCGTCAATATGGCGCCAGGGCACGTATTCTCGATGACCGGACATCCGCATCCGAGTGTCGGTAAAGACAAGAAACTCTTGGTCACATCATCGTTCATCGTGGGGGAAATCAATGAAGATTGGAATGCGGGCGGCGAAGCGGTTTCTGCGGACGCACCATTCAAGCCGCTGTTGACTGCGGACGTACCACGCGACGAACATCGCTCGGGCGAGGGTGGACCTTTCAAACCGCTGTCAAAATTCGACAAACCTCGAATTCAAGGTTTGCAAAGCGCAGTGGTCGTGGGTCCGAAAGGCGAAGATATCCACGTCGATGAGTATGGCCGAGTCAAACTTCAATTCCCCTGGGATCGTGAAGCGCAAGGGGACGACAAGGGGTCGTGTTGGGTGCGCGTAGCCCAGGCGTGGGCAGGTCCAGGGTTTGGAATGATGACCATGCCGCGCGTGGGACAAGAAGTGCTCGTCGGGTTTGTCGAAGGAGACCCGGATTTGCCCATGGTCGTGGGGCGCATGTTCGATACCACGTCGCCCGTGCCTTATCCCATGCCGGAGAACAAAACCCGGACGGTGCTGAAATCGAATTCGAAAAATGGCGGCAATGAAATCACGTTCGAAGACAAAGCCGACGGGGAGCTTTTGTATTTGTCGGCAACGCGCGATTTGCACAAAATCGTCAAGAAAGACGAACTCGAAACGACACGCGGAAATCGTCACGTGACTGTGGATGGCGATTTGATTCTTTCGGCCAAAGGAAATGTGATCATTCAGGCCGGAAAAGAATTGGTCGTCAAAGGTGGTCCGAAGGTGCAAATCAATCCGCCAGGCGATATCGCGCAAGGAACGAAACCCGGAGAGCTCGGGCAACCTCCGTCAGCGCCTCAGTTGCCGCCAAAGCAAGAGGCGCCAAAGCCCGAAGCACCCAAACCCGAGCCTCCGAAGCCGCCCGCACCGACGAAATCCAAAGCGGCGCAGCAAAACGAGCGTCTGTTCAACATGCCAAACCCTGGCGGACCGACGGGCAAGTTCCAGCAAACGGCGGCGGCGCGGCGAGCTGGTGCGGAAAAGTATCAAGAATTGGCCAAGCAAATGGGCGAAAAATACAACATTCCCCCGGCGATGGCCTTGGCATGGATGAATCGCGAATCGGCGTATGGCGAATTCTTGGATGCCAATGGGTACAGCAAGTTCGATGGGCAAGGATTCGGAATGTTCCAGGTGGACAAACGGTACCACACGCCTGTAGGTGGTCCGGCGGATTGGAACCATATCGATCAAGCGATGGGCATTTACAAAAATACCATCAACGACATCAAAGCGAGAAATCCAGGCTGGACCGACGAAGAATATTGGGCCGCGGGGCTTGTCGGATACAATGCCGGACCTGGTTCAGCAGCGACCCGACCGTCGAGTTCTGCGGCGTGGGCGCAACTCGATCGCGGCACGGCGTACATTGCTGACGCCAACGGCGACTATTCGCGGGACATCTGGACCGAAGCGCAATGGTATGCGAAAAACCTGAAATGGTAATGTGCGACCTGGTGCAGGAGTAAACCCATGAGTTTGCTAGTTGCTCGAAAAGACGTGGACATCTGCACGGGGCACGATGCGTGTCCGCCACGAAAAGCGATCGAAGGAAGCCCGGATGTATTTCTCGAAGGTCACGCCGTCGTGCGGCTCGGTGATCTTTGGGAAACGCATGGTTGTCCGGCACATTCGCCGCACAAGGGCAAAGTCACCCAAGCATCGGATGAAGTGACCGTCAATGGTTTGCCCGTCGTGCGCATCGGCGATCCGCTCGATTGTGGAAGCAAAGTGAAAACGGGTTCTGAAGGGTTGTACGCGGGCGGAGGGCTCACGGCGAAAAACGAACAGACACAGACAAACCCTGCGGCACCAGTCAAGGCGCAACGCTGACTCATGCACATCATCAATTCCCCGCCGTTTGCGACGAGTTACCTGGTTTGGCAGGAACAACCCGATCAATGGACGTTGACGCTCGTCTGCAAAGCGACGTATTCGCTCCGTCCAGGAACCTCCGTGGTTGCGGCGCAACCTGACGAAATCAACGAACACGACAACCACTGGGACGACGATCCAGAAAAAAGTGTTTATGCACCAGCGGACCTCGTCCCTTACAAACCCACTCCCGAAGTGCTGCTCGTGGGAAGCGCGTATGCGCCACGCGGCGAGCCGGTCAAATCGCTGTTTGTCCGGCTCATCGTAGGACAACTCGATAAATCCATCGAGGTGTTTGGGGCGCGAAGTTTTTCCCCGGACGGCACGCTCGTCGAAGGCTCGCGATGGACGCAAATGTCGTTGCGCTACGAACGCGCGGCGGGCGGATCGGAATCATGGAATCCCGTGGGGGTCGATTCGTCCGCCGCCGATTCATTTGGTCGGCGCAATTTGCCTAATTTGCAGCCGCCGGCATTTTCAGTCGATCGAAATATGACGATTCCCGCCATTGGGTTTGGCCCGCTCGCCATGCGCTGGCCCATGCGTCAAGAAAAACTTGGGGCATTGGCCCCGAATTTTGCCCGTGGACGTTGGTCCGATTCGCCTTTGGGGACGAACTTCGATGGTTCGTACTTCCAAGCGGCGCAGGCGGACCAGTTTGTCGAAGAAATACGGGCGGACGAAGCGCTCACGCTCGAGAATTTGCATCCGGACATCGAGCGTTTGGTGACGCGATTGCCGGGCATAAAACCGCGGACACGTGTCGAAATCGATGGGCTCCCTCCGTGGGAATTGGTGCTCGTGGCCGATACTTTGTGGATCGATACGAATCGAGCCGCTTGTACGGTGACGTTTCGAGGGCAATTGCCGCTGGATGGCCGCGACCAACCGGGAACGATTTTCATTGGTGTCGAATACCCCGGAGAACCCGTGCGTTTTCCCCAAGGTTCGTCACCTGAAACGCCGTACACTGTTGATGACCTCGAGGATTTGACCAGCACCAACGCTGATACCTTGACGGGAGACCGCCCCACCGCTTTGCCGTTTGCCCCGACAACCAGCCCCGCCTTGCCTTGGGATCCCGGGGCCCAAGCTCCGCGACCCGTACCGCGACCTCCGCCATTGCCTCCAAAAAATCAAGACGAGTTTGGCGAGACAAGCGTGTTGCCCGCGCCCGTCATGCGGGGACA
>DAOMZH010000922.1:0-4630 GCA_035437985.1 Polyangium sp. (in: bacteria) | reverse complement strand
AAGCGCATTTGTATTTTGCTTTTGGCGAATACGCTTGGGCGCTCGAACGGGCCGATGAAGCCGAATTGTATCGGGCAGCAGCGTATGCCGCGTGTGTCATTCCGGATATTCCGCTGTGGCAAGGGCTCGCCGTCGCCAAGCTTTTTTCGGCGGACTTCGAGCGCCCCAAACGTCGCGAAATGCTGGAACGGATCGATATGTGTCTAACGCGATTGCAGTATTACGCCGAAGGCTGCCCGGCGAATTTCCTGCACAAACGTTTGCTCCTCGAAGCGGAAAACGCGCGAGTGCTGGGCCAACGCGACATTGCCGCCGCGAAATACGATGCCGCCCTCGACTCGGCGCGCAAAGAAGGATTTTTGTATATCGAAGCCTTGGCGGCACATTTGGCCGCGCAGTTTTACCTAGAACAAAATCGCACCCGCATTGCCGAGCTCTACTTACGCGAAGCGCATAACGCGTACACGCGGTGGGACGCGCCAGCGCTCGCCGGACACTTGGAATTGCGTTATCCGGAATTGTGGAAAACCGAGGCGCAAGGAGCACATTCTGTGAGACTTCCGGTGATGGCGACGATGACTTCGGCCACGGAAACGTCGCGCGGCGTGACGCTCGATGTGCACACGGTAATTCGTGCGGCGCAAGCATTGGCGAGCGAGCTCGATCATGATCGGGTCGTGGGGCGTTTGATGGAGCTGTGTTTGGCAAATGCGGGCGCAGAACGCGGAGCGTTGGTGTTGCTCGATGCGGACGCGCCGGTGTTGGTGGCGCGTTTGTCCGTTCGCGAGGCGCGAATCGAGACGGGTTTGTCCGTGCCGCTCGCGTTGTGTAACGACTTGGCGACGACGGTCGTTCATTACGTGGCGCGCAGTCGGGCGCCGGTGGTCGTGCATGATGTTTTGTCGGAAAAACGATTTTCGGACGATCCGTACGTCATGAGTCACGGGGTTCGTTCATTGCTGGCCATTCCGATGACGCATGGTGGACGATTGGAGGGCGTTTTGTATTTCGAGCATGGTCAGCTTCCGGCGGCATTTCCGCCTTCGCGCGTGGAAATGCTCTCGGTGTTGGCGTCGCAAGCCGCCATTGCGGTGGAAAATGCAAAATTGGTGCGCAACATCGAGGCTCAGGTTCGGACGCTCGAAGCCAAAAATAAAGAAGTGCAAGAGCTGAACGACGAATTGCGACGGCAAATCGCGCAGCGCTCGCGGCGGTTCATGGATTCTTTGATCCCGGCGGAAGACAGCGGCTCGACCGTGAAATCATTGGCTGTTGGGGGTGAGCTTGGGGATTGTTATCGAATCCTGCGGCATTTGGGGGAAGGGGCCATGGGTACGGTTTACGAGGTCGAGCGGACGACGGATGGGAAACACTTGGCGGCCAAAGTTCTCAATCAGAGTCCGGATCGACATGAACTGGGCCGATTCGTGCGCGAGGCGCAGATTTTGGCAAGTTTGTCGCATCCGAATCTCATTTCGATTTACGACGTCGACGTCACGGATGCGGGGGTTTTGTACATCGTGATGGAGCTCGTCGAGGGGACGAACTTGCGTCAAGTTCGGGGGCGTGTGGGGGATGTGCCGTGGGTCCTGGGGGTCTTGCGGCAGGTGGCGAGCGCGCTCGAGGCATTGCACGATTCGGCGATCGTGCATCGTGATTTGAAGCCGGAGAACATTTTGGTGGTTTTGTCGGGTAGTGAAGACAAGCCGGTGGTCAAGCTGGCGGATTTTGGCATTTCGATCGTCAACGATCGCCCGGGTTTGTCTTGGAATGCTGAAGCATTTGCGGACACGCTGAGCCCGGTTTCGTCGCGGGGGCGAGCAACGCTCGAACGTGCGGGGACGTTGACGCAAACGGGGGTGTTGGTGGGGACGCCGCTGTACATGGCGCCGGAATTGGCGTCCGGATCGAAAAAAGCGCCGAATTCGTCGGACATTTTTAGTTTTGGGGTGATTGCATTCGAGATGCTATTTGGGGATCGTCCGTATGCATTTCCGCCGGTCTTGGGTGGATTCGTTTATGACGACGTGCGGGATCGGTTGCGAAAATGTGCGGGGCTATCGGCGGAGGTCATTGACTTGGTGGTGCGGTGTTTGGAGGCGCAGCCGGAGAAGCGGCCGGGGGCAGGGGAGGTCCGGAGGGGGCTGGGGTAATTCCAGCACTCAAAGCACGAAAAGATCGATGGCCAACTCCGCACGCAGAAGTTCGAAATCGCGACGATTCGACGTGACGAGCGTTGCTCCATATCGGCGCGCGGTGAGCGCGATTAGGACGTCATTTTGAAATCCTCTTCGTTTTGAGATATCCCAATCGTGCGCATCTCCAATTTTCCGAATGAGTTGACCCGCCGTCCACCAATCCATCGCGTTGGGCTCCCAGATGACTCTGCACATGCGGCGCAATGATTCAACCATACCTTCCGCCTGTCGTGTGCGTGCACCACGTACAAGTTCGGATAGAACAACAGCACTCTGTCGAATGACGTATTTTCGACGCAATTCGGCAAAAGATGCGGAATCGAGTCGGCGTTCCCAATGGTCAATATATACGTTTGTATCGAGAATCGCTGGACGCATTTTAGGGTCTCTCGAAACTATCGCCATCCAATGCGCCAGCTGTGTCATCCATGAATTGCCAAAATTCTTCATTTTCGACGAGGCGTTCCAATGAGATTCGTACCGCGTCGGAATCCGTTTCTGCTCGGAGCAGTTTTTTTGCCCGCTGAACCATGTTTTCATCAACGAAGTAGCTTTTTCGTTTCAGTCCGCGATTGGATGCAGCCATTTGTGTCCTCCGTTCGCCTCCACGGGCATACATGCATACATCTTGGACTCTTCAGGCATACGTTGTCAAGCTCTGACTCTGGCATGCGCCATCGTGGACCAGACACAAGCAATTCGACGCTACTTTCCTGCCTCTTTCAAAATCTTCACGCCACAAATTTCTACCATCATGATCGACTGTGCTACGGGCCCAGACAATGGGTGCGCAAGCTGCCGCATGGGACCGTAACGAAGGCCGCTCCGAAACGAAAGTCGGGCAAAGCGAACGATTTGGGGGCGTACGAGCGGATTTCGTCGCCACACTCGGGCGCCGCGTCGTCGAAATTCGCGCCGCCGTGGCTAAACTTGGCGAAGATGCCTCTTCGTCGGCTCGACGTGATGACTTGCGCCGCCGTGTGCATGCCCTCGCCGCCGCCGCCAGGCTCCTCCGCTTCAACAAACTCGCCGGTGAACTGGCCGGCAGCGAGGCGTTGGTCGATCGTATCGCCCAACGCGGCAAGCTGAGCGACGAAGACTCGAAACAGCTTTACGAACTCCTCGACCGCTTACCGGAACTCGCGTGGAGCGAAGCGGCCCTTTTCGATCCAGACTCGTCTCCGCGTTCCGGCAGCTCTCCGCCCAAACCGCTCATTGCCCCGGAAGAACTCAAGGAAAATACCGAAAAGGTTCAACCGCGACAAACAAGACTCGATGCGCCGCAGACGATCATGGTCGTCGGACCAAAATACCTCGCTGAAGGGTTGGCCACCGAAGACGATCCGACGGCCTTCGAGATCGAGCGGACGGACAATTATGCAGCAGCTGCCGATCTGGCGCGTGCATTGGCGCCGGATGTCATCGTCATTGATGCCGACAAACCCGAAGCGCGGCAGCTCGTAGCGGCAATCTTGGCCGATCCAATGACCGAAGAAGCGCCCATTTTGCTGCTCGGGCGTTTCGTCAAATCGGATGATGCGGCACTTTATGCAGCGCTCGGGGTGGCCAAGACCCTTCCCAAGCCGGTGTCTCCGAATGCGTTGCGCAAAGCAATCATCGAAGTGACCGCGAGTTACATCAAGCGCGAGGTTGCTCGGGCGCCCATTGGTGACGTGACGCTGGATGACCTGGGCAAACGATTGGCGGAAGAATTGCGCCGAGGGCTGTGCGATGCTGCCGATGATCGGGCGCGACAAACCAAACTCTCGTGTGGCGAAGGTAGCGAAATGCTGGCGGCTCTTTGGGGAGCCGTAGCACGAATTCGAGATTTGGTGACGATCGAATCTCGAGGGCAAGTCCGCTTCGTCCAAGGTGGCCCGGAAGGTGCTTTGCCGTATGCTCCATGGTTTGGCGAAGTAAACCCGCGGGCCGAACAAATGAATCGAGCGCGTCCTTTGGGTGAAGTCCGAGGCGTCAAAGGTTCGTCCCTCGAACGCATGAGTATCGTGGTCGCCGATGATGATGCTGCGATTACATGGTTTTTGGCGGGCGTCTTGCGTTCGGCAGGAGCAACCGTGCATGAGGCGCGTGATGGCGAACGGGCTTTCGAGCTGGCGTGCGAGCATTCGCCGGATTTGGTGATTAGCGATATCGTGATGCCGGGCATGGACGGTTTTGCTCTATGTCGAGCAATCAAGCGCGATTTTGCCTTGCGTGACGTGCCGGTCGTATTGCTCTCGTGGAAAGAAGATTTGTTGCAACGCGTGCGCGAGTTAGGTGCGGGCGCGGATGGGTACATGCGCAAAGAAGCGAGCGCGTCGGCGATCGTGCAGCGATTGCGCGAGATCTTGGCTGCGCGGCTGCGCGTGGTCGAACGACTCGCCCGTGGGGGCGAAGTGCGCGGGCGGCTGGAAGGTTTGACGCCTCGAACC
>DAOMZH010000921.1:0-4632 GCA_035437985.1 Polyangium sp. (in: bacteria) | reverse complement strand
GCTGGCACACGCCATGAAGGTGACGACGAGGGGGATGCCGAGGATCGAGACGACTGAGGCAGTCGCACAGGTACGCATGGATCCATCCTACCTGATCCTGGGGCCAAACCGAACCTCACGGCAAACGGGCGTCGGTGTCATGCTCGGGGGATGAAAATCTCCACGATGGTTTCTGGTGTTGCGGCTTTTTTTGGGGCTGTTGGGGCCTTTCCGTTGGCGCTGACCCTTTTTGGAGCTTGCGGGTCGTATCCGACATCCATTCCTTGCGGGACGATTCCGGCCAATGGGTGTCCCTTGCGCGGAGGCGGGACATGTGACGACGTAACGTGCGGCGCCATTTACAGCTGCGTTGATGGCAATTGGACGCTGGCGCAGACGTGCTCGAATCCGCCGCTCGAGGATGGGGGCATGGGGGCCGACGCGTGTACGGTCGCGACGATCGACCATACCGGTGAAACCACAGGGTGCAAACCGGACTTGCAAAACCCTGATTGTCCGGTCGAAGCGGCAGAGCAATGCGCCGCTGCGGTTTGTCAAAGTGAATGTATCGACTTTTTCCTGTGCACCGGCGACGGCTGGCAAGTCGTGGCGTATTGCGACCAGGATGGACAGCTGGTGATCATGCCGTGAACATTGCGAGGCTTACGGAGTAACCCATCGTACGGTTACGCGGTTTTCAAGAACGGTTCCCACTCTTTGAAGGGTTCGGGACGGCCGAGAAGCAGGACCATCGATCCGTTCCAACGTGGGGCCGTAGGTGGTCGAGACAAACGCATTGCGGCTTCTTCGGGGGTGCGGCGACCTTTGCGCAAATTGCAGAGGCGACACGCGGTCACGAGGTTTTCCCACGAATCGGCTCCGCCACGAGATCGCGGAATGACGTGGTCGATGTTGAGATCCCGGACGGGAAGGAGCTTGTTGCAGTATTGGCACTGGTGGCCATCGCGGAGCATGATGTTCTTCCGCGACAAACGCACCGTGGGGCGACGAACTCGTTCGTATCGACGCAGGTGAAGCACGCGCGGCACTCGCAATGCTCCGCCCACGATGGGCAAACCATCGTCTTTGTCGCGTACGGGAAGACGCCGCCAAGAACTGAAATCGTGCAGTTCACCAGCGTCGTCCAGGGCATGCGCGGCATCGCCGAAGAGCAACAAAAATGCGCGTCGCGAGGTGGTGATGTGAATGGGATGAAAGTGCTTGTTCAGCGCGAGAACTGGCAACGTCAGCGGATCGCGACGGCCGGACGGATGAAACGTGGAAACGTCGTCATCGATTTCGAACGACTCATCGAGATGCCCGAACGAATCATCTTCGTCTGCATAACTCGGTTGATCGAACGTCTCGGTATCCTCTCCCCTTGGCACGCTTCCGAATGTAGCAGCAACCAATGATCCTGCCCGACTGCTCGGGGTCGAAAAATACGTCGCGAAGAAGTGCCACGAGCTTGGCCTTCAGACCGTGGTTGGCCTACAAGCGGGCATGTTCAACGACAAGACGTTGCAAGGACGAACGGCAATCGTAACGGGGGGTGGAACGGGGCTGGGGTTATCGATGGCCAAAAAATTCGCCGATCTCGGGGCGAATTTGGTCATCACGAGCCGCGACCCGTCACACACGGAGCCCGCGTGCGAGGACCTACGGGCGCGTGGTGTACAGGCGCTCGCGGTGCGCTGCGATGTGCGCAATTTCGCCGAAGTCGAAGCGATGGTCGAACAAGCCCACCAAACATTTGGCTCAGTGGACATCCTCATCAACAACGCGGCGGGGAATTTCTTGTGCCCCACCGAAGATTTGACCCCCAACGGATTCAACGCGGTCATTTCCACGGTTTTGAACGGAACATTTCACGCCACATTGGCTGCAGGTCGCAAAATGATCGCTGGCGGCAAAGGCGGGGCGATCCTCAACATCCTCGCCACCTATGCCTGGACGGGCAGCGGGTTTGTTATTCCAAGCGCTTCGGCCAAAGCTGGCGTGATGGCGATGACGCGCTCGATTGCCGTCGAATGGGCGAAATATCGCATCCGGGTCAACGGGGTTGCGCCTGGTCCTTTCCCTACGGATGGAGCCTGGAAAGCGCTCGTTCCCGAAGGCATGAACGAGCTCGGCAAGAGCCGCATCCCGCTTGGACGTTACGGCGAACATGAAGAACTCGCGAATCTCGCGGCTTTTTTGGTGAGTGATTATGCCGGGTACATCACGGGCGATGTGATCACGATCGATGGTGGCGCGTGGCTCGCTGAAGGTGGAACGTTCAATCAGATGGCGATGATGAATCCCGAGCAGGTCAAGCCCGTCATTGCGGCGATGCGTCCGCCGCGAAAAAGCAAGGACCCCGGGAAAAACGGCTGATGACGACGAGCGAGGCCCACGAACCACCGCGGGGCTCACCCTGGGATGATCCTTTGGGTGAAGCACCCCTCGTGTTTGTCGACCTCGAAATGACGGGGCTGAAACGCGCAACGGATCGCGTCATTGAAGTCTGCGCCGAGCGCGTTCGCGGAGACAAACTCGAAGCTTCGCTCACGACGTTGGTCCGTCCAGATGATGGCGTGCATGGCAACGTGCATGTGCACGGAATCGAGGCGCAAGCTTTGGTTTCAGCGCCGACGTTTGCCGAGATTGCCCGGGATCTTCTGCGGGTCCTCGAGGGCGGGATCGTCGTGGCCCATGCGGCGGAATGCGATGTCTCGTTTCTCGAAGCGGAACTCGGTCGGGCTGGGATTCCGACGCAGTTTCCGTTTTTCCTGGACACACTCGTGATGTCGCGTCGCGCATTTGTCTTTCCAAACCACGGCTTGGAAGCGCTTTCGGCTTCGCTGGGGATCGCGCGGGAGCGGGCGCATCGAGCCGCGGATGACGTGTACGCGATGCGGGAAGTGTTTCGGCGCGTCGTTACGATGCTCACTCCGGATACACCGCGAGATCTCTGGCACGTACGTGTGGGTGAGCGTCATGCCCGACCTGCGGTTGTCGAGGCAGCACGAGCAGCCGTGGAATTGGGAAAACCTGTTCGGTTGCGTTACCGTCCGGCGCATCGCGGTCCCGAGGACCTTCTTTTCTGCATCACGGGCGTACAAACGGACCTCGACCCACCGCGGGTTCTCGGCTATCTGCATCCCTCGCGAAGCCGCCGAGAACTTCGAGCCGATCGAATTTTGCACATCGAGCCCATTGTTCCTGGCCGTGACGAACCCCGAAAGTAGAAGCGAAACGACCGTGCGAGACCACGAGCCTTCCCGTCAAACGACTGACCAAGACAAACCAGTTCAACGCTGGCTTTTGGGCCTGCTCATGGCCTCGGGCCTGGTGCTCGGGGGTTGTCCCACAGCAGGCTCCGTGCAAACGGCGCGACCTCCGACGGCGGAGAAGTGGTACCAGCGGGCGAAAGACGACTACCGCGCGGTGGACATCGATGACGCGAAGGATTCGGTGAAACGGGCGCTGGCGATCGTGCCAAACGATCCTGACGTGCGGACGTTGGCGGCGCGCATTTCGTTGGCGGAGCTCGACTACGCAGAGACGTTGCGGCTGCTGAAGGGCATCAAGGGATCGACGGCGTCGAGTTTGCGGGGTCGGGCGCATTGGTACAACGGGGATCTGGACGCGGCGGCGGATGAACTGGACAAACTGCTTTCGGATCCGGACATCGTGGATCCGTGGGCGAAGGGCGTGACGAAGTTGGCGCGTCAAGGGGCGGGACGAACTCCGTTTGCTCTTTCTGGTGCGCTGTTGGCGGTGACCGAGCTTCCGCACGTGAATCCTTATGCGCCGTTTTTCATCGTGCCGGTGGAAATCGACGGAGAATCGGCGCTGGCGTTGATTGCGACGAGTAATGCCGAAGTGGTGCTCGATAACAAAACGCGTTCGGAGCCGAGCTGGATTTCGATTCGTTTTGGGGGAAAGCTGGAAGTGCGGGATGTCCCGGCATTGACGGAAGATTTGTCGGGGCTGTCGAAGCAATTGGGTGCGCCGATCAAGGCGCTGCTGGGCGTGAATTTGCTGCGGCATTTGCATGCGACGCTCGATTACGAAGGGCAACAATTCGTGGCGCGAACGTTTTCGCCACCTCAGCCGCCCGAAGCAACGCGGGTGAATCTTTCCTACATTCGGGGTGGAGGAATGATTTTGCGGGGTAAATTCGGCGGCGAGCGAGGACAACCCTTTAGCGTTTTGCTCGATACGTCGGTGTATTTCCCGCTCGAGCTCGATGAAGCGGCGTGGAAAAAAGCGGGGACGGAAACGAAGGATTTGCGGCTTGTCCCGGACGAACCCACGCAACAGCTGCGTACGGGCGTGATTCGGACGATGCGCATTGGGGCCTTCGACGTGCCTCCGGTGGAAGGTATTTACGGACGAACGCCTTTCGATCAATTCGAGAAGCAATTGTCGGTCGATATTGATGGAATCATGGGCACGGGGTTTTTGGCTCCGTTCCGCATTACGTTTGGGGATCAGGGGCGGATGATGTGGATGGAGGATCCGACGGTGGCGCTCGCGCGCATGATTGCGGCGAGTCAGAATCGTGGACCGGAAGACGAGCTGCCGCCGCAGGGTTTGCCGGGAATGCCGGATCTGCTCAATCCACTCGGTCCGGGGCCGTCATTGCCGGGTATGGATCCTTCAATG
>DAOMZH010000920.1:0-4647 GCA_035437985.1 Polyangium sp. (in: bacteria) | reverse complement strand
TCGTCGCGCGGATAACGGCGGGATCCGTTCAAGATCGTGATGGAGCAGTTCCCGTTCTCCAGGAAGCACATGAAATGGTCAAACGATCCGACGATATGAAGGGATTCGTCGTTGTACCAAGACGATGGTGTGTTGAACGAACGTTCGGTTGGTTCGGCAAATACCGCCTCCTCAACAAGGAATACGAGCGAACACTCGAATCCAGCAAAGCCGATATCCATTATGCAATGACGTCATTGATGCTCAGGCGCTTGACAACGCCTGGCGGCGTGCCCCACGATGCTTGAAAATCCTAGCCACACGTTTCCGTCATTACACGGCTGCCCGTCGCCGAGCGGATTCCTTCCCGGAGGGAAACGACGCTTCTCCGACAGATGCAACGAATCAGACTGACACGTAATGTTAATAACATTTTCCGTCGCTGTGTTGTCGCATTGACGCCGCAAATCCCAGACAAGCCAAGGCACGAGCGCTTCGCCTGGCGTTGCAAGCCAAGGAATTTACGAGCGCACTTGGGTTGGCATAGAAGCTGCTCTTGACGTCGCACACGCATGGCGTGCTTGTCGAATCGTAGTGCCCACGCGGAAATGAAGGGTCTTGTTGGCCTGGGACTTTGCCCGCCGGCCACGGAGGTTTCGAGATGAGTTTCATGAAGAAAGCATTTGGTTGGTACACGTTGGGCGCGTTGTTGATGATCGGTGACTCTGCCTCCGCACAGCAGCTCACCGAGAATTTCGCCGACATCACAACGCTTCAGGCCGCCGGCTGGCTCCAGGTGAACAGAAGCACCGTAATTGGAGCCACAAACTGGTTCCAGGGCAGCACGACCGTTTTTCCGGCCCAAGCCGGCGCGCCTACTTCATACATCGGCGCGAACTTCAACAATACAACGGGGACGAACACGATTAGCAACTGGCTGCTCACGCCGGTTGTCAACATCACGAACGGCGCGACGATGAAGTTCTGGACGCGCACGACGGATGCACAGATGTTCCCGGATCGCTTGGAAGTGCGTCTCAGCATCATGGGCAACAGCACGGACGTCGGGACGACGGCTACGAGCACTGGTGTCTTCACGACGTTGCTCACGACAATCAATCCGAACTTGACGACGACGGGTTACCCGAGTGTGTGGACCGAATTCAGCGTGACCGCGACGGGTCTCCCGGCTGGCAACCACACGGGTCGTTATGCGTTCCGGTATTTCGTGACGAGCGGCGGCCCCACGGGCGCGAACAGCGACTTCATCGGCATCGATACGGTCGAAGTGGCAACCGTGGTCTTGGCCGTTTGCGGCAACAACATGGTTGAAGCGGGCGAGACGTGCGACGACGGCAACACCTTCAACACGGATGCCTGCACGGCGATGTGTCAAAACGCGGTTTGCGGCGACAACATCGTGCGCCCCGGCGTCGAGATGTGCGACGACGGCAATACGACGAACGGCGATGGTTGCGACAACAACTGCAAAATGACCGCTTGCCGCAACGGGGTCGTTACGACGGGTGAACAGTGCGACGATGGCAATCCGACGAGCGGCGATGGTTGCGATAGCAACTGCACCCCGACCGGTTGCGGCAACGGGGTCGAAACGACGGGTGAACAGTGCGACGATGGCAATCCGACGAACGGCGATGGTTGCGACAACAACTGCAAAGTGACTGCTTGCGGCAACGGGGTCGTTACGACGGGTGAACAGTGCGACGATGGCAATCTTACGAGCGGCGATGGTTGCGACGACAACTGCACAATCAACTACGATCAACTACTTGGAGGCAACACCGCGCCCAATTGGAGCACCGGTTGGCCGACGCATCCAGACGATTCGCTGGCTATCGGCGATGGGTGCAGCCAGCCGACCGATTGCATTTCCGGCCGCTGTGTCAACGATGGTAACAGCCACCAGTACTGCACGCGGTTGTGCACGGACATCGCCCCGTGCCCCGCAGGCTGGTATTGCGACAGCGACAACAATGGCCAAAGCGTTTGCTTCGAGGAATACACGCGTCCCGAGGAAGACACCGACCCCAACCAGGACACAACAAACGACAGTTCGTCGTGTAGCGTGTCGGCAAGTAACTCCAAACCCGCTCCCTGGTACGCCGGTGCAATTCTGCTCGGCGTTGCGGGGTTCGAGTTGCGCCGCTGCCGCCGAAGAACGCAGGGTTTGCCCAAACTGCGCTCGTGAGCGTCTCCACGCTAATCGATGGTCACCTGTGCACGCAATTTGATGGCCGAGCGTCTACACGCTGGCGGCCTCGACCAAAAGAAGAAGATGGATCGATGAAATATCTTCTTCGATCTAATTCTTCTGGACTCACGCGATACGTCAGCGCTGCGACGAAGTGGAAGTGCGGCGTGGTGTTTACCGAGCGTCGCGGCGAGCTTGCTCGAGCGAGCTGAGGATCGTTGCGCGGATGGTGGCGGCGTGTTCGCCGTCGACTTCGGCGCGCACGCGAGTGGGATTCGCGATGGGGTAAACCGGTTTGGCAGGGAGCGCAAGGACTTGGAAACGACTGCCGTCAAAGGCAATCAGGTCCTTTTTTATCAAGCCATTGCGCGCGTCGATGTAGTCGTCCCCGACCATTTCGAGAATCGAGCAGATGCGGTCGTAGTGATAGAAACTCATCCCAGAGCGGTCAGCCGCCAGCACGAGGAAAAGATACAAGCGCTGTTCGTCGGCCGAAAGCGAGCACAAGAAGCCATCACGCAAAAGCGATGCGGCGAAAATGCAAAGCTTTGACCGTCAATTCGCCGAATTCGCTCGGGTACGAGTGGACACTTTTCACTCTTGGACTCCATGGTTTTTCCTTTCAGGCATTCATCGTCGTTTTTCCGATATGGTCGGACCAGCACGCACGCAATGCTTTGAATCCTCCCCAGCGATTGCTTGCACGCAGCGAAACAGCAAAACGATCCCCGAGTTCCCGATAAAAATCAGGCGTTCGACTTTGCGGGTGATCAATGGTCCCAACAGCGACATCGGGCAATTGTCGCAACCGATGTTCGAGCACTCGTAACGTAACGGATTTACCCATACCCGGATCGCCAGTAATCATGACAAACCCGCCATCTTGCACCGCGGTTTCCGTGCGCCGACAGAATGAATCCATGGCGGGCGTCACATGGATGGCCTCGATGGGTGTGTCCGGTTGAAACGGATTGATTTTCATGCCGTAAAGCGTCAGTATGTTGGACCTCATGCGGTTTCCTCCGTGGAATCGTTTTCAGTTTCGTGGGGCAGATAAGCCGGCGGCACACACGTTGCTGCATAATCCGCCATCAATTTTCGTAACAATGGTGCCATGCCCGGTGGTTCGGCATTCTTTTCTGCCGCCATGGTTTCTCGCGGCAGAAAATGTCTTCGCATATCCGCATTCTTTGCTTTGTCGAGCGGCAGCAGGGTACAAAGCGTTTTTCCGGTACGCTCATCGCACAGATCCACAGACGACAAGTCCCATTTGGCATATCGGATGTGGACTCGCTTCAATGGCCGATAACGCGCAGGAATCTCGAAGCGAATTCCTTTCACCGTGATGGTTCCGTCGCTTTGCCTTTGCATGCGCGTCGTCGGTCGACGAAATGCACGCTTCACGTTTTCGTATTCGGGACGTGGGCGACCTACATCCGGACCATCCAGATAACGCTGAAGTGGCGTTTGTTTCGTCTCGCTATGCTCCGAGCGATTGTATTCCTGCTCGATCCATGCTTGCGTCGCTTGATTAAGCAATTCCAACGTCAATGGCTTCACGCCCTTGAGCATGGGCATGAGGCGACTCTCGACGTTCGACCAAAAAACCTCCTGTTTGCCATTCATTTGCGGGCTGTACGGCAACGTCTGCAAATACGCAATGCCGAGTCGTGCCATCCCTTCACGCGTTTCCGCCGCGTTCATGGCTCCACCATTGTCGTCATACAATGCGCGCGGCAAACCTCGTTTCAGAAAGGCCTGGCATAATCCGTGAGCCAGCGTTTCGGCACTTTCGTCGAGATACCATTGCGCATTACATCCAAGGCGTGACTTATCGTCGAGGCAGCCAAACAATTTGGGTTTTTGCCAGCTGCCCGATGGCAAGAGGACGCTCAGCGAGCCCTCGTGAAAATCCAAGTGCCAAAGACCATTGACGTGTGGCACCTCGAAAGAGCGCGTTTCACGTGGCTGATACGTTTCCCACCGACTCGGTTTTTTGGCGGGCCGCTCGCGCAACATTCCGTGGCTCATCAAGTACCGACGAATCGTCGAATACGATGGTACGGGGGCGAGCGTCGGATTCGAGTCCGCCATCGCTCTGAGGTTATCGGCGTGCAATTGATACGAAAACGCAGGGAAATCGCGATAAAGACCACGACTCGCTTCGCGCAATGCCGCGTGCATACTCGTTTGCGTTCCCGCATCCTCGCGCACTTTGCGCGCCAATGCCTCCATCGTATCGACGGGCGCCCGTTTGGCCTGGTAATACCACCTCTCGATGGTCGACGCGCCGAATTGGACATGTTCGCCCGTTGTCGGATGCCGCCATTGCGTATTCGCAAGCGCTTCAATGGCCTCCGATAAATGCGCAGGTTCAGGGGGCGCCGCAAAAAGCGACCCAATGATTTGAAAGCGCAGACGAGCCCAGCGCATGCGCATCGGCACGCATTCGAATT
>DAOMZH010000919.1:0-4649 GCA_035437985.1 Polyangium sp. (in: bacteria) | reverse complement strand
ACTCTCATCCGTTCCGGAGGGAAAAGCCTGTAAATCACCGCAGGTTCCCCAACGGTTCCGGGCACCCCACACAACTCAAAAAGAGCTCTGCGTAGTGCTTCGTCAGGATCTGGCGTCATGGCGGCCCGCGTAGCCAAACGCAACGCTGCGGCGACCCGCCCACCACTAGGACCATCCGGTCGCGCCAAACGTCGGGCGAGCAGCGACGACACCGCACCTGCTCCCGCGCCAAGAAACGCAATTTGTCCCGCCAAACTCGGGTACATGTGCACCAGGTACACGACACCGAGCGCCGTCGGCATCACGATGATTGCTGTTGCAACGATCGTTCGCAGCAGACGCAACGCCGTTTCTGGCTCGCGCGATGTTGCGGCATACGCGCTGGCACATGCCCCGATCGCCACCGCCAGCGGTAACGCGCGCTCCGGCGCGATCACGTGCGCTGCGCCAGCCATCACGCCTGCGGCCAGCGCCACGGACGTCACCCAAAATGCCGCTCGCGCCCGTTCTGCCAAACCGAGTTCGGCCCGACGAACACTCACCGTGCGAATGGCAACGAAGAGCGCGACGCCCAACGAACCGAGCGAAGCAACGACCGTGGCGTAGTCGAGTGCGAGGGGATCGAGTTCTTCGGTTCGCTCCGGCAAGACGGATTTGGCGGAAGGCAGGGCGACGGCGACGATCCAAAACAGCGTTGCGAACACGACGGCATCGAGACGGCGTGCGGTCGGCCCTGGTTCGACGATTCCTCCGAGTGGTGGAACTCGAGACAGGGCCCAGAGTGAACCGATGACGGTGAGGGCAACGCCGAAGTTTTCTCCGGCAATGAAACCAGGTGTGTGGGGACCTGAGAGCGCGGCGGTAAACAAGGCCGCACCGGTGATGGTCAATCGCGCTGCGGTGCGAACTTCGTCTGTCTTGACAACTGGAGCGCCGACGGCGTGGTTCGTTCCAGAAAAACCTTTCGAAATCGAATCATCGTCGGTCAGTCGCCAACCAACGAGACATCCGATCAGCGCGAGCCCCAGCGCGATCCAGCCTGTGACGTCGCCGTTCGTCGCGCGAAGCCCAGCAATGGCCACGTACGCGACGATCGCCACCGCGATCCAGAACGAGCGCTTTTGCCAGGGCATCGAGAGGCAAAGGTAGCTGATTCGCCTCTATCGGGCCAAAAGCGCGGGGCCCATTTCCTAATGTTTTGAGTTGAAACGAAATCTGAAATTCTGCGCGAGCGTTTACGGGTACATGCCGCCGCTACTGCCCGCGCCAGTTCCGCTCCCGGGACAGGTCATTGACTGCGAGGCGTAGCAAGTGTTCGTACCGATGTCGCAACAGTTGATTCCGACAGGGGGTGCCGGGCAGTTGTTGGAGCAATCGGTATTTGACGCGCATTTCACGGTGCAAACACCACCACTGCTGATTCCCGTGCTCGACGACGCCGAGCTAGTGGAGCTCGAAGATCCAGCGCCGTTGCCACCGCCTTCACCACCAGTTCCGCCGCTTGGACGATTTCCAAACGTCGTGTCATCGCCCTCGGCACATGCGACGAAGCTGAATCCACAGAGCGCAACGGTAAGAAGAAGGATGCTGGCGTGTTTCACAGGATTATGGTTTGAACCTACACGAATGCTAGGGTTTAGACAACTTCCATTCCTTCGGATCACGCATGGTTGACACCACTCAGGGTGCGTCGAGTACACAGCCAGAGACGACGATTCGAGCTGCGGTGGAAGGTGCCCAAACGAATGCGACGCGTCAGTCGCCTGCAGCTTCGAAGCGCTCGTGGTCGAGCATCCTGATCGTGCTGGTCGTGGGACTCGTCGTCTTTCATCCCACGCTCCGTTCGCCGTTTCTTCTCGATGATTACTTACAAGCCGCGATGGTCGACGGAACGTTTCCGTGCAAGCGCGGTATTTTCGATTTGTACGACTTCGTCAACGAACCAGATCGCACGGTGCTCGCCGATCGCGGAATGATCACGTGGTGGTCGGATCCGCATCTGCAGATTCGATTCTTCCGTCCACTCGCGAGTGCCCTCCGGTGGGCTGAACATCTTGCGCTCGGCCGAAACAGTTTTCTCCTGCATTTGCACTCGTTTTGTTGGTGGTTTGTCGCGGTGCTCGGTGCCCGTTCGTTGTTCCTTTATGCGTTTTCGCGGCGCGCAGCGGCGATCGCGACGTTCATCTTCGCGCTCGCTCCAGGGCACGTGATGCCTCTGGCGTGGCTTGCGAATCGGGAAGTGTTCATGACGCTTGCCTTCGGCACATTTGCTTTGAGGGCATACGTTCAGTTTCGCGACACCCGCCGCGTCGCTTATGCATTCTTGGCATTTGTCCTTTTCGGCTTGGCGCTGTTTTCCGGTGAATACGGCCTGTGTCTCGCGGGGTTTGTCGTGGCCGCAGAATTGGGATGGCGTTACGAAGGCGCGTTCCGACGCTTGACCGGCCTAATGCCTTTCATCGGGCCGACGCTCGCCTACATGGCTGTACGCGCATGGCTCGGCTACGGCTCGCATGGCTCCGGCTACTACACCGATCCGCTCGATGCGCCGCTGCGATTTCTAAGCTTGGCGCCGCAACGATTCATCATGCTGCTCGCGCACGCATGGATGTCGCTCGACTACGACTCGCTCGATGTTGGGACGTCCATCTGGTTGCTTCTTGCGCTCACGATCGTGGGCGGATCGTTGCTCGTCATCACGTTTCGTTGGCTCTTCCGGCAGCTGGAAGTCGGGCAACGACGATGGTTTTGGACGTTCGCGATTGGCTCTCTCGTCGCGCTCGTTCCCGTCATGGCCGTGTCGCCAACTCCGCGTGTCGTAGGCGCGAGCATGATCGGAGTGGCGGGTCTCGTGGCGATGTTGCTGGAACGATCGTGGTTTGTCGTGGAACAAGGTCCGCGCGATCACAGTCTCGCGGCCCAAATCAGCGCAATGATGGCCATCCTTCTGGGCTTTGCCCACTTGGTTCACGGTCCAGGTGCCGCCGCTTTGTCGTCCGAACGTATGCGCGAACATGGGCTCGAGTTTGTCCAGCACGCCGAATCATTACGATCCCGTTTGGTCTCTTCCGACAAACTCGACGTCGTCGTCTTGCGCGCTTCGATCAACGCGTTCTACATGCCGTTCATTCTCGATCCCGAAGGGCGTTTGCCCGTGCGCTGGAGAATTCTTTCGCAAACCAAACACACCTTGGTCATGCGTCGCGGCACCCGAACGCTCGAACTCATTGCTCGTCCTGACGAACGGCTTTATTCGCTTGGTCGGGATCATTTGTTTCGTGATGATCCGACGACGATTCGCGTCGGCGATGTTTTGCACATGCCTGGCGTGAAGGTCACGATTTTGGCAGTGGGTACGGCAGGACCGCGAATTGCGCGATACGAGTTCGACGAGGATTTGGATTCGTCGAGACTGACGTGGCTCGTGGAGAACAACGAAGGGTTTGCCATTGAGCGACCGCCTCTCATTGGGTTTGGCAAACCGTACGATTTGTGAGTTATTCGCGGTCGTCGTCGGGACCGGCGTCACCTGAGACAACTTCCCGCTTTCGGCACGGTCCCATTTCTTTGATCACGTCGAAGGGGAGGGCGACATCGAGGGCAAAACGATTTCCGCGCGGATGTACGGCTGCGTAATCGAGCAATTCAGCGACCTTGTCATTCTCTTCACGTTGCGCTTGCATACGCGCGAGTGACAAAGCCGCGCCAAACGATTTTCCAAGATCTTGGATGTCTTCTTCGCCCGGTCCTTCGACATCCGCGACGATGGCCACGTCTTCCGATGCGTCGAGGTGCACGTCCACGCGTTCGACGGCCTCGCGCACTTTTGCAGCCAATCCCGCTTGCTCTTCAGGCAGCATTTGCGCTAATTCTTCTGGCGAAATCGACCCATAAACATCTCCGTATTGGGACCATTCGGGAATGGCCGGAGGTGTGGGATCTCCCGATTCGAGACGTTGAATCGCTTCTTCGACGACTTTGGCATTGGGTCCCGTCAGCACCAACGAATTGCCCCACATGGCCACGACGTCATTGCTCGTGGGCCGCTGATAAATCACGCCTTTCGATCCAAATGTTCGTTTCGAAAAATCCGTGCGGCTGAAATCGAGTTTGTCTGGGCTGACGGACATGATCATCAGTTGCGTTGACGAAACAGCAACTCGTTCGATATCTTCGACCGGGTTGAGCCCGAATTCTTCTTGGAATTTGTCGAGTCCGCGTTGCCCGTCTCGTTTCATGAGGCAATCGAGCCACGCTTTTCCGACCGGGGAATCGCGTAATCCCGCGATCTCGAAAACCATTGCGCTTTTTTTCTTGTCGGTGGGCAATGCGACCATGACTGGATCGCGTTTGACCATTGGTTGCGGATGCGGGTCGTCGTCTTTGGGTCGCGCGGGGGGAAGGGTGCGGCGACGTTCGTTGCGCAAGTGTTCTTCGCTCTTGGGATGGCGAGGGAAATCGACTTCGCCGTCACGCCTCGCGCGCTTGGGTTTGTCCCCTCGCGACATCAAGAATGCGGCCAATCCCAAAAGAGCGACGGCCACGAGCAGCCAGGCAAAACGTTTCATCAGAAATCCTTCTGCTCGAAGAGGTGAATGCCCAGGGCCAACGTTGCACAACCAAAAATGGTCAAACCGGCTATTTGACTC
>DAOMZH010000918.1:0-4657 GCA_035437985.1 Polyangium sp. (in: bacteria) | reverse complement strand
AACGCGAGCGTCCGAGCCGTCCAAGCTCAGCTCGCTCGACCGCTCGTGCCCGCTGGAGATTCACTTTCTAACGATGGGCAGGACAATCGCGGATGGCGTATCTTTGGCCCGCGAAATACGCTGCGTAGCGCTGATGAAATCGGCCTCCGTCGCTTCGAAGATGTTTTTCACGAAACGTTGCGGATTGCGATCAATGACCGGAAACCACGTGCTCTGCACATGCACCATGATGCGATGACCCTTTTGAAACACATGAGAATGCGTATGCAAAGGAATCGTGTATTTGGTTATCGCATTCGCTTTGAGGGGAACGGGTTTCTCAAAACTCTCCCGAAAACGACCCCGAAATACGTCTCCGTCGATCATGAGCTGAAATCCACGCAAATCAGGCGGGGCATCCTCGGGCGGCGGACCAAGTTCCTGCCCGGCAGGCCTCGCTGGTGGAGGTCCTTCCGGAAAAACGTCGATGAGTTTGACGATCCAATCGCTATCGGTGCCCGACGTGCTGGCAAACAATTCGACGAACACGTCACCCGCAATGGTGACATCTTCTTCGAGCGGCGGAGTCGAATACGTCAAGACATCCGCTCGATCCGCGGAAAACCGCTGGTCGCGCGCTTGCCAAATGCGCCAATCTTTTGTGGTGAACAACGATGGAATGGGACGAGGTTGGTACGGAATGGGATTTTGCGGATCGGAAACGTAGCTATCGGCAGCTTGTTGCCCAGCCTCTTTCGGAGGCTCAAACGCCAGCTTTCGTCCGGCTTGCAAATATAGTTTGGTCTTACGAACACCTGCGGTGGGAGGCCATTTGTCGAAGGTGCGCCATTGATTCGAGCCTGTTTCGAAAACCGTAGCTTCCGGAAAGTCGGCGCTTCCTTTGCCGTGCAAATGATACGCCAAAAACGGCGCTTTGATCTCTTGGCTGTAATGAACTCCCGTCGCACTCCCGAAATTGATTTGACCAAGCGTGTCACCTTTGCCGTACCATCCGCCATGATTCCAAGGTCCAGCCACGAAGTAGTTTTTCTTGTCAGAATCACTTTTCTCGAAATGCGAGTAGATCCGCGGCGGGCCATAAAAGTCCTCTTGATCCCACCATCCGGCCACATTGAGAATGGGCACGGACGCTTTCGCCGGCAATTGCGTGTCGAAAGCGATGTCTTTCCAGAACTGGTCATAATCCGGATGCTTGATGAAGTTGTTCCAGGTCGGCATCTTACCGTGAAAATACCGTTTGTCGGCATTGGCGAGCGGACCGAGCGCCAAATAGAAATCGAACATGTCCCCACGATCGAACGCGAAACTCGTATTCGTTTTGCTCGATTCCAGCAGCGCGACGTATTCGAATCCATACGCCAAACGAAATGCTCCATTGTGATGAAAATCGTCCCCCAAAAACTGATCGGCCGGCGAAGCTTCTTCGACGACCACTTTGAGCGCCGGGTGCGGCTCGACTTCCGCGGTCGCCGCCATTTGTGCCGAATACGAAGTACCAATCATTCCCACGCGGCCATTGTTGCGGGGAACGTTCGCCAAGAGCCATTCGATTGTATCATAAGCGTCCGTAGCCTCGTCCGTGGATTTTGGACTCTTGCGGTCTCGCAATGGCCTATCCATAACAAACTCGCCTTCCGACCCAAACCGACCGCGAAGATTTTGCCACACGAAAATGTACCCATCCTCCACGATCCGCGAAGGACGGGGCCCGTGGGCAAACCCTTCATCCTGCGGAATGCCATAAGGTTCGCGAACCAGCAAGAAAGGCAGAGGACTCGAAATCTCACGGGGCACGAAAATGACCGTTTCGAGACGCACTCCATCACGCATCGGAACCATCGCCTTGGTCATGTCGAAAAGCTGCGGTTCATCCGCGGGCGCTGACGCTGACGATGCAGGCTCGGGACACGTGACACTCACGGCCATGTGTTGTTTCTCCGCGGGAACTGGCGGCTGCACATGAGGTACGTCGCTGCCGCATGCGGAAACCAAGAAAAACACTGGAGGCAGGATTACGTGATGGCGCATGCGCGGACCATAGCATGAACGACGTATTATTTGCCATGCGGTTCGATTTTTTGTTAGAAGGGAGTTCGTCTCGTGCTCCAGGAGCGTTCTCATGTTGAAACAAGTAAGTCTCACGGCCCTCGTCACGGCCCTCGCGCTGCTCACCTATATGGTCATCTCGATCAACGTCGGCCGGGCGCGGGTCAAGTTCGACGTCAAACCCCCGAATACGACGGGAAACCCCAATTTCGAGCGTTACATGCGCGTGCAGCAGAACATGCTCGAAAACATCGTGCCGTTTTTGGGTGGATTGTGGTTGTTTTCGGTGCTCGTCGATCCCAAAATCGGCGCGGGTCTCGGCGGGGTTTGGATTTTGGGACGAATCCTGTATGCTTGGGGCTATTACCAAGCGGCGGAAAAACGCGGCCCAGGGTTTGGCATTGCCATTCTGGCCCAGCTTGCGCTCATCTTGGGGTCCATCTACGGTGCAATCATGAATGTGCTGCACTGAATTCGGACGCGGCTAGCACTACTCCGCCAAGTCCTGTGACCCGCCGCTTGGGGAGTGCTTGATTTCTCGGCGCCCGCGAAGCGGGCGAGTTCGGGGCGCCGCGGATGCCGAGAAATCAAGCCTCGCCAAGCACAATGAACGAAATGGCGGAGTGATACTAGCAGTCCAAGACTCGACGAAATACATCCAAATTCGTTCCGCTTCGTCCGCCACCTGGAATCGCGAATACGACTTTGTCGAAACATCCCGCAAAACGGGGCGCCGTGAGCCACATGCGCGCCGTCGATGCCGCCACTTCCGGGTCATTACGAAAAGCTCCGCAACCCCACGCTCCGAGCAATACACTGCGATGTCCCCGCGCTGCCGCGACGAGCAAAACGTTGCGCCAGCGCCTTTCGAACGTTTCCCGAATTTTGGCTTTGTCTTTGGACTGATTTTGCATGATCGCCCCCGCATTCGGGGCCGGGGCAGTAATCACGGACGCGACGAACGGTTTTTCGAGCCAGGGATCCTTGGCGCTCGTCCGGAAAAACGGGACGTCGCGCGAATAAATGATGTAGTCCGTGTACAACGCCGAAGCTTGCGCCCGGTTCGTTTCGTAATACTTCGGTTGGGTGACGAGCAACGGATAAAGCCCGCTGCACCGACAAACCTCTTCTTCTTGCGCTCGTGCCCCGCCCAAAAACCCGCCGCCTGGATTCCGCGCCGAAGCAAAATTCAGCAAAACGACGCCATCTTTTTCGGCCGATAACTTCAACGCCGCGTCCGTCGTCGTGGCCTCGATGACCTCGACTCGCGGCGACTCACCCGCTCCGCTCGATTCCGAAAACAAGGCCTCGAGTTTGTCAGGGTGGAACAATTCCGTGTTCCGCGCTGCTGCTTCTTGCAGCGCACGGATGTCCACCCGGACGGAATTCTCCGTCGTGTATCCACCACTGGCGACGACGTCCAAGATTTGCTGCGCGTGAAACTGAATGCTCATTACGATACGTCTCGGGTTGATTGGGTTGTTCTCTTCGGACAGCATGCGCCAATCCTTTGAAAATTGCAACCGCTAGGGACTTCCGCGCGCCCTGGAATCTGCACGTTCAACCCTCGCGACGAAATAATTGCCCCACAACACGTCTCAACCCAATTGGCTCCGCACAATTGCGTATCAATTGCACGCAAGATTACTCGAGCAGGTTCGGGGGAAATGAATTTCAGGTGGTGGACGAGCTTGACAGCCTCAACACTTTTCGGAATCATGGCGTTCGATGAGTTCGGCGGGAAAAATTCGGACGGTTGGCAAGGGTGGGGATGCGGCGACGAACCTTTTGCCTCCACCACCACCCAATGTGCCTCCTGACCTGACGCGCGCGTCAGGCAAGTACAAGCGTCATGCGTGGGTTGCGGGCATTGGTTTATTGGCGTTCGTGGCGTTGTACCTGCTGCTGACGGGGTGGTTTTGTTTTACGGCGTATCGATTGATCTCTTTTTCGTTCGGACCGGCGCGTGAAGGTGTATGGCCTTTTGTTGCCGGCGTGTTGTCGGCACTTCTCGGGGCGTTTTTGCTGGGCGCCATATTTTTCATCAAAATCGGTGGCGACTCGAAAACCAATGAAATCACCCCGAAAGACGAACCCGAATTGTTCGCTTTCCTGAATGCATTGGCCGATCGAGTGGGAGCACCGAGGCCCCACCGCGTATTCGTTTCTCATCGGGTCAACGCTGGAGTTTTTTACGATCTGAGTTTTGCAAACTTGCTCTTGCCCACGAAGAAAAACCTCGAAATCGGTTTGGGCCTGGTAAATGCCCTCACGTTGAGCGAATTCACGGCGGTCTTGGCGCACGAATTCGGACACTTTGCGCAGCGTTCGATGGCCGTGGGGCGTTGGGTTTATACGGCGCAACAAGTTGCGGGACAAATCGTCATCGCGCGTAGTTGGCTCGACAAACTGCTGGCGGGTTGGTCCGCCATTGATTTTCGTGTCGCCTGGATTGCGTGGCTGATGCGGCTCATCGTCTGGTCCATCCGCTCATTGCTCGATACGGCATTTCGCTTGGTTGTCTTGGCGGAGCGGGCGCTGGGGCGCGAAATGGAGTTTCAGGCTGATTTGGTGAGCGTTTCCGTGACGGGGAGTGACGCGCTCATCCACG
>DAOMZH010000917.1:0-4662 GCA_035437985.1 Polyangium sp. (in: bacteria) | reverse complement strand
GGCCAGAGCTGACCAAGAAAGTGTTCCATCGTGGTTCGCGCGCTCGTTCTCGTCCTTCTCGCCGTTCTCCTCGTCGGGTGTCGCAAGACCGAGCGCGCGGGGGAAGTTTCGACCACCGCATCCGTCTCCGCCTCCTCTGCGCCTGTCCTAGCGTATGTGGACCCGCCCCTCGGCGATGTGCAGCGCGGCAAAGCGCTCGTCGCCAAATTCGAATGCAATCGCTGTCACGCCCTTGCCGACGTTGAGGTTCCGGCGCTCGACAAGGACTGTGTTCGTTGTCATCAGCAGATTCATGCGGGCACCTACAGCGCATCGAAATCGACGCTGGCCAAATGGCAAAAGACGATTGTGCATTTCCGCGACACTCCGTCGCTCGTGAATGTTGGGGGGCGTCTACGTCGGGGATTCATTGAGCAATTTTTGCTGGAGCCTCGCGACTTGCGTCCGCACATGGATACATCCATGCCGCGGCTCGAGATATCGCCTGAGGAGGCTCGGGACATTGCGACGTATTTGACGAATGGATCCGTACCTGCCAAACCATTTTCGCTGGATGGGGCGAATGCTCAAAAAGGTGCAAGCCTATTCGAGGACAAAGGTTGTCGGCAATGTCATGAATACACGGGGGCGCCGAAGGGGGTTACGTCGGCGGGGATTCCGGCAGTCGAAGGGACTGGGGAACGTCGCGGGCATTCATTGGCGCCGGATTTGCGTTATGTGCGGGAACGCATGAATGCAGGAGAAATCGCGCGGTGGCTCGAGGATCCCCAAGCGATCAATCCGGAAACGGCGATGCCAAAAACGCCGCTCACGCCGGAGGAAATTCGCGATTTGGTAGCGTTTTTGACGCAACAAGCATTGGCGGAAAAAGTCAACAAGCCCGTGCCGACTCGATTGCCTGTCTTGACACGTAAGGTCACCTACGACGAAGTGAGTCAACGGGTTTTTCGCAATACGTGTTGGCATTGCCATGCCGAGCCTGATTATGCCATTGGTGATGGTGGTCCGGGCAATACGGGGGGATATGGATTCAAGCCGCGGGGATTGAATTTGGCCGAATACGAAGGTATTCAAGCCGGGTATGTGGACGACAAAGGCGAAAGGCGGAGTATTTTCTCGCCTATGCCCGACGGCACGCCGCGGCTCGTGTATGCATTGCTTGCGCGGCACAAAGAAGAGTCTGGACAACGCGATCCGGTCGTTCGGGGAATGCCGATGGGTTTGCCCTCGGTGACGCCTGAAGACATTCAGCTCGTCGAAACATGGATTGCACAAGGTCGGCCGCAGTGATTTGGGAATGCAGGGCAGGGAATGGCGAAATCGCAATGCCACGATCTCGCGCATTCTGGACATTTGTTCATTCGTGTTCCCCGAAGTACGTTCTCTGACGTCCGGGCGGACGCCGCAAAATCCGTTTGACGTCGAAAGCGGCATCGTTTACTGTCGACGATGCGGCTTTTGACATCATGGGTGCACACGACGTTGAGTCTCGAAGCGCCGAATGGCGGCGGATAGCGGCGAGCCATAGGGTTTGTCGTGGGGAGCGGCGTCTGTCATGTTGAGTCCGGCCCAAGGTGTCGTTGTGGGAAGTCGGTACGTGCTGACGCGTCCATTGGCCAAGGGCGGGATGGGTTCAGTGTGGATTGCGCGGCATCGGGAGCTCGACGTTGATGTCTCGGTGAAATTCATGATGCCGACGTTGGTGGAATCGGCTGAATTGCGGGGGCGATTCGAGCGCGAGGCCAAGGTCGCGGCGAAATTGCGCAGTCAACATGTGGTGCAGGTGCTGGATTTTGGCATTGATGACGGCTTGCCGTACATTGCAATGGAGCTGCTTCAGGGGGAAAACCTGGCGGATCGATTAAAGCGTGAGGCGCGAATGCAATTGCCGCTCGCGGTGCGAATCGTCACGCAAGTTTGCAAAGCATTACGCACGGCGCACGAAGCGGGCCTCGTACATCGCGATTTGAAGCCGGGAAATGTTTTTTTGGCAGTTAAGGATGGGGAAGAAGTCGTCAAGGTCCTCGATTTTGGGATCGTGAAAGATACGGCGAAAAATGACGCCGACGAAACGGCTGGGGCCACGGAAACCGGGGTGATGATGGGCTCGGTGCATTACATGAGTCCCGAGCAAATTCGTAGTTCGCGCCAGGTCGATCATCGGAGTGATTTATGGTCGATTGCGGTGATTCTTTATAAAATGCTCACGGGCCATGCGCCATTTCCCGGAACGACTCAAGGCGACGTAATGGTGCGGGTTTGCACGGATTCGTGCCCTCCGCCGAGTCATTACGTGCCGAATTTAGCCGGACCCGTCGATGCATTTTTCGTCCGGGCGTTGACTCGTGAGCCTGCTGGACGATTTCAATCGGCGCAAGAAATGTCCGATGCGTTCGTCGCCGCAACAGCGAACCTCGTGGCTGCGGGGGCTGCGGCAACAGCGCCGCTGAACAAATGGTCGAAAACGGTGCCGCTGCTGCCGAACAAGGCCGAAATTCAGGCCGCGGTGGACGCCGAGCTTGCGGCAATGCATACGGCTCAAAAATCGGCTCAGGGTGGGCCTTCGATGCCCTCGCCGCAGGAGCGGTCGTACGTATCTGCAGTTTTGGAAACTGCACCGGGGACGGGGACATTTCAAGCAGTCACAATGCCGGGCGAACGTCCAGGCATGCACATGGGAACTGCGATTGCGTTGCCGCCAGCGAAACCACGCAGCAACGCTGGGCTCATTGCTGGTGTGGCCTTGGCCGTGACGGCCTTGGGAATCATTCTTGTTTTTTTCGTTTTGCGGAGTGGTGCAGCCTCGGACGAAACTGCGACGACCGATGCAAACTCGTCACCAAGTGCATCGTCGGTGCCTGCCGCGTCGCCACCCCCGGAGATTGTGGCTCCTTTAGTGGATTCGTCACCATTGCCGACGGCATCGGCGAATTCAGTGCCGCCTTCCAAAACAACGGCAAAGCAGTCCCCGGGGCGGGTGACTGCTCCAAGAACTTCGCCTACGCCTACGCCTACGCCCACACGCAAGAATCCTTTGGATATCAACGATTGAGAGGCGCCCAATGCATGGTCGAATGTTTCTGGGGACCCTGGGGTTGTCGCTTTGCCTCACGAGCGTGGCAATGGCGCAATCCAAGGGAACTCGTCCACAACCGGACATGAGTGCCCGCGCGGACGAGCAATTTCGCAAAGGGCGCGAGGAGCAGGATCGGGGAAACTGCCAAAAAGCATTGGAGTATTTTCGGGAAAGTCATGCATTGAAACCAGGTCGCGGCACGCTGCTCAATATGGGGCTCTGTGAAAAGAAGCTCGGGCAATTGGCCAAGGCCCTGGAGCACCTCGAAGAGCTTTTGCCGCAATTGCCATCGGGGGATGATCGGCGGCAGATTGTTCGGGATGCATTGGCCGAGGTCAAACCGCGCGTGCCGTATTTGCGAATCGTGTTGAAAGCGAATTCTCCGACGGGCACGGTCGTGACGTACGACAATGCGGAGCTCGAGGCAACCATGATTGGTACGGATATGCCCGTGGATCCGGGGAAACACGTCGTGGTGGTGGAAGCGCCGGGACTGCCGAATCGTCAATATGACGTGGTGATGGAAGAAGGAAAAAAGCAGAGTCTGACGGTCGAGGTTGGAACGCAAATGCAGCCAACGGAGCCCGCGGGCAATGATTCGTCCCGCCAAACGAAACGCACGATTGGGTTTGTTATTGGTGGTGTAGGGGTTTTGGGGTTCATCACCGGAGCCGTTACCGGGGGCCTTGCGGCGAGTGATTATGCCGATGCGGAAAAAGCTTGTCCGACGCATAAAGGGTGTGGGCCCGAGGTGCAGCCGATTGCGGATCGTGGCAAAACGATGGCCATTGTCAATACGGTAGGTTTGGCCATTGGCGTTGTGGGAGTAGCGGTGGCCATTCCGCTTATTTTGACGAGTGGCAAAGCGGAATCGTCGACGTCGGTTGGGGTATGGATGTCGCCCGATGGCGCTCGCATGGGGCTACGCGGTCGTTTTTGAACGTTGGGAGATGGAACGATGCATCGAAATATGCTCTTGGCTTGGGGCTGGATCATAGGCATTGGCGCAATGCCCGCGTGTATTGCCACGCAGAATTGGGATTTCGAATCGACGGGTGGGGCGGGTGGGCTCGCAGAAACTTCTTCGAGCAGCGTATCTGCGGCAAATGCGGGCGGTTCTGGCGGTGGCGCAAGCAGCAGTGGGCAAGGTGGCGCTGGGGGTTCTGCGTGTCCCGGATGCACATATGGCGTGCGATACGGCGACGATCAGGAGCAATTGCTTTTCGATATGGCGTTGGCCAACGACGGGAGCCTCTTTTTCACTGGGCACTACAATGGTGAAATGCGCCTGGATGCGGCCAATGCGCTGCAAGACGCCGTTCCGTCGAATTCGCAGCCATTTATCGGCAAATTGGATCGTCAAGGAAAACCCGTGTGGATTACGACTCCCGTCGGTTACCCGTCGTCCGCCGGTGGGGGCAACTTCGTTTCAATTGCCAATGGCCTTCTTGCGTGGAATGGGTGGGTGACCACTGGTTCGAACGGCAAGGATTCGTTCGTGGAGGTTCGCGACGTGAGCGGCGACGTGAATACGACGTTGTGGCGCAGGTTCTATGGGTCGACGCTCGACGATGCGCTACGCAGTT
>DAOMZH010000916.1:0-4665 GCA_035437985.1 Polyangium sp. (in: bacteria) | reverse complement strand
CGATACGCTGATGGCGCATTATTTGTCCAATCACGTCGCAGTGGCCTACGGCGACATTTTTGATGAAATGGTCGCCCTTTCGCTCGAGCTCGGCTTCAAGGTTCGGGTCTTGGGAAAATGACTCGGCAGCGACGCATTGCGTCGTTGTCGACGCTGTCGGCAATCGCTTGACACGCCATCAAAATCAGCCGATCCTGGCCTCGTGAAACACGCGAGCCTTCTACTTACCTCGGCAATTTTTACATCATTCGTCGTCGTCGCTTGTTCGGCGACGGGCAACCGCAACGACACGTCCGGTTCGACAAACGTCGGCGGCGAAGGCGGCAATGGCCCAGCCAGCAGCGGCGTTGGCGCTTTCGGAGGAATGACGGGAAACGTATCGAGCTCCGGGGGCCCGACATCGGGGTCCGCGACGAGCTCGTCGGGGGGCACGGGGGCGATGGACGTCGGCACGTGGAACGTACCTCTGACGCCGCCGCAACCGCCCATGATGGGCAATGGCGAAACGGAGGTGATCATTGGACCGGGGGCGGATTCGACGTCGCCGAACAAGTTTGGCGGAACGAACGATCCGAATGCGAAGCCCACGATCGTGTATCCGTCGGAGGGAGTGGTCGTTCCTCCGAACATGAAGTCGATCGAGTTCCATTTCCTTCCGGCGGCCGGACAAACCTTATTCGAAATCAAGTTTCAAGCGCCCACGAAGAGCCTCGCGATCTACACGACTTGTACGGCGGTTGGCGCGGGTTGTGCATACCAGACAAACGCGACGTTCTGGTCGAACCTCGTCGAATATGCGCGCGGAACGGCAGCCGTGACGTATACGATTCGGGGAGTGAATGGGAATAGTCCGGGTCCGGTCGGAACATCGGCGACCCAGACGATATCGTTCAGTTCCCAGGACCTGATGGGCGGAATTTATTATTGGAATGATGCGGGCTCGATTCAGCGCTACGATTTTGGCATTCCAACGGTGCCGGCCAAGACCTACATTGGAGGCAATCCTTTGGCGTGTGTCGGTTGTCACGTCATGTCGCGTAATGGGGACCGAATTTTGGTGGGCAAGAGCATTCCTGCGCCAGCTCCCTATTCGCTTTTGGATGTCGCCACGAAAACGCCATACCAAGTCAATGGCCAACCTCTTGCGGGGCAAGCCAACTTCTTCTCGTTCTCTCCGAATGGCGAGTATTTCTTGGAATCGAATGGCGTCAAGATTGCCATGCGGCGAGTCGTCGACGGGGTCTACACCGTGCCGGAGATCATTCGACCTGCTGCAATGCCCGATTGGGCTCCCAATGGCATAACCATGGTCTACGCAAAACCCCAAAGTGCTCCTCCCATTGCAAGTCCCGGCGTTGCCTCGGCGTCGCTGGAAACGCTGGATTGGAATGGTACGGCGTGGGGTTCGCCGAAAACGCTGGTTCCGTTTGGCGGGCAAAACAATTATTATCCCGCGTATTCGCCTACGGGGGACTGGGTTCTTTTCGTCCGGTCGCCAGGAAATCACGAATCGTTTTCGAATGCGGCCCCCGATCCCGACACCGGGCAACAACCCGACGGCGAACTTTGGGCGGTTTCTTCGAATGGTGGACAGGCATTTCGCCTGTCGGTCGCGAGCGATCCGGGAGCCGTATCTTGGCCGAAATGGGCCCCAGTGCGGAACGAGTATCATGGCGGCCAACAAATACTTTGGGCTACGTTCTCGAGCGCCAGGGCGTACGGATTGCGCCTCACGAAAGGGCAAACAAGCCAAATCTGGATGATTGGATTCGATTTGCAAAAAGCCGCGGCAGGTCAAGATCCGAGCCTTCCGGGCTTCTGGTTCCCCTATCAATCGATAGCCTCGGGCAATCATATCGCGCAATGGGCCACGGAAGTCAAACGGCTGCCCTGCACATCCGATGGCCAATGCGCCGTCGGCGAGAGCTGCACGGACGGCGTTTGCCGGCCGATTCCGTAATTGCAATTCCTAGCAATCGTTCAAGAATGCCAAACTCCAGGCATGCTGCCCAAAACCCACCACATGATTCTGAACCTGGCCATGGATCGCACAAAACCATGGCCGGCCGAGTTTCGCGGCAACATCCTCCGCGGAAACGACGACGAGGACGTACACATCGTCCCCGTCGTGAAATGGCGGCTGCGCGCAGCTGGGCTCACGCATACGCATGTGCCCAATGGTCGTTCCGGTGAATTGGGCTTTCCCTCGGCGAAACGACAAGGATTGGTTTTTCTTGCCAAATCCGAGCGTGAAGAAAACCCGGCCCAAAAAGCCTGGTGGATTGGACGCGCTTGCCATGTGCTCGGTGACGTCGCCGTTCCGGCGCGAGCGCAGCGCGTGTGGCATCTCGAAGGCGATCCTCTCGAAGCCTGGATTGAAGGCAATCTCGAGTCTTTGCAAGGTCTATCAATCGAATCTGGGGAAGCACGAATGCCCGCAACGATTTTCGAGGACCTCGCACGTGCAGCCGCGGCATTTGCCGCCGATACGACGCGTACGCCCTGGGGACGTGCCGTATTTCATTGGTTTGGCCGCGGAACGATGCTCGATGAACAGGAAATCAAGGCCCAAGCGCAAATCTTGATTCCTTTGGCCGTGCAAGCGACGGAAGCATTGCTGAAATGGGTGACTGGTCGATGATGAATCTACGTCAAATGCTGCCGGCTGTGCATCGCCATCTATTGCCTAGTTTATTTGATGAAAGCGTTCCGGAAGAAACGCAGGCCACGTGCGATCGCTGCGTGATGAGTATTCCTGATGTTTTACCCGAACGAACACCGGAAGGTTTTTTTCGCCCCGATGTCAAGTGTTGCAGTTTTCATCCTAATCTGCCCAATTTCCTCGTCGGCGCCATTTTGGACGATACTAGCCCTGAAATGGCCGAAGGTCGCGAGCGAATTCGCGCTCGCATTGCAGCCCGCGTGAGCGTAGGACCCGTATGGTTGGCGGCTCCCCGCAAATACACTTTGCTTTTTTTAGCTTCGCGTAAAACGAGTTTCGGAAGGTCGCTTATTCTACGGTGCCCCTATTTCGACCCGCAAAATGCGAACTGTTCCATTTGGCGCCATCGAGACGCTGTTTGCACGACTTTTTTCTGCAAGCACGTCGGCGGGAGCGAGGGATCAGCCATGTGGCGGGCAATCGAAATGGTTTTACGCGGGGCCGAGCGCCGCTTGGCCGAATATGCGGCGCGCACGCTGGGAGCCGAAATTCCCAATCATTCCAACAGCCTCGATACGCTCACCCTCGAAGAACTCGAAGAACGGCCTCCGGATTCGGCGACCTATGCATTAACCTGGGGCATTTGGACCAAGCGGGAAGAAGAATATTATCGAGCTTGTCGGGATGTCGTGAGCCGTTTGGATGCCCGGACATTCGAGCAGATGTTTGCGGACGATGAAATGGTCAATTCCATTGAAAATGCTCGTTCCATGCTGGATCAGATGCGCAACGCTGCCGGAACGCAGCCCCCGACCAACATTTTCTGAACTTTTTTCAGGTGCCGTTGTCTAGGCGCACATGCGCCTTTTCGTCGCCTTCATTGCCACCTCGGGATTCCTCATGGGATGCGCGGCCTCCCCTGCCCGACCGAGCGACTCGAAGTCCGCAAAGCATGACGTTGAGGTCATCGTCGTTGCCCCGCAAGAGCCGCCACGGGAACATCGAACCCCGCAAATGGATCCGTCATGCCCGTTGTTTTTTCCGCCCCGCGATGTTGGTTCGGTCGTGCGGATTCCAGCAAAAATGTTTTCGCTGGCCATGGATCCGCTGATGCAAACGTTATGCTCCTGCACGAAACCCGGCGAATTCGGCACCGTTGTAGCCAAGATAAATTATGGTAATGGAACCGTGGACGTGCATGCTCCGGATACGCCCGCCGTAGAAGAATGCCTCCGCGATTCCAAAATTACGTTTGTCCCACCCCCACCTGACGACGTGCCCCCCAGCGATTGTATCAATTGCGGTCCCCGATATTACGGAGTATTCGTCGACAGCCCGCCGCCTCCCCCAAAAGAGGGCCTGCGACTCGTATACTCCTTTTTTCTCGATCGCAGCAATGAAGTATTGGATTGTCCGGTCAATACACATGCGGAGCGCGGTGTTTGCACGGCGAATGCCCCGGTGGCTCCCATCGCCCCCGAAAAACCCAAATGCGAGTGCGCCGAGGAAGATCTAAAGTGCGCGATCGCTTGTGCCGCCGGTCATTGAATCTTGCAGGAGCAAAACGTATTCAATTCGACTCGGGTAGGCGCAATGGTTCACTTGGCCAAACGTCGCGCAAATCCGAGGATCTGCGGACCATCTTTCGTACCCGTCGGGGTAGGCTCCCAACCGCGCGCCACGCGAGCGTCGAGCAATTCATCCGCACTCGGTTGATGACCCCAGACGGCGACCGCCGTCAATCCACCCAGTCACGTGGAGTCATAAACAAGCCATACGCCGCTCGGATGATAAATGACGACGTCATGCGTGTATTCGTCCTGAATGACGATATCTTTGACCATCTGCACGGGCTTTTGCCCCAATCCCCAACGAACCACGTCCTCCAATGTCTTTTGCGTCGATACGAAAGATTCAATCGCCCCACGCACGTTCCCGGCGACGCTCAGGCGCCACTCGACATCACGACGTGGAACAATGGGACAAGCCGACATGGATGCGAA
>DAOMZH010000915.1:0-4670 GCA_035437985.1 Polyangium sp. (in: bacteria) | reverse complement strand
TTGCACTGAGAATGACGATTTGGTATTCACCGACTTCGAATTGGGCTTCGATGGTGACGCCCAGGTCTTCTGCGGGTTTCGAGGCCCTTGCGGATTTCGGCATTGCCGCCCCTCCGCCTGGGCTAAATGCGGCCTGGCTCCCCTTCAACTTCCCAGAGCAAAGCTCTCCGAGCTTTTTCTTGCTCAACCTCCTGGGTTATATCTTTTTCTCGTCAGTCGGTGCGCTGCACCTCCTGAGGTTTGGCGCGACGAAGTCGCGTTCGCTCGTATGTCGTACCGTCACGAAGTACGTAGAATGCAGTGCGGAGAATGAACCTTCCGGCGGCAACGACGGCGATTTTCCTTCGCGCCCGTGCGGTATGCACGCGAGTGGCCAAGTCTTTGAGTGGCAGCGATTCGTCAGCTTTGCATTTGAATAGCAAGACGTGACCAGCCTGCACGAGAATGGAGCGCAAGCCATTGGAGCCAGCTTTGGTTATCCTTCCTGTGTGTAATGTGTCTCCAGATTGGTGAACCGAGGGCACGAGTCCGGCGTAGGATGATAACAATCGAGCATTTCGGAAGCGCCGGACGTCACCGACCCAAGCGTAGATGTAGAGAGCGACCCAATCGCCAATTGCGGGAATCGTCTTCAAACGCTTCAGGTCATCGACGTGTTTTGTGTCGGCGATGATTTGGGCTTCGAGCGTGGTGATCTCGTTTTTGATATTTTTCATCATTCGCGAGCATAGCTCGAGCGTCTGGACGACGTATGGGTCGAGCCCGTCGGGTTTGTTGAGGCATTCAGCCAGCATGCGCTCGATTTTGCTGACGCCTTTGGGAACGACGATACCCACGGCACGTAATTGAGACCGAGCGCGAAGGAGCCACCGTTTTCTTTCGCCGGTGAGATTGGCGCGAATAGCGAGTTGACTGCGCAATTTGCGAATATCGCCGTCGGGGATGTAGACCGGATGGGGCATCATGTCGGTCTGCAGGCATTTCGCAATCCAGAAGGAATCTCGTTTGTCGGTTTTCTTCCTGGACGACGCAATGACCCTGAGTTGCTGGGCATTGAAGGAGAGAATCTTGACGCCAGCGGCCGTAAATACGTCGTGCACGAATTGACACATCGTCCCGACTTCTTGTGCCGCCACGAGGGTGTCATTTTTAGACAAACGTTGTGCGAGGTCGGAGAGTGCTGGCGCGGTCGTGCGAACGCTGCCGGTTTCCACGGTCTTGCCATCCGCGTCGAGCAAGCAGAAAACAGTTGCCTTGCCATGTACATCCATACCAAGATACCGCATTGTCTCCTCCGCGTTGACCGAGCACGCTTGCCGGACAAACCGGCGATTCGACCCATCCACGGGAATTTGTGCCGTGTCAGCGCGAGGGAGACGTACCACAACGAACGAGGTTTGTCCCGAGCCCGAGCCGCCCAGCGGCGCGCGTTTTTCTTTGCCGTCCCTCGCCCTCGCCACAGTTTGCAACCACGGCGGCGCAGCATCCGGTCAAGGATTCGCCGAGCGAACCGCTTGCGGCGCTCCAAAGGAGCGTCCTTGACGGGGTGCGAGCACGCCGTACGCTCGATGTGCGAGGGCGGGTGACGACGTGTCAGACCTGCCTCTCTTGGCTCGACGGTGCCACGACCGGCATCATGGCATCTAGGCACACGGCTCAACCACGATTGCTCGAGGCCTCGAACGATTGGAACCTGCCGCGGAAATGCTTCGGATCCTGAGGGAATGATAGGTGAATAAATGAGATGAATGGTCAGTCGGGCCGGTCTGCACCATTGCCTCGACAAACTGCGGCGAGGATCCAAAACGTCGGGGAAGGCAGGAAAAGGACGGGCTTGACTCAATTCGTAGATCGTGGATCGACTTCATGAAGTCGCCCAACCGTCGTTCTGGCGGCAGCATGGCCGGTCATTTTGACGTGTAAGTGTTTGTCCGAAATGCTTGAACGTACCGCGATTCGAGTAGCAATTGCAAGCGGCATGGTTTCGGGTATGATGAAACCGATCTGCACGGTTCGATATTCGACCCGTCGCGCATCTACGAACGCAAAGACTTGCACGCTTACGAGGAAGTCATGAGATCAATCACGATACGAGAAAAATCGTTTGTCATGGTCAGTATTCTGGCGCTGGTCGTTACCGCTGCCTCCCAAGGCTGTGTGACCGACGCAGGGATCGGTTCAAATGGAGGCAATGGTACGGGAGGGAATGCCAATGGAGGTCAAGGAGGTGACGGGGGATCGGTCATTTTCACGGGGTCCGGCGGAGGTTTTACGGGTACGTGCGCTCCAGCGTGTGATCCCGCAACGCAGGTGTGTTCGCATGGCGTATGCGTGCCCGTCGTCATGTGCACCAAGGATGCCGACTGCCAGAATGATACATTTTGCGATCCAACCACGCGACAATGCGTCCCCTGGGAAAGCAAGATGCCTGGCAATGATCCGAATTGCATCAATGTCATTGCGGCAGGCATTTTTTCGCCACGCGTGAAATGCGAATTCGCCAAAGCCCCAGATGGTGACCCGTTCCCCAATCACGTCGATGTCCAAGGCACACCGATCGTGGTCAATTTCCATAAACCCGCAGCATCAGGACCTCCAAGCATCGCTGCGAGCTTCACGGCGACGGAGGTCAACAATTATACCGAGGAATTGGGCGTCATTCGCGTACTTCGAGGCAATGACTGCACGCTCGAAGCCAATCTTGGCGGCACGGACCTGGATGGTGATGGTGCCGTCGATTGGACAGTTTCGTCCTCGACCTTGGCGACAGGGGATCTGGATGGCGATGGCGTAGCCGAAATCGTGGCTTATGGCGCCGACGGGTCGACCCTGGCGTTTACCAAGAAAAACGGCGCGTGGAGTTTGTTATGGAAGTCGGCATATCAAGCGGGCATCGTGGGAGGACCTTGCGATACAGCCAGCCATCGGTGCCCGGTAGGTTGGGCAGGACCAGCCATTTACGACCTCGAGGACGACGGCAAACCCGAAATCGTGCGCGAAGGCGCGGTAATTCGGGCCGATGGCACCGTAGCTGCCGGATCTCCGCCCGATTACCTTTCGTACGGATCAGGATTGTTCTCCGTTGTGGCCAATTTGGACCAAGATGCGAACATCGAATTGACCAATGGTCAATACATTTGGGAATGGGTTGGTGGCGCATGGGTCAAAGAACCGAATTTCCCCGGAGCAAGCGTCTCGGCGCCGGGACACGTAGCCATTGCGAATTTCGGGGCTTATGGTAATGGTTTGCCCGAATCGAACCCGGAAATCGCAGTCGTCCAGAATAGCTTGGTGACGGTTTATGCCATTGACGGGTCGATTGCGCAGCCGGCCGTTGCCGTTCCTGGTGCTGGTGGCGGCGGACCTCCGACCATTAGCGATTTCGATGGAGATGGTTTGCCCGAAGTCGCTGTGGCCGGACAAGCGTTCTACACGATTTACGATATCGATTGTGGAGCGTCCCCACGGCCAGGTGGCAAATGCAATCCAGGACAATGCGATTTCACCGGAACGACATGCGCTCCGGGTAGTTACATTCTTTGGTCGAAATCGACGCAGGATCTTTCGTCGAACGTCACGGGCTCGAGCGTTTTCGATTTCGAGGCTGATGGTTCGAGCGAAGTCGTTTATGGTGACGAATGTTTCGTGCGGGTCTATGACGGCGATACAGGGGATGTTCTGTTCAGCCAATACCGTTCGTCATGCACCTGGTACGAAAATCCGCTCATCGCCGATACCGACGGTAACTTCCGCGCCGACCTGGTGACCCCATCGAACAAAGCATGTTCACCCGATGGAACGGGCATCGTCTGTAAAACGCTGGACGCCAATGGTGTCGACCCTCAATTCCCTGGGGTGCGGTGCACGACGAACAACGAGTGTTTGTCGGGCGTTTGTGATTCGGGTTTGTGCCGATGTACGGAAACGAAACAATGCTGCGCCGCAAATGACGACGCTGCATGCATTGAAGAAGGCTACCTATGCGCGCCTGCTCCAGCCGGAACGGCTGGAGCAGGAAACACGTGCCGCGCAGGTCATCCGCATGGGGTATCCGGCATTCGCGTTTATTCGGATACGAACGACAAATGGGTTCGGTCGAGAACCATCTGGAATCAGCATCCTTATGCGGTCACGCACGTGAACGAAGATGGAACCATTCCAAAAACGAGTGCTTGGAAGAACAATTGGGACGAACCCACGCTGAATAACTTTCGCCAAAATGTACCGGGAAATGCCAATGGTGCAGCAACCGGCGATCCGACCGCGGGCGCGAGTTCCTTTTTTGCCTGCTCGGGTATGGGCGTCGAAATGACCTTACCCATTTGCAATCGGGGAACCGACCCGATTGGCACAGGATTGTCCGTCGGCTTTTATGTCGGAGCGCAAAAGATTTGCTCGACCACGACGATGGAGATCATTCAGGCGGGTGAATGTCGCAATGTGAACTGTGTCTGGGGCACGCCACCACAACTCGAAAATCAAAAAGTCGACGTCACCGTCATTCCCAACGACGATGGCGCCTACGCCGAATGCAAACCGGGAAATAACCTGGGGACGATTTACGGCGTTTTCTGCAAGCCTCCGACCTGACCATCGCCGTCGTTCAACAAACCAGCGCAAAGCAAAGCGCTCGCGATTCGTTCGCCATTGAGGTAGGTGCCATTGTCGCT
>DAOMZH010000914.1:0-4672 GCA_035437985.1 Polyangium sp. (in: bacteria) | reverse complement strand
ATGTATTCCATTGCGATATAGGCGTCGCCGGTTTGCTCTCCCGCGTCGAATACCGTCGTGACGTTGGGATGATTGATGCGCGCCGCTGCCCGAGCTTCGCGAAAAAATCGCCGCCGCCGCGTTTCATCCATCAGCGCGCCAGGAATGATTTTGAGCGCAACGTCTCGATGCAGCCGTTTGTCCTCGGCGCGATAAACAATTCCCATACCACCGCGACCAATCTCGGCACGAATGACGAAATGACCAATACGCGTACCAATGCGTGAATCCACGTGGTCGACGACTCTGGCCTTGGTTTCCATGAGAAAACTCCTAAATCTATTAAAAGCGAGAGATTACCATAGAAGTGTCGAGGAAGCGTCCAGGTTAAGCAAGTTCATTCCCTCGGCTAGCTTCAACGCAATCCAAGTTCCCGCAGACGTCTCCGTAAAGCACTTCTCGAAACACGCAGACTTCCGGCCATGACATCCAAGTCACCATTGCAATCGCGATATGATTGCTGGATTTCTTCTGTGGATATGGCGCGAGCTGTGCGAATATGGGGCAAACGGTCCAGCAACGTATACAAAGATGGTCGCGCCAATCCGAGGGCTTCAGCCGTCGACTTGAGATCCCAACGATTCTCTTCGAGCGCGACGAGTAGCTCGGCTTCGGAAATATCGGAGGGTTTGCGCCGCACTGGAGCGATCGGCACTGCGGCGGGTCGCGGATCGGTGGCCATTTGCTCCTTGAGTTGCGCGGGCAAATCGAGTGTGGGGAGCCCTTTGCTCGATAACACCATTTGTCGCACGACATTGCGTAATTGTCGGACATTACCGGGCCAATCGTAGGCGGCCAGTTTGACCATTAGCCGTAATGACAACCAGGGCGGCCCCTCTGCTTCACTTTGGTCCAAAAGAAACGGACAATCTTGTTCTGCGCATTCGAGACGCAGAAAATGCAATACCAAGGAAACGAGGTCCTCGCGACGTGCGCGCAGGGGTGGCAGGTGCACCTCGCAAGCGGACAAACGATGCAAGAGTGGTGCGCGAAAGGCTTTTTCCTGAATGAGTTGTTCGAGATTCGCGTCTGTCGCCGTGACGATCCGCGCCCGCAGCGGCTGAGAATCACCGCCGCCGAGCGATTGAAATTCGCCGGCCTCGATGGCCCGAAGCAGCAATACCTGCACCTCGGGTAATGCCTCGCCGATTTCATCCAGAAACAGCGTGCCGCCCTGGGCTTGTTGAAAATAACCCTGCAGGCGCCCGGATGCGCCGGTATACGCGCCGCGCCGCGCTCCGAATAGTTCCGCAGCGGCCAATGAGGGCGGGATGGCGCCTAGATTAACCGCGACAAACGGTCGATTCGCGCGTTTGCCCCCAGTATGCAGCGCGCGAGCCGCGAGTTCTTTTCCAGTTCCGGTTTCCCCGCGAATGAGAACCGGCGCTTCGAGGTCGGACAGCCGCCGAATGTCCGTGCGCACCCGTTGCATTGAATGACTGCGGCCAATCAGCGTGAACTGTTCTTCATCCGCAATCGAAAGCGCTTGGCTCGAGTGCAGCACCAACGCCATAGCACCTCCGAGTTCGAGCACGCCGCCATCGAGAAGCTCGGCGACCGAGATATCGCGCTTTTCCGTAATGTCGGAACCACGATAACGAACACGGGTTCGGGAAGGCGAAACGACAATACGCACTCCACCGCCGACACGCGGCGCCAATATGACCGGTTGCCGACTAAGCCGCTGATCTGCAAGCGGCTCGCCGCGATCGGTTGCATCGCCGATTCGAGCAAATCGCGGCTCGAAACGCGACAATGCCGCTTCACGTCCAACTTGGATCTCGCGCAATAATGCTCGTTTTCCCAACATCCGCGAATCGCGGTGGTACAGCACAGTCAACGCGGGAACCAATTCTTGACCAATATGCTCGACGCTGAGCGCATCCTCTCCACTTTGCGTCGTGCCCTCGATTTCGTCGCCTAACCCACGTCTCCCAGTTTCCATTCCTGTCATCATAACTGACCGACATGTCGGCCGACATGTCAATAAAGCGCGAGCGTCATGCGGAGCACGAGATCCGCGTTATGCGCAGCCTCGGTATTCGGCTTATGGCCGCGATTCGAGGTGCCGGCATGACAGGTGCACTTTGCCTGAACATGCTCCAACTTACCAATGGCGTGATTGTCACGCCTGGATCGATTGGTTCCTCATCTGTCCCAGTGCGAACGATTGGGTCACCGCCAAACATTGTTGGTTCATTCGAATATCAGGTTGCTTTGGGGCCTGACCGCATTGCGATCTCCCATGCAATGGGCCACGTCACCTACGGCGAGCTGGATGACCGATCGAATCGGATGGCGCGCTGGATTGCTTCCCGAGCGAAAACGTTTCTCAACGGTATTCATCAGCCGCTCATTCCTATCGCTCTTTCGCAAGGTCCCGACCGAATTGTCGCATTACTCGCAATTCTGAAACTCGGGGGGGCATATGTCCCAATCGAGCCAAACTATCCAGCAGCGCGTATTCGGCGCCTGCTCGACGATATCGACGCGGATTTCGTGATTACCGAAGCTTCGCAGTCCGTGAACGTGCTTGCGGCCGTCCATGACGAAAAACGACCCATTGATGTTTTTTTCGTGGACACGGAACGTAATTCAATCGCGTCCCAGAGTGCCAAACCCATATCAGCACGTGAGGGCCTCGGTCCGGAGTCGCCTTGTTATGTCATGTTTACATCGGGTTCTACAGGTACGCCCAAAGGGGTTTTGATTCCGCATCGTGGCGTGGTGCGTTTGTGCGTCGATACGAACTACATGGAGGTCCGGCCGGGGCATTGTTTTGCGCAATTGGCCAACATTGCATTCGATGCGGCAACGTGGGAAATCTGGGGTGCATTGCTCAATGGCGCTCGACTCGCGCTTCTCGACGGAGATACGGCGTTATCGACGCCGGCGTTGGGACAAGCAATCCGCGCTCATGCAATTACGCATATTTTTCTGACCACGGCACTTTGGAATCAGCATATTGCAACGGACCCGACGATCTTTGCGCCACTCGATTACCTGCTTTTCGGCGGCGAGGCCGTCTCCGTGGCCATGGTTCGGCATTATTTTACGGTCGACGCTCGACCCAAGCATCTTCTTCACGTTTATGGCCCAACCGAAAATACCACATACTCGACAGCTTATGAGATCACCTCGGCACCTCGAGAAGATTCCGTGCCGATTGGTAAATCCATCAGTGGTACGAGTTGCCATGTGGTTCAGGAACGAGATGGGCGTCTGGTCTTGGCTCCACCTGGGGCCCGAGGCGAGCTCCTCGTGGGAGGGCTTGGCTTGGCGCTTGGGTATCATCGCGATTTGGAAACGACACGCGTCAAATTCGTCGAATGTGCGTTTTGCCCGGACGAACGGCTGTATCGCACCGGTGATCTGGTCGATGTATTGCCTTCGGGTAATCTCGTATTTGTGGGACGAACCGATAATCAAGTCAAACTTCGCGGTTTTCGGATCGAGCCCGAGGAAATCGAGATAGCTCTTGCAGCGCACCCTCGGGTGAATGCGGCGGCTGTTCTCATGCAAACGAGTCCTCAGGAAAACAAGCACCTTGTGGCATATTTCGTGGAAAATGCGGCATATTCACGACCGTTGGCCGATGTGTCGGAACTGCGCCAATTTTTGAAAGAACGCATTCCCGAATTTATGATTCCTTCGTTTTTCGTACGGGTCGCGGCCTTTCCCTTGGGCGTCACGGGCAAAGTCGACCGGGCTCGCCTGGCGCAAATTTCAGGAGAAATCTTGCGAAGTGGTCGTGCGCAGATCGCCCCGCGGACGGCCACGGAGCAAGCAATTCATGGTCGATGGATAGCAACATCGGGAATCGTCGAGAAAGACTCGAGCATCCATTCCGACTTTTTCGAGCTTGGTGGGGATTCGCTTTGGGCGGCGCGTTTTGCGGCGGAGCTTCGTCAAGACTTCGCTGTGGACGTAGGTGTGCATGATATTTTTCGCGAGCGGACGACTGCGCGCCTCGCGGTGTTTGTCGAAGCCCATATTTCGCGCGGGATACCCATGGCGCAGATCGATATTCCGCGGGTGGAGGCGGATGGTTTTTCCCCGTTATCGTTTGCCCAGGAGCAGATTTGGCTGCACCAACAGCTTGCCCCAGACGCGATTTTTTACAACGAACCCCTCGACATCACGATTCCCGAAGCGCTGAACGTTGCCGCATTCGAGAAGGCATTGAATCTTTTTGTCGCGAGACACGAAGTTCTCCGGGCGACGATCGATATCGCCGACGGAATGCCAAGGCAGCGATTCGCGCCACATGAACATCGTCCCCTTCCGCTCGTGGATTTGCGTCATTTGCCGCGTGACCTTGCTGATGCTGAAGCGCAAGAGCGCGCCGAAGACCAAGCGCGGCGCCCGTTTGACCTCGCAAAAGGCCCACTATTTCGGGCGATTTTGGTGCGTCTCGCCGACGAGGTTTTTCGGTTGTTCGTCGTGGGGCACCATCTCATTTTCGACGGCGTGACGATGTTTCGGATTTTTTCGAGTGAACTCGATATCGCGTATCGGGCATTCGTCCGCGGAGTCGAGCCCTCGTTGCCCGCAATCGAAACGCGATTTCGGGATTTCGTCCATTACGAGCGTTTCGTTTTGCACGAAAAGCGCCAGCAACGCTGGTCACAAC
>DAOMZH010000913.1:0-4676 GCA_035437985.1 Polyangium sp. (in: bacteria) | reverse complement strand
AAACGATGCTCGACCCTCCCCGCGGATTGCCGGACACATGAGAACCTTCGTTGCTCCTGCCTCCTGTACCCAGTATGCTCTTGTGCATTAGGAGCAGAGATCACATGCGCGATGGTACATTCTATGTCGACATCAGGAACAACACGGACTTGTCGGTGCGCGAGGCGCAGATCATCCGCGCCCTCGTGAGGCAACGATTCGATACGCTCATCGGCATCAACATGACCTCGTCGCTCGTGCAATATGGGCAAAGCGACTTATCAGAAGCGCGTTTCAAAGACCTGATTGGCCACACGCAGCGGTGGGCCGACGAACTGTTTCCCGATTTGGAGATTCATGTTCGCTGGGAAGATTCGAATCCCCCAAAAACATGAATCGAAATCTTGGCGCAACATATTGACTTCGATCGGCAACATGGGCGACAATCCCGGCCATGAGCCACCCCAAGGTGCAACCTGGCGATGTTTTGGCCGGAAAATACCGCGTCGAAAAGGTCCTCGGCCATGGTGCCATGGGGGTTGTCGTCGCCGCCACACACGTCGATCTCGGCAACCTGGTCGCCTTGAAAATGATGCTCCCCGACAAAGAGCAAACGGACGAAATGCGCCAGCGGTTCTTACGGGAAGCACGGGCAGCCGTCCGCCTGAAGAGCCAACACGTCGCCAAAGTCCTCGATGTCGGGACCAATGAACATAATCTGCCCTACATTGCAATGGAGTTTCTCGAGGGGCATGACTTGGCCGAGGTGCTCAAGAAAAATGGCCCGCTGCCTATTGCCGATGCGGTGGAATACGTCCTGCAAGCCGCGGAAGCCGTGGGAGAAGCGCATGCCGCGGGCATCGTGCACCGGGACCTGAAACCGGCCAATATGTTTCTCACGCGGGACGTGAGCGGAGCGACCTGTATCAAAGTGCTCGATTTTGGCATTTCCAAAGTGCTCGGCGCGGAACTCACTTTGACGCAAGAAACCCAAGCGCTCGGATCACCGCTGTATATGTCGCCCGAAGCTTTGGGGTCGGCGAAAAATGTCGATACGCGGACGGATATCTGGGCGTTTGGGATCATTCTGTATCAGCTGGTTGCGGGACGAACGCCATTTCATGAAGCCACGATGGGGCAATTGTGCACGCGCATTTTGACGGGAACACCGACGCCCCTCGTGGAATATCGGCAAGACGTGCCGCCGGGGTTCGAATCGGTGATTCACAAATGCCTGCAAAAAGATCGAGAAAAGCGATTTCCTGATGTGGCGGAGTTGGCCCACGCGCTTTCGGCATTCGCGCCAACTCGCGCGCGGGGGTACGTGGAGCGAATTGCGCGGGTCATGGGCGTGGATCTGGAGAAACTCCGCAATGCCGACGACGCCTCGGAATTGCAGGAGACGCTGCCGATTGCGGCATCCCGGAAACCTTTGGCGAGTGTGCCGGGAGCTGGAGCGACGAGTCAAGCGGCGATGGTGGTGCAAACGGCGTCGGACGACGTGCCGAGCCTCGTACCTGCCAAATCTCCGAGTCGCTTGGGGATTGTGATTGGCGCAGCCTTGGCCATCATCGTGCCGGGGTCATTGTTGATATTGTACAGCTTGAGTTCCGATTCCGGGGGCGCAGAAGAAAAACCTGGGGCCAGTGCCCAAGTCAATGCAGCAGAGCCTCCGCCCGTCGAGCCATCCGTCATGGTAGCTCCAATGGCGGCGCCTATGGCCAGCGCGTCGACGTCGTCTTCGGCCAAGGTCGCTTTGCCCGCGGCCACGGCGAAAACATCGACGAAAACGTCCAAGACCACCAAGACCACCAAAGCCCCGGATTACGACGAACGTCAATGACGCGTTTCAGAACATGTCGAGGATCGAAGCGATGCGCATGAAATCGATATCGTTTGCTGTTGCCCTGGCATTTATATCGTCGACCGCGATTGCCGAGGCTGGGTCGGGCGAAGACAAGGCGGCGGCGGATGCGCTCTTCAAGGCTGGCCGGGCGCTGGTGAGGCAAGGCAAATTCTCCGAAGGTTGTCCGAAATTGGAAGCGAGTCACAAGCTGGATCCCGCGACGGGAACGTTGTTGGCGCTGGGCGATTGTTATGAATCCAATGGGCAAACGGCGAGCGCGTGGACGACATTCAACGAAGCTCGGGCCATGGCGCGCAAAGCGAATGACTCCAAACGCGCAGACGAAGCGGAGCGGCGCGCCGGACTGCTCGAAGGGAAACTGTCGAAAGTCGTGATTGAAGTGCCTCAGGATACTCGAGATTCATCGGTGGAAGTTCGGCGTAATGGTAAATTGGTCGATCCGGCGATGTATGGGGTGGAAGTGGCAATTGACCCGGGCAAACAGACGATTGATGCGACAGCGCCAGGGCAACAAGTGTGGACGACGGAAGTGCTCGTCGAACCGGCGTCAGGGGTTACGACGATTCGTATACCGTCGCTGGTAGACATGAAGCCTGTGGAAAAGCCCAGGCCTCCCCCGCCCCCTCCTCCGCCTCCGCCTGCACCGCTGGAGAACAAAGAATCGAGTGGCGGGGGAACGCAAAAAGCGATCGGAGTTGTCGTGGCCAGCGTGGGTGCCGTGGGTATTGCGGTGGGATCGATCTTTGGGGCACGAGCCATCAGTCTCGTCAACGATGTGAAGGGGCAATGCAAGGGGGATCCGCCCCGATGTGCGACCGGAGAAAGTGTCGACACGTATAACTCGGCGAATACATCGGCGACTATTTCCAATGTCGGAATTGGCGTAGGCGCGGCGGCAGTGGTGGCGGGGATTGTGGTGATTGTGGCGGCCCCGAAAATCACGGTGCCCAAAACATCGGCGTGGACGATTGCGCCGGTCATTACGCCACAATGGACTGCCCTTTCCGTGACGGGAGTGTTTTGACATGAAAACGTGGCAATCGCTGGCGATTGTATTGACGAGCGGCTTGACGCTGGGCCTGGGGTGTCAGTTCATTGCGGGGATCAATGGCGAAGCGACCCTCGATCCCAATGTCAACACGGGCGGCATGGGAACGACGAATACGAGTTCATCGAGCGGCGGCACGATGTCATCGAGCAGCGGACTCGGGGGGTCTTGCACGAAACCGGAAGATTGCGCGAACTATGAATGCAAGGTGAGGGCTTGCGTAGACAACAAATGCGTCTGGATGGACGCACCAGCAGACAACGCCGTGTTGCAATCCCAATTGTATGGCGATTGCAATGACCGGGTGTGTGATGGGATGGGCGGGGTCAAATTGCTTCCCACAGACCCCGCGACCGACGGATACGATTGGGGCAATCCTTGTTATAAAAAGGCGTGCAATGCCACGGCGATGCCCGAGGCCAATGATGGCGCGGATTGTATGACGCCGTGGGGCAAGCCTGGAAAATGCAATACCTTCGAATGTTGGGAATGCCCCGACCTCACGGATTGCGGCACCAAAGCTTGCGTCAACCATCGGTGCGTCGTGGATACGTGCAACAATATGATGACCGACCCCAACGAGACCGGCCAAGATTGTGGCGGTCCGGATTGCCAACCCTGTGGACCGGGATCGTCATGCAATGTCAACGACGATTGCAATGGAACGTGCGACGCGAGCGATGATGCGAGCGTCATGTGTGTTGAGCCAAGTTGCACCGATGGCCTTCAAAACAATGATGAAACGGACATCGATTGCGGGGGGACGTGCGCCGCGACGGATCCGTTAAAGAAGTGTGTCGATCCCAAGAAATGCCTCTATCCGAAGGATTGCGTGTCCGGGGTTTGTCAAGTGGGTGAGTGCAAGCCGGCGAGTTGTTTCGACCAGGTGAAAAACCAGGATGAGACAGACATCGATTGCGGGGGGACGAAATGCTCCAATGCCTGCCCGTAGATTCCCTGAGCACTCGGACGAACGATTGGCCGACATAGGAATTCGAGCGACCGCAGGTTTTTCTTTACACACGCTCGACGTGGTGATAGAGGTTGCCGCGAGAGCACGAGCGCACCATGAAAATTCCCTACGGCATTGCGGATTTTGGAAAAATTCGACGCACGGGCTGCTTCTACGTCGACAAGACGACACTGTTGCCGACTATCGAACGAGCGGACCTGAGCCACGTCGTGTTCTTGCGTCCGCGACGGATGGGCAAATCGTCGTTCGTCAGCATGATGGCGCATTATTACGACATCACCAAAGCTGACCAATTCGACGAACTCTTTCGAGGGCTTTGGGTGCACGAGCATCCGACGCCGGAGAAGAACGCGCACATCGTATTGCATTTGAATTTGGGCAGTGTGCGGGGGACGAACGAGGGGGACGTGCGGGAGGCGTTTGCCCGGGAGGTACGGTCGACGTGTCTCCTGGTTACGAGTGAATATGCGAAGCTACATGCAGAATTTGCGGCATTGGTGCCGAAAATGGCAGCCCGAACCGAGCCGCTCGACATGATCTACGACCTCATGAATGCGGCACGGAGCATTCACCAGCGTCTTTACATCATGATTGACGAATACGACACGTTTGCCAATAGCCTGATTTCTGCGGGCAGCCGGGACGTCTACGAATCGCTGACGGAGCACACTGGATTCATGCGCCAGTTGTACTCGGCGCTCAAAGCAGGCAGCGAAATGGGGGGCAGGTCGCGCATTTTCATCACGGGCGTGTCGCCGATTTTGCGAGATGATTGGTACACGGGGCGCAACATTGCCACGAACATCACG
>DAOMZH010000912.1:0-4683 GCA_035437985.1 Polyangium sp. (in: bacteria) | reverse complement strand
TCGTTTTGCGAAATCGCCGTGACTTTTGCATAAATTGCGGGCATCATTGCGGCGTTCACGGGCACTTCGATCGTCGTTATTTTCGGATTGGGGGCCAAATCCACAGCTCGTTGCGTGATGATCCCTTCCCGCTCGATCGTGACCATGGCTTTGGCCACCTTCGAAAATGGCGAAGTCATCGTCAAATGAGCTTTGCCGCCGACTTGCAGATTTGTTTCCAAATCAATCGATAGCCGTGGTGGATCCGCAACCGGCGGAGGTGGAGGTGGTGGTGGTGGAGGCGGTGGTGGTGCACCTGCAGAACCCGAAACACTCGGCGTGGGCGTCGGCAAACTTTCGATCCGATACTCGAGATTCGAGATCGCCACCCGGCCTTTGGAATCCGTGGTTTTGGCGAGAATTACGATTGTGTCTTCCGCGGCGGGATCCTTGCGGGGAGTTTCAAAGGTACAACCCACTGGGGTTTGTCCCGTAGTCACATCACACGAGGCGAGCACGCGATCCTCGGCGGCCCGATCTTCACGCTGCGTGTGGTAGAGCATTTCCATATGCACCTGCCCACTTCGCTTTTCGCCGCTTGGCGTGACGACCAAGACCTTGGGTTCGATTTTCGTCCCTGGGTCGATCCACACATTATCTGGATTGGCAATCGCGACGTAGACCTCGGCAGGATGCACGACGGCACTTTCCGTGGCCTCTTGGACGCGGTTGTCGAGGTCTTTGATTTCGACGTGACACGAAATCGATTCGACCACCAGTTGACCTGCCAACGTCGTCGATACCGATGACGAGAATGTTCCGTTGGCGTCGAGCTGGCCCGAAGCTTGTTGAATGGTCACCGAGGGCGGATAATAACGATTCAATCCAATGCTATAATTTTCAATCCCCGGGATGTTGATCGACGTGGACACGCGATCCATGACGATTTTTGCGGTGCCTCCAGCCATGGGCGCCCCGTACAGGTGCATGCCGCGCGCGCTGCAGGTCAGTCGTTCGCCACTGAAAAAAGAAGGTTTGTCAATGGTCGCAAAAGCTTGGCTTTCGATTGGGCGATATTGATCGACCGAGAAATACCTCCGGAAACGTCCGCGCTCGAATTCGGCATCGACGTGATAATACCCAAGTGACCCTTCTGCGGGAATGGGCAATTCAGCCGAAAAAGTGCCATATTTCGAGAAAGAGCGTTGCGCCCGCGCCACTTCGTGATCTTCCGAATCCAGCATGCGTAAGGTGACGGTACCTTCTTTGGGCGTCACGAGGCCCGTCGTAATCGGAAAGCGCGCGATTCCTTTGATTTCGACCGTCTCGCCAGGACGATAAATACCACGGCTGGTAAAGATGTGCCCTACCGGGGCAGCAAGCGCCGGCAAACGAAGAGTCTGATAAGCCCAATCGTCGCCGCGTTCCACGACCACCGCCAGTCGTTCCGGACGGTCTTTTCCCAATCGAATGGGCGTGTGCGCCAAACCTCCCGCGTCCGCCTTGGAGGAGGAAATGAGCGCCGGAGTGCCATGGGCTGGCAACGCATAAAGATCCACTTGCGCCCCGGCCAATGCCGCTCCATCCGACAAACGCGTTGCCCAGACCACCGCATCTTCCGGGGAAATTTTCGTAAAAAGACCAATATCGGTCAATTGCATTTCTCGTTCGACCACCAACGGTTCGGACGAACCCGTGGCTTTCGCCATGGCGCGCGCCATCACGGGACCTTTTTTCATCGCCGCCGGCAAGAGCTCGTCCACGGAGACTCGTTCCCAGTTGCCTTCATTGGTTTTTCCGCCGAGGACCTTTTGTTGCTTCGCATTGCCGAGGGCCGCCAATGGTTTTTTCTGCCCAACCAATCGGGCAAGCACTTCGTCCCGACGCATTGGCAGCATGGACACCATTGCTTCGGCCGTATTCAGCACGCCCACGGGAAGTAGGTGTTTTTCCGGTGCCCAATAAATCCCCGTGGCTCCGAACGTGACCTCCGTTGGCAAATCTCCAAATCGCAACTTTTGCGGCTTTTGGTCCCCAACAGGCTGCCCATGCACATCCAGCAATGGCGTCCCACCAATCTTGGAACGAATGCCGACCGCATACGTTTTTCCGGGCTCGAAACTTCCATTGACGCTTACTTCGACGAGACCGTTTTCTTGGGCCTCGCTTCCATAAACGGAAAATGAGTCCAGGGTGGGTTCGACGAAAACCGCCTGATCCCAATAGTCCCAGGAAATGGATGTCTTGAAGTAAAGCTTGATTTCCGGTTCATTCGGATCACACGCGCCCTTGTCGTACGGATGCGGCGCGCACGCGACACGCGTAAAACCAAAAGGCCCGAGCGTGTGAAATCGAATATCCTTGGCCTCGACCAAGCCGTATACTCCTTCGGCACCGCGCATCCCGGCATTGACGTGCACGAGAACTTCCGAATCGCGGGGCAATGGCGCTTGCGGCTGGAGCACCGCGTGGTCTTTTTCAATTTCCTTCACGGCGAAGGGAACCGGTTTCGTATTCGCCGTGATCGTCACGTCGCGCAGCAATGCCTCGGCCTTCACGAGCTGATTGAAGTACAACGTAATCGGAGCATCGACCGCCACCGAATTTGCATTCGTCTCGGGCTCTGTGCCGGTGATCCGCGGAGCTTCAGTTTGGAACGAAAAACGATACGGTTCATCGAGCACTTGCCCCGTGGCCGAGCGAAGGCCGCGCGCCACTTCCACGCGATAAACACTCGCTTTTGCCAGGGGAATGTCCGGGACGAAGCGCACGGCCGTCGTTCCCACCCACGTCGTTTTTCCTGGCACATTCGGGTCCAAAGTCACCGGGTGGGCCATGATCGACTTCGGGTCATTGTCGAGAAACATGGGTTGATTAAAAACGATGGAAATCTCTGGCCGCTCCGCGGTTGTCTCCCGAGGCGTCGCAAAAACCACTTTCACGGGTTCGTCGATCCGCGGCGGGGCTTGGCGACTGGCACCGAGGCTCAATTCTCCATTGACCGGCGCTTGCGGGGGTTTTACGGGGGCTCCAGGCATGCAAGCGGCGGAGCCCATGGCCAAAAGCAGCGCGACGGGTGGATGACGAAAACGCATGACTCGACTCCGACATGCGGGAAGCGAAAAAGTTCCGCCTCCTCGCTTCGTCAAGGATTGCCCTGAAATCGGCCCAAGTGTCGAAGCACGAGATCTGGGCGATCCGATTGACCAATATCGATCCCCATATCGAAAACGCTGCCATAAAAAGAGGGATCATTGGCCAGGCCAGCACCAACATCCGTACCAAACATATCGGTCAATGTGTGACTGGGTTTGGCATGAACGGCCGCGGCAATTTCGGCGGTTTGGGCGGTATCGTGAATCTCGACGATAATGGGCGGGTGCGCCGCGAAATGTGCCCATTCCGCATCGAACTCCGCCATGCTGGCCACCCGAATCATCGTCAGAAGCTGCGGTTCGAGCGCCAATGCGGCGTCGATTTTGTCGACACTGTCGGTATCGAAAATCGCCCAATCGAGCGTATCGGTCTTGTGGACTGCGTCGACCAAAAGATCAATCTGATCGGTCTTGTTCGCATCGAGCAAGACGTGGATCTTGCCCTTGGCTTCGCGCAAAACATCTTCAATGGTCGGCACGCGATCACATGAATAGTCCCCGACAAACTTGCCCGGATCAATCTTCAGCGCCTGGACTTCGGCCAAGGTCATGTTGGCGACTTCTCCTGTGCCATCTGTCGTGCGGTCAACCGAAGTATCGTGCATGTTCACGAGCACGCCATCTTTCGTTGGTCGCGGGTCTGTCTCGATGAACTCGATACCCAGGGCAATGGCTGCGCGAACGCTCGATAGCGTATTTTCCGGCGCAATGATGCCAATTTGTCCTCCCGCGCCGCGATGCCCGCTCACCATCGGCGTTGGGCACGCAAGGTCGGTGACGCACGACGTGGGTATGGGCGTCACGCGCGTAGGCGATGTATTGGCCGAGCAATCGAAAATTCCGGGCTCCAAAACGGGGGTGAATGCTCCACCCGAGCCACCTCCTCCATCACCACCCGTCGCGCTCGTCGTCGTTTTTTCGTTATTCGTGCAGGCAACAAAGACCAGTATGCTCGCTACGGAAAGAGCCCATATTCGATTTGCAGCCACGTGACTCATGTTTCCACCTGATCTACCCGCAGTGCCAGCCCATCGGATTCCATATCGAAGGCATTTAGTTCAAAATAAAATGTACTACCTTGTCCCAATTCGGATTGAACATCAATCGTGCCGCCATGTTGTTCGATGATCGCTTTGCAAATCGCCAAACCCAGTCCAGTTCCGCCGTGTTGACGGCGATCAGTCGAATCAATTTGCTGAAATCGTCCAAATAGTCGCGCCTTGTTCGCCTCGGAAATGCCCGGTCCCTCATCATGAACGGAGATCCGTATTCGCCGGGCATCAACTTTCATTGCTCGCACGCGCACCGTCGATCCATTGGGAGAAAACTTCACCGCGTTGGCAACGAGGTTCGTCAGGACTTGAACGACGCGATCAAAATCTGCCTTGATCCAAAGCGGCCGGTCGTTGTGGATCTCGATCTTGATGGTCTTTTCCGCAGCATAATGGCGCAATGAATCGGCCGTGACCTCGAAAAGCTGCCGCACCTCGAAGCCAGACATTTTTAATTCAAATTTACCCGAATCGATCTTTTCGATATCCAACATGTC
>DAOMZH010000911.1:0-4685 GCA_035437985.1 Polyangium sp. (in: bacteria) | reverse complement strand
TTGGGCGACCGGCTCGTTTGCATCTTCGTCGACAACGGCCTTTTGCGCAAAGGCGAAGCCGATCAGGTCATCCGCACGTTCCGCGATCACGAGCACCTGCGCGTCGTTCACGTGGATGCACGGAAGCAGTTTTTGGAGGCTCTCGCTGGAGTCACGGATCCTGAACAAAAGCGCAAGATCATCGGGCGGGTGTTCATCGAGGTCTTTGATGCCGAGGCGAAAAAAATCGATAATTGCCGCTTCTTGGTGCAAGGCACGTTGTACCCGGATGTCATCGAGAGTGTGTCGGCGAAGGGTCCGAGTGCGGTCATCAAGAGTCACCACAACGTCGGTGGTTTGCCCGAGCGCATGAATCTTGGCCTTGTCGAGCCGCTGCGCGAGTTGTTCAAAGACGAGGTGCGCGCTGTGGGAGCAACGATGGGCATTCCGCACCAGCTCTTGTGGCGCCATCCCTTCCCCGGCCCTGGACTCGCTGTGCGGTGCTTGGGGAATCTCACGGACGAGCGTTTGGCCGTGCTGCGAGAAGCCGATGCAATCTTCGAGGAAGAACTCCGCGCCTCGGGACAATACGAACTCGTTTGGCAGAGCTTCTGTGTGCTTTTGCCGGTGCGCACGGTCGGCGTGATGGGTGACGAGCGCACGTACGACGAAGTGATTGCTTTGCGCGCAGTGGATTCGAAAGACGGCATGACGGCTGATTGGTCGCGGATTCCGCATGAGGTGCTGGCGAAATCGAGCACGCGGATCATCAACGAAGTCCGCGGTGTCAACCGAGTCGTGTACGATATCTCTTCCAAACCTCCGGCGACCATCGAGTGGGAATGATGCGTACGGCTCCAACAAACTCGACTTTTTTGCGAGTATTTCGGCACTACTTGTCGAGACAAACTTTTTTTGGAGCGGTTGTTTGTCTGGTCCTCGCGGCGTGTACGCCACCGCGACCCGCAACGGTATCGTTGCGAGTGACGGGCAACGTACGTGACGCACACGTGACAATTGACGACCAGTACTTGGGGGCCTTTGCTTATGTGGCGAAGAAGGGAGTGGCTCTTCCTCCAGGTCCGCATCGAATTACTGTCGAAAAGAGCGGGTATTTCGCGTGGGACAAGGTCGTCGTGGCGAACGAGGGCGATCCTCCCATCAAGCTCGAAGTGATTCTCGTCGAGATTCCCGACTGAGTTTCGCTCTCGCGAACCACAACAATCTCTTGACATGCGGGGACGATTCGCTACGGTCCCGCCCTCCCGAGGACCCGACATGGCGAACACCCCGAAGTGGAATATCCGTTTGCGTCACGAATGGCTTTCGACCCCGCTCAAGAAGAAGCGGATCAAGCGCGGTCAAAAAGCCCGCATTGGTCTTCTCGATGCGGAAGCCCGTAAGAAGAAGCCCGAAGCTTCGACGAAGACGGAATCGCAAAGCTGAAGTTGCCCAGGGTGTGAGTCATGACTCACCCCGTGGTTAGGTAAAAACCCACACAAGCCAAACATGAGGGGCGTCATTCTCAACGCCCCTTTGGCTTATGTGCTGTCGTAACCGGCATCTTCATTCAGATCGAATCAGGATCAAGCACGGCACTACCGCAACGTCATCGCGGCGTGCGTCCGGAAAACCAATCCCGATAGTGTTGAAACGCCTTCGCGTAGCGAACGTACGTGTCGCGATCGGATGAAAATCGTCGTTGCCACGCTTCGTCTTCAGCTGTGTGCGTAGCGTCCGTCAGTCCATACTTCTCGCGAATCTCGGCCACTTCCACAGGTTTGACCGCGATCTCCGCGGCAAACGCAGCGTAAACTTCCAACGTCATCCGCGGTCCTGATGCAGTCGCGGGAAAACCCCCGAGCGCCAATGGAGGGCCCGGAGGTTTGGCCGACGGCGAAAATCCGGGCGTCGACGGTGATGCTGGTGGAGCTGCGGATTGCGCGGTGAGGGACATCATCGACGGATACGAGCCGTACCCTGCCGGTGTTGGTGGCTGTGGCGGTGACTGGGGAAACTGCTTCGGTGGTGCTGGTGCTTGTGCCGGAGCTGGTGCTGAAACGGGTACTGGAGGCGGCGCGGGATAATTGCCGCCTGCCGGAGGGCGAAACGCTGCGGAGGCGGGAGGCATCGGAGCCGACAACGGGCCAGCTCCAGAGCCTTGCATTGCCGGTGGTGGAGGAAATGGCAGTGCGGGGCGCGAGGGAACAGGTGGCGGCGGATCCGTTTTTCGTTCGGTCACCGCTTCGGCCGCAGCGCGCGCAAAGTCGTCCGAGATGATGTCGGATCGCGGACGCATGGGAGGAGTTGGTTCCGGCGTGCGTCGCGAGCGAGGAGGTCCCGCGTCGGTCAGGTTTGGCGCGGCTACACCCATCGGTGGCGTATGTTCTGCGCTCGAAAGTGGCCGCGGCGGAGGGATGTCCGCAAGGTTTGGCGCGGCTACACCCATCGGCGGAGTGTACTCGGGACTTGGAACGGGTCGCTTATTGGGAGGGGACGCAAGGTTTGGCGCGGCTACACCCATCGGCGGCGTGTGCTCGGCAGCGGAGGCTGGTCGCGATGCTGCTGCTGCTGCGAAGTTTGGCGCGGCTACACCCATCGGCGGCGTGTGTTCAGGACTCGGAAGCGGCCGTGGAGGAGGAATGTCCGCCAAGTTTGGCACGGCAACACCCATCGGCGGCGTATGCTCCGGAACCGGCGAGGATTTCGAGGGTGTCGTGGTCCCGAGCGGAAACGTTTCCTCGAAATTCGTACGTGATTCGCTGGCGTGTATGTCAGCAACGGGCGGCGGCACGACGCCCATGGGTGGCGTCGCGGAGCGTTTGTGAGAATCGTTTGAGGTCGAAGCTCCGACGGAAAAAGTCGCGTGGCGCGCGGGATCCTCGACCACGATGAGTGTGCCCATCGGCGTGCGACGCGTAGGAGGTTCGTCGAATTCCGCGGACTCGGCCGTTATTGGATCTTCAACCGGTGGTGGCGGAGAAAAATGTCCACCGGTCAGTCGTTTGCGTGCGTGGAATGCAGCGAGGTATCGCTCTTCGAGAGTTTTACGTTCCGCTTCGGGGCCATGCGACATGCGCCCCATCCACACGTCACGGCTCTGCGCCCAAGTGCTTTCGAGCAAGCCTTCTGCGTGGAGAACGTCGGCAAGAGGCCGCCCTGACTCCACGTCCGCGCAAAGTGCGGCGAACAGCTCGATCTCGATTTCCGGTTCCATCCGCATCTGGGCCGCCGCGAGGCGCAAGGGCGACGATACGCCGCATCAGAACATCGGTCGAGACTGGGAAGCAGTTTTTCGCCATGTCGATTCTTTCCACTTGGGCTTGCCCCATCTCGTCCAAAGCGTGGTACTAACCCAGGAACAACAATGAACTCGAGCCTCCGCACTTTCATCGGTCTTGCCGCCCTTGCCGTTCCTCTCGCAACGGGGTGCGCCCGCACTGCACCGTTCGATCAGATGGATCAAGCGCAGATCACGGTCATGCGTTTGACGAATCCTCCTCCGGTTGCCCAACCGACGCCGATCACAGGCGCGCCCGGTTTCCCCGGTCTTCCGCTTCCCCCTGAACTCCAGGCCGGAGCAACGGCAGTCCTTCAAGGAGCTCAAGCTGCAGGTATTCCGATTCCGCCAGGCCTGATCCCTGGACAAACCGGCGCAGCTCCGATGCAACCCGCGCAGCCCCCGCCGCCAATGTTTAATGGTCTGGCCATCGTCGCGCAGGTTCCCCTCACCAACGAAGACATGAAGAGCGATCTGCTCGATGTCTTCGGCAAAGAAGACAGCTTCCAGAACTCGGCCCCGATGCAGTGCCCAACGCAACCGGGCATGGGCGTGTCGATGGTTCGTCCTGGCCAACCCAATGTCGACTTGCTCGTCTCCTTCAGCTGCAGCAAGGCCTACGGCGTTGGTTTCCCCTGGCCCTACAAGAAGGACAGCCTCACGCCTGAGTCCTCGCAAAAGCTCAGCCAGATTTATCAGCAGCTCTTCGGCGTAGCCGTTCCGCCGGGCTCCTGAACCCCCCAAAAAGTGACTCATCCGTTTCGCCGCCGGCGGAACGATTCCCTCATCATCGTTCTCGATGAGTCATTCATGTTTTCCTGTCATCTCGTCGTCATGAACTCCCCGTTTTCACTGCGTTGGTGATATGGTCAGGGGAGCGAGGGTTCGCCTCACGCGGCCGCATCGCTCGCTTCCATGACCCAACCCGACAAGCTCTCGCCTGGAATGGTGCTCGGTCGTTACGAGCTGCTCTTGCCGATCGCGCAAGGTGGCATGGCGACCGTTTGGGCCGCGCGCCAAAAAGGCTCTCGCGGCTTTCAAAAAACCGTCGCGATCAAAACGATGCTTCCGGCTCTCTCGGACGATCCGCAGTTCGAGCAGATGTTCCTCGATGAAGCTGCCCTAGCCTCGCGCATTCATCATCCGAACGTCGCCGAGATCCTCGACGTCGGCGAACAAGACGACGTCATTTACATCGTGATGGAGTGGGTCGATGGCGAAGCACTCAGCGTGCTGACGAAGACGTCCAAGAAAAACAACGTCACGTTTCCACAACGCATCGCTTTGCGCATCGTTCGTCAAGCATGCGGCGGCCTTCACGCTGCCCATGAGTTGCGCGACGAAAGCGAACAACTCCTCGATCTCGTGCACCGAGATGTTTCACCTCAAAACATTCTCGTCACGTACGACGGCGTCGTGAAAATCG
>DAOMZH010000910.1:2936-4687 GCA_035437985.1 Polyangium sp. (in: bacteria) | reverse complement strand
ATTAAAGTCCGACCCAGGGGGGCATTGGGCGGTACCTTGCGGTTCGTCGCAAACCCCGTTGTTGGTAAATGGGCAGGAGAAGCCATTGCAGTCATTGGAATCCGAACCTGATGCGCATTGGCCGGTACCTTGCGGTTCGTCGCAAACCCCGTTGTTGGTAAATGGGCACGAAGGAGTGACGAGGCAATTGTCGAGTATGGTTTTCGCGCCGTCGCAGGCAGTTTCCACATAAACGCCGCTCGTGCACTGCCCGTTGTCAATCAAGCAAACCACATACGCGAGATACGGATCCAAGCAACTTTTATTTCGCGCGCGAAAGCTCAGGTCGCCGAGGTCGGTATCGCAGTCGGTGCGTTCTTCATCCGTGCATGCTTCACAATCGCAACGGCGACTGCAATAATCATCCGACTTCATGGGCTCGGCATTACCGCAAGCGACGAAACTCGCCGCGGCGAAGAAGATGACGAACGTTGCATTACGCATGATTCGAAGAGTGAACATAGATACTCCCAAGGTGGAAAACTCCCCGCAGGTTAGCGGGTACTCAGCACACTTCGTGTGCGTTAACGGACTCGGCGCCGAAACCGACTCACCAACAACCCCATTGCTGCCGCAATGGTTGCTCCCAAGGGAACCGTTTCGCTTTGTGAATCGCCGGCCCGACATCCTGCACACCCACTTTGCGGGGGGGTAGGCGGAGGTCCGGCAACCGGTTGGTCGGACGGCGGTGCTTTGTTCGTATCGGTGGGCGGAGTGTCGGCCGCTGCCGCGTACATTGCCGGGGCTGGAACGAGCGGCCCACTATCGATTTTCGTTTCATTTTCGTCGCGGGCGACCATGGCTACCAGGTCCATTCCTCCACGCTTTGCAAACGCCAATTTTTGCGCTGCTTCAATGCCCTTGTGCGGTGTTCCTCCGGGAGGACCGCCCCAAATGCCTCGTCGAGGATTGGCGCATTTCACCGGACCTGTCCAGGGATGACGAATGGCATAACGCGCCTGAAAATTGTTGGTCGAGCTTTGCACGGCCCCAGTTTCCAACTTGTTGCCATCGCGCACGAATTCGCGCCCACCCACGATGGCCGGCGCTTGACGAAACACCAAATCCTCGCCGAGCCCATCTTTGCCATACCGCAGATGCAATCGCGTCAAAACAAAACCGTTTCCTCCGCGCCAGCGGGGCATGGGCTTCATCGGCAACGCATTGGGCGGTCCCGACGAACCTGGCGTCGCAACCGCAGTGTCCGCATCGGATAATGCGTCCATGCCAAACGTCATCAGGTCACCCCCATCGAGCGTCGGACCAGGACAAGGATCGCACGAGCCTGCGTCCCATGAATATTCGGTGACCACGGCTTTGGGCTGCCGCGACAACGTGCGATCGAAAAGCGCCGCGTAAAATGCGCCAAAATCGTTACGCACGTTGTCTTTCACGTCCAAGTTCGTCGGTATCGCGACGTTTGGATAATTCGCTGTCTCGTACCGCTGTCCGCGGGCCAAGATATGCACGATGAGGTCTTGCATCCCGGCCGAATTGACGAGCCCGAGGCGTACGGGCAAAGCAAACGTTTCGCTGTCGTAATGAAAACGCAGGGGCGAGAGTTGCGCTTGGCCATTTTCGAATTTGACTTTTTTCGAATCGACTTTGGCCACAAAAAACTTCGCCCCACCTTGCACGTACGGCCGCAGCAAAGGTTCCGAACCTTCGGGAATCTTGTATTTCTCGAACTTGAGCCATTTGTCGAGACCTGC
>DAOMZH010000910.1:0-2836 GCA_035437985.1 Polyangium sp. (in: bacteria) | reverse complement strand
CGTTTTGACATTTTCTTGTTGCAAAACGACCGGCACGGGCACCACCATGGCAAAGTTTTCCGGCGGGCCCTGATAATTGTTTTGCATCGAAAGAACCGTTCGCGTGCCTTCGCGCATGAGCACGACCGTGGTCGCGTTGTTGAAGAGCTTTTCATCGGCCCCCGCAACGTAAAACCCACAAAACGCTTCCGCCGAAGGCGCAGCGGTCATCGCGGAAAGCACGAGGGGAAGAGCGAAGGCGACAGAGCGAAGGCGTTTCGACATGTGCGCCATGGTGCCACGATTTTTCTTGGCACCGCAAGAGCAGAGTGCAGAGGCGGAGATGAGATTCGCATGCCAGATGGTGCGTGTCGGGGTGGCTGCGGACATCATCTGGGGGGCTCGAGTTGCACGGTTGATGGTCGCGGGATGACGTAAAGTTTTGGTTGGCGGCTGCGCAGTTTGCCAATCCTTGCGCATTGACTCTCGTCGCCATGGACGCTATCACCGGTCATGGAAGCGGGAAAACGTTCGATTCGATTACCAGTCGATATCGGGTCTCAAGAGTTTAGCGAAAACAGATTCGAGATTTATCGCTGGCTGCATGAAAACGCGCCGGTGCACAAGGGCAAAGCCAGCGTGCTCACGATGTATCTCGTTTCGCGGTACGATGATTGCGCAACATTGCTCAAAGACGGACGACTCATCCGAAATCGGTCCAACGCGATGGGCAAAAGCTGGTGGTCGTTTTTGATTCCCAAAACGGTGAACTTGATCCTTTCGTCGATGATCAACCAGGACGATCCGCAACACAAGCGTTTGCGCCGTCTGGTTCACAAAGCGTTCACGCCTCGAGCGGTGGAGCAAATGACGGAGCGGATCCATACGTTTACGTCGGAGCTTTTGGACAAACTGGAAACCGAACGTGAAATCGACCTCATTCAATCCTATGCATTGCCCATTCCCGTGACGGTCATTTCGTGGTTGCTGGGCATCGAAGCGCATGAAGTTCCGGAGTTTTCGAAGACCGTTCGCGCGACGTCGCAAGATTTTTCCGGGTTTGGAATGGTGCAGTCGCTCTTGTACGATATGCCGAAATCGGTGGCATTTTTACGAGGTTTGATTGGCAGGAAGCGGAAAAGTCCTGGTGACGACATTCTCACGGCGCTGATTCACGCCGAAGAAGAAGGCGATTCGTTGACCGAGGACGAGTTGATCAGCACGACGATGTTGCTCATCATTGCGGGGCATGAAACGACAGTTCACCTGATCACGCATGCAATCGTCACGTTGTTGGAACATCCCGACGAACTCCGAAAATTGCAAGAAAATCCGGACCTCATCGACTCGACCATTGAAGAAGTCATCCGATTTGTCGGGCCGGTGCATACGACCGAAACCAATTACGCGCGTGAAGACATCACGTTGCACGGGGTGACGATTCCCAAGGGGGCCATCGTTGCTCCATTGCTCGGTGCGGCCAATCGCGATCCCGCGGCCTTCGACAAACCCGATGTATTCGATATCGCGCGCTCGCCCAATCACCATTTGGGGTTTGGCCAAGGGGTTCATTATTGTCTTGGTGCCCCGCTGGCGCGCCTCGAGGCGAAGATTGCCGTGCGTCTGTTGCTGCAGCGTTTTTCACGGTTGCGTTTGCCGGTGAAATCGAGGTCCCTCGAGGTTCAACGAATGCCCCTCATGTATCGGTACAAGCGTGTGCCGATTATCTTGTCGCGGTAGTTTGGCCGGAACGCCAACGAAAGAAAACGTCGTGGGGGGGTCTGATTCCCCGTCGTATCCAGCGTGTTCGATTCGAAGCCCGAACGCACGTACGAAGGTCCGTGCTATTTTTAGGCTCCATCATACTTGCGCTCGTTTCGATTTTCCGCGAGACTTCGCTGACCTCGTAGTTTTTTAAAAACGCAAATTGGCTCGGGCATCGCCCGCTCCCGCCTGCAAGTGCCTATGACCACCTCCACTCAGCTCGACGACGACGACAACGGTGACCTGACGTTTAATGGCCTTGATGCGACCACCGGCTCGTACTTGCTCGAGCCTATGAAGTCCGAGGTCCTCGCCAGGGCGATCATGGGCAGAACGCCCTCCCAGGAGAGCGACGATCCGGCGCATCTGGCTGAACTCAAAGTACGTAAGGACGAACCGCACCTTGGTGTCAAGGAAGGAATCGATCCGGCGAAACTGGAAGAGGCAGGCTGGGGCGTCGTATTTCCGGCCGTCGAAGCGGGTAGCGCTGAAGCTCGACAACAAGAAGCCATTTACGAGGCGCTCATGCCGCTCCTGCGGCTACGTCGGTCCCAAGCTACCAAGATCAAAGAGCGTTATTATAAAGAATACCGCGGTGACAAAGGATATCGTCGCGGGGATACGAAACAGCACTTCCTCGCGGTGCATGGGGCTGGCGCTGGCCCCGCGGATCCTGAATTGGTCCCGTATTATCTGCTTCTCGTGGGATCCCCCGAGGAGATTCCGTTTCATGTCCAATACCAGATGGACGTCCAATATGCAGTTGGCCGCATTCATTTCGATACGGTCGAAGAATATGCCAACTATGCGCAGAGCGTCGTTTTGGCTGAGACCGGAGGGCTCGTGCTTCCTCGGGAAGCTGCGTTCGTTGGCGTCTGCAACCCAGGTGACCGAGCAACGTCGTCCAGTTTCCGCAAATTGGTCCGGCCGCTGGCCACGTGGGCGGAAAATCGAGGAATGCCGGATTGGAAGATCTCGCGTTATTTTCAGGAAGACGCGACCAAAGCCAATGTTTCGCAGCTTTTCGGAGGACCCAAGACGCCGGCCGTGCTTTTTTCGGGCAGTCACGGAATGGGTTTTTCGAAGGGTGAGT
>DAOMZH010000909.1:0-4690 GCA_035437985.1 Polyangium sp. (in: bacteria) | reverse complement strand
TTTCAGGCTGATTTGGTGAGCGTTTCCGTGACGGGGAGTGACGCGCTCATCCACGCATTGCATCGTTTGGGCGCTGCAGATGAAGCGTGGAATGTAGCGATCAGTATCATGGCTCGGGAAGCGACGCAGGGTCGGGCCACCCACGACCTTTTTACGATACAATCACGGGTCATCGAGCATATCTCGCGCATTTTGAACGAGCCCGATTATGGTGCTTCGCCAAAACTTCCCTCTGAACATCCCGAGAATCATCGAGTTTTTAAACAGGAATTGGCCGAACCTCCGCGCATGTGGTCGACGCACCCGCCGAACCGCGATCGAGAAGTCAATGCCAAACGCGTTTACGTACCCGCGGAGCTCGATGCTCGTTCCGCATTTTGCCTTTTTCGCGATCCCGAAAAACTTCGGCGCGATGTGACCAAGGGCATATTGTCGGCGCTCGAAACGAAACTCGAGAAAGGCACGGAAGAACAAGCGCTCGCGGCTGTGAACGAGCGATTTGGATCAACGCTTTTTCACGAACGTTATCGAGGCACTTATCTTGGCCGGGCCATTGGTTTGGCTACAAAAACACCAGCCGAAATGGTTGGGCCCCTCGTCGATCCGTCGACGCTGCGGGAACGTTTGGCCGAACTTTATCCGGAAGCATTGGCTGGCGAAATTCGCGATTTTCGGGTGCAAAGCAATGAACGCGCAGCTCTCGAAGCTTTGCGCGACGGTATCCTCGATGCTCCAGGCGGGATGATTCAGCATCGAGGGCGCTCCATTCCGCGTCGCCAATTGTCGGGACTGCTCGATGAAGTCACCGCGGAAGTCGATGCAATGCGCGAACGTATCGAAACGCATGATCGGGCGTGTCGAGCTGCCCATCTTGCCGCAGCCCAGGTCCTGGGACAAGGCTGGGACAAGTATCTCGTCGGGCTCATTCGATTGCACCATTATGCGGCCCACGTCGAAGCCAATTTGGGCGATGCTCGTGGTTATTTGGCCAATGTGCTGGCAATCGTCACCGCGGATGGGCGCGTGAGTTCGAGTGAGCGAAGGCGGCTCATCGTGGCCTGTGTCGAGGTCCATTCGGCACTCGATGAAATCTATCGTCATCGCACAATCGTTCGTTTGCCCGAGGTCCTCCTCGAGCGGCTTTGGAAAAACCTCGGCGCCAGCGAAAAGAAAAAATGTCCGGATAAGTTTGCTGCATTGTTCGAGGAGGAGTTCAAATTGCCTCTCGCCGATGATGGAAACCTTGGCGATTGGCTTCAGGTGATCGACGGTTGGGTCGACGAACCAATGCATGTTTTTGGAGCGCTCGAACGCGTGAGCCTCGAATTGCTCGTGGAAGCGGAGGAACATGTGCGTCGGGCCTATGAAGAAGGCTCCGATCCTGGTGCTGCCCCCGAGGCTCCGGTGGTCCCCGATCGTTATCAAACCTTGACCCGCAGCGAAAAACGCGAACGTCAAAAGCAGCTCGATTGGTGGGATCGTTTTCAAATTGCCGATGGGTTTTTCCCGACGCTCGGGCGCCTGGTCGTTGCCGGGGGAATTCTTGGTTTGGTCATGGTGACTGCCTCGCAGGCGGACGAATTGTCCGGGCCATCCAGGCCATTGAAACGCGCGAAAACTCAGGATACCGCGACGGTGACCATCGTGAACGGTCTGGACGTGCCCGTGGCGGTGGATATTGCGGGACAAACTGTGCTCGTAAAGGCGCTCGAACGAACCAGTTCGACATTCTCCCCCACGCCGAACGTCGAGATTCGGACGCGCCTCGAGAGCGGCGACGATATTGAATCGTTTCAAACCAGGTTGCAGCCTTCAGGCGATTATATCTACAACGTCGCTTCGGTAACACCCCTGTTGCAACGCGCGGAGCAAACAGGCAACAACGTTCAGCGACCCATCAGACACCTCGGCACACCTCGATGGTATTCATCGCAGGAAGACCGGGCGTTCGAATCTTGGCGCCGCAGCGAAGAAATGGCGGCGAGCGGCAACGTCGTGCAGGTTCGTCTTGGTACGCTGCAGAATGCCCAACCCGAAGCGATTCTCGCCAATGCCGCCGACGAGGCCGGTCGCAATCAAATCATTCTCGCGCACGCCACGTGGGATTCGCCGAGTTCACGTTGGATTCGGAGTTGGCTTGGGCGAGCGAGTGGTTTGCCAGAATTCGACGAAATGCTCGCCAAACGAAAAACACGGTACCCTCGTGACGTCGCGATTTGGGAATTGCAGCAGGATCGGGCGAAAGACGGCAAGCGGAAGACCCTTTGCGACAAACTGCGCGAACGAGCGTTGGAATCGCGCGAGGATATTGATTGGCTGTACTTGTCCCTGCGTTGCGACCACAATCCAAACTCCGACGGCCGCGTGTTCGTTGACGAATTCAAAAAACACCCCTTTCACCCCTACTTGGCCAACGCCGCCGCGAATGAATGGCTGCGTCAAGGAAAGTATGCAGAAGCCATTGGGGCCTTGGAAGTCGCGACCAGTGCAATGGTGTTTGCCGAAGAACGCACGCTGGACCTCGCGCGGCTCGTGCGCGTCGAGAATCCCCCGAACATCGAGAACAAACTTCAGGAACTCGCCCAGCAATCGACGATGTTCAAGATGGCGCTCGAAGTGGAAACAGGTCAAGGCACGACGCCCGCTACGCAAGCCTTCTATTGGCTTGGACGGGGGCGTTTTTCGGATGCAATCGCAATTGCCAAGACCGAGCCCGAACGACTTCGGGACGTCTTCGTATTCGTTGCCGCATCGGAAGGTGCGCCTGGGGAATATGTGAAAGAATTCTTGAATCAGCCCGTGGCCAATGAAGCGACCGATGCAACATGGGCCGAGATCGCGCTGCTCGATCGAGAAGGACGGCCGCATTCCGATTTGGATGCATTGGTCAAAACCCGGGACGGCGCGATTGCCGAAACGATTTTACCTTTTGGCACGCTGGCATTCTTGAAAAAAGAACGACGCATTGTAGATGCTGCCTGGTCCAAGTTGCCACTCGAGCAACAAGCAGTGGCGTGTGTCATGGCCTTGGTGCGTGATGCCGCGCTTGCGCCGAAAGGATGTCGAGCGTTGGTGAAGGGATATTATTTCTTCCCGGAAAAACCGTATTTCAAAGAATGACGTATTCGGCCAGGAGGGCAAACTGAGAACGGATTCGCTCGGCCGCAGGTTTACCTCGTGCGCCGCAATCGACGCCCGATGGCCAGGACACCAGCCATCATTGCCGCCACGAATGCGCCAAACCCATTTCGCTCTTCGGCAATCGAGCAAGCCCCACACCCTCGATTCATGGGCGGCGGCAAGGGCGGAACGTCATTGACCGGACCCGTGGGCAATGTCGCATCTTCGGCCGATGCGCTTTCCGTTTCATTGGTTTGTAAAAACGAAGTCAGCTGCGCGCCACGCGGGACGAACGCGGTATTGTTCGCGACCAGCGTCGGCCCGGCGACTTCCTTGATCGGTCCACCCCAGATACCACGTTGTGGTTTGTCGCATGCCATCGGCCCTTCCCACGGATGCAGCATCACGTACCGACCTTGAAACATATTCGTAGTTCCGCTCGGTTGCGCCCCGCGCGTCATTTTCCCTTCTGGATCAGGAACGCCATTACCTCCCATGATCCCAGGTGCGGCGCGAAAAACCAGATCCTCACCCAGCGCGTTGCTATCGTACCGCGCATGCAGGCGCGTTAGGACAAACGAATACGCAATTTCGGGCGGAGCTTCCGTCGCGCCTTCGTATCCCGGCAAAGCATCCACCCCGAGCGTCGCGAGATCCCCCACGGTGAGCGGCGGTTCTGGACAAGGATCACACGACCCAGCACTCCACGAATATTCCGTAATCACCGCCTTCGGATGTTTAGCCAAAACTTTATCGAAGAGACTGGCGTAAAACGTGCCAAATGCAGTCTTGACCGTTTCATTCACCCGGATGTTCGTCGGAATGGCAAAGTTTTCATAATTGGCGACTTCGTAACGCGAACGCGCGAGCACGTGCACGATGAGGTCCTGCGTGCCGGCGGAATTGATGAGCCCAAGGCGCACGGGCAAACTGAATGTGTCACTATCGTAATGAAATCGAAGCGGAGAAAGCATGGCTTGGCCATTTTCGAATTTCACCTTTTTGGTATCGACTTTGGCCACAAAAAACTTGCTGCCTTGGGTCACGTACGGACGCAGATAAGGCTCAGCGCCCGAGGGGATCTTGTACCGCTGTTCTCGGAGAAAGGAATCGAGGCCCAAAGAATCCTTGGCGCTCAAAATGAGCACGTCATATTCGCCGACACTGAATCGCGATTCAATCTTGACGCCGTGTTTTTCCGCAACTTCGGAATCGTCGGCGACTTGCACGGATTCGAGGACCATGACGGAACGGGTCACGTCCTTGTAAGACATGTCGGGACGACAAGGATCCTGTTCCCAATATTCGACGAGCCTTGGAGCAGCCAAACGATCAACACGGGCGAAGATATCCGCGGGGAGCGTTTTGACGTTTTCCTTGTTCAAGACGACGGGCACCGGAACGACCATCGCGAAGTTTTCCGGGGGACCTTGATAATTGTTTTGCATGGACAACACCGTGCGTGTGCCCTCGCGCATCAGCACGACGAGGGTGGCGTTGTTGAAAAGTTTGGCGTCGGCCCCGCTCACGTAAAATCCGCAAAACGCTTCCGCAATAGGCGCAATGGTCA
>DAOMZH010000908.1:0-4697 GCA_035437985.1 Polyangium sp. (in: bacteria) | reverse complement strand
CTGGGGCTTGGCAAGGCGAATGTTACGGAGACGCGGCATTACAAGGCGGCGTGATGTGCGCCGGTGGTCCGTGCAATACCTCCGCAACCATGGCGGCACCCGTCGCAATTGGCGGAAATTGCCCGGCGTCGGGGGGCGTGAGTGATCAACAACCCGCGCAATGGGAAGCATTTGGGCTGGGATGTTCGACGACTGTGAAAGGCGCTGGATGTGGCGCGGGCAATGTTTGTCAGCCCAAATCCGCAACACCTTTCCGCACCGGCCTTTGCGTCTACAAACTAGGCGAGAACTCCTGCCCCGTCGGTCCGTTTTCGCAACAATTCGTTTATTTCGAAAAGGCCGACGATACGCGCTCGTGCACGGCATGTACCTGCGAAGCACCCATGAATTCGACCTGCTCGGCGACCGTGCACATTTACAGCGATTTGGCGGTCAATACTTGCAATACCGAGATCGCGTCGTTTAATGCCGGCTCGTGCACTCCGCTCACGGGCAATCCAACAGCGTTTGGACGTTCGGCGACGGTGACTGGACCAACTGGCGGTTCATGCAACGTCACAGCTGGCGGCGGCAATGCAATGGGTTCGCTAACTCCAGTCAATCCGACTACGTTCTGCTGCGTCCCGTAATTCTTTCCCCCAATTCACAAAAAGAAAACGGTTTTTCGGGCCATCTACCAGCCTGAAAAACCGTTTTCCGCAATGCGCGGGTAGGAAAAACTATTTCTTCGTGGGAGCGGGCGTAGCGGGCTTGGGTGCGGCAGGAGGCGGCGTTGTCGCACCCGGCTTCGGCGTTGCCGGAGCTGGGGCGGGTTTGCCCGCCGCAGGTCCACCATCACCACCCATGTTGTACATCTGAATCGCGCGATCGGTGATCTCCAGATCCCCACGCATGTACGGAACTGCGGCCTTCTCGAGCACCATCTCGTAACCATCTTGGGCTGCTATGCGCCGCACGATGCCGAGAACACGCTGCTGAATCGGAAGCATGATCTCGCTCTGCTGACGTTGCATCTCGCGTTGCGAGTCCATCTGCATCGTCTGAATCTCCACGATGCGCTGCTGAAGGTCCGCTTCGACCTGGCCGCGTTTGTCCGGGGTCATCTTCCCCTTGTCTTTTTCATACGCGTCGCGCTTGGCCATGAACTCGCGCTGCTTGCCTTCGAGATCACCCTGAAGTTTGGCCTGGATCTTCTTGAGGTTGGCCTGCGCGCGCAGCCCATCTTCCGTCTCGAAAATCGCCCGCGCCAAGTCGATGACGGCAATCTTCGAATCCGCCGCCTGAGCTACGGGTTCATCCGCGAAAAACCCTCCTGTCGCCGCCGCAACCGCGACGGCAAGCGCAGGGATGTTCCAGCGCGAGAGCCAAGAAACCGAACGTGTGGGGCGAGCGAGTACAGACTTTTCAGCGAACATCGAGCAGCGGAGTAGCCTCTCGCGGCGCCTGGCGCAAGATTTTCATGTCGGATCTTGCGGGAAGTACCGACCAAGCCGGTGATATGCGAGTTCGGCAATACGATAAACTTCCTCATTTCGCCGGACGAACGCGTCGCGATGATGCGGATATCGAATCGACAATACCCGTTCGGTCAGCGCCGTGAATGCTGCCCCCAGCACATCATTGGCTTCTTGTTCGTCGCCATTGGCCAAGAGCGCTTCGATCAACGTCAAGCGAATGAGTTCTTCCCATTCTTCGACCGGCGCAGCGGCAAGACGCGTATTGGCATCGCGAGCCGTTTCCAAAGCCGCAGGAATGGCGCGGCGGGCGAGCTGCACGCGGGACAATGCAAAGATCGCCAGGATCTGGAGAGCCGGTTGAGCTCGGGTTTCTTCGACCGCCCAACGCGCAAGATTGAGCGCCGTCGCAAGATCTCCAGGTGCCCCACGCCAAATCAAGAAAATGATCTCGTAAATCCGCGTATTGATGCGCAGACGTGCGGCGTTTGTCTCGTCCGCAATCCGCGCCGCCTGCCGCTGATGATCGATCCCCAAATCGAGGTTGCCGAGACGCGCGTAGCTCATGCCGAGGTTGTGCAAGGCAAACGCTTCCAAGATGCGCATGCGTCGTTCCCGTGCATCGAACAACGCGCGTTCGAGCATGGTTTGCGCCTCTTCGAACAGGCCCAAATGGTTCAGGGACGAACCCACATTGAGGCGACCGCGCGTGGCAAACGTGACATCACCGATGCTCTCGGCAGCTTCGATGAGCGATCCGCCCGTGACCAACACCTCCGACGGAGCATTCATCAGCGCGACTGCAAATAATTGCGCGTCCAAAGCGCGGATCAGAGCATCGACGGCCCCGGAATGTTGAGCCGTCGCCACTGCGTCGTTGGCCACGCGCAACGCTTCTGCGGGCTGCAAACAATCAACCAGTCCGCGCACCCGCACCGCCATCAGACTCGCGGTGATCGCTGGCGACATTGCTGCTGTGTAGTGCGGATGGAGCGTGTGCGCCGCGCGGGCATCACCCTCGGCTGCGCGTCCCGTTTCAATGAGCGCTGCGGCTGCAAGTCGTTGCGCCTCGCCCCACATGTCCGTGCCCGCAACGGTCAACTGCCCCGCTTCTTCCGCAGCACTGATGCCGTCGAGCAAGCGACCCATGTGATTCGAACACTGCGCTTTCGCGAGCAAAAGCTGCGCTCGCACCGTGCCCGTCGCGCCACACGCGAGCCCACGATTCGCAAGTTCGAGAGCCGTTTCGAGTTGCGCACCATTGCTGTACGCCTGCTTCGTCGCGCGTGCGTAGAGGCGCGCCGCACGCTCGTGATCGCCTCCAGCATCAGCGTGTTTGGCCACGAGTCCCGCGTCGACATCGCCCACCGATTCGAGCCACTGACCGGCCGCCAAATGCAGCACCGCACGATCTTCGTCGATGATCGCTTCATACGCCGTGTCCCGCACCAGCGCCTGACGGAACACCCATTCGTCTTCCCCTGCAATCCGGGACTCGGGCTGTTTGGCGACTAGCTCCGATGTTACGAGCTCGAACAATTCTCCATCGACCGCCCGGCCAAGCAGCGCTTTCACTCCACCCGTCCAAAACGATTGTCCAAACACCGATGCCGCTCGCAACACTTCCCGCACATCGCTTTCAATGCGATCGAGCCGTAGTTGCACGACAGCTTGCACGGTGAGCGGCAAGTCGTTGCGACCTTCCGCAGCACAACGAATGAGTTCTTCCAGGAACAACGCGTTTCCATCGGCTCGCCGAACGAGGTTTGTCCGACCGGAAGCATCCATTCCCGGCAGGGCAGCCGATACCAAACGATCCGCAGCGAGGGGCGACAGCGGTGCCAGCGTCAAACGCGTGATGTTGCGACGATCCCAAATCGCTCCCAGACGTGATCCCGAATCGGCACGACCAAAGGCGAACACGACAAACCGCAAATCTCGGCAACCCAAGAGCCAATCAACCATGTCGAGCGTCGTGTCGTCAGCCCAATGGACATCTTCGAGCACGAGCACCTGCGGCGATCGTTCAGCTTCGGAACGAATGTAGGTTTCAAGAGCCAAACGCAGCCGCGACTGCATCAATTCAGCACTCGCGCGAGCAGCGCGTAGAGGTTCGTCCCCGTCGTCCGGGAAAGGAACTCCCGCAAGTTCGCCCAGGAACCCAGCGATGAACCGACGCTCCGCAGGCAAACGCGAAGCGACGTGTCGTTTGCACTTGAGGATCTGATCGGCGACGTCTTCGCCATCGTGCAAGCCCATCGCGGCCCGCAAGGCTCGACCAAATGCCGACAAACTCGAGGTTTGGCTCAGGGGATCGCCTTGACACAAAAGTACGTCCGGACGACCCGAGACTTCGAGACGGCGGATGAGCTCTCCGCGAACGCGACTTTTTCCAATTCCCGCCGGTCCAATGATCAAGGCACCTCGGGGAGCGGAATCCTCCACAAGCTCGGAGTAGATGCCTTGCAAAAGGGCAATTTCCTTTTCACGTCCAACGGTCGGTGTCGGTCGTCCCAGGAGCTGACGCGCGACGTAACCGCGGGTGTCTTCGCGCAAAAGCACACCGCCGCGGGCATCGTTTTGCAGGACGAACCGACCTTCGAGCGCACTGGCAGCATTGGAATCGACCCGGACGCTGCCTCGCGCGGTGAGATCGATTTGCGCGACGGCGCGATCGAGAGCTTGTCCGGTCAAATCCTGACGACCTCGGATCGCCATGCCAATCGCGACTGCAGCTCGCCCTTGTGGCATCGATTGCGTGAGCACCAAAGCAGCTCGCGCAGCCCGCATCACTTCATCTCCACGCGATTGTTCGACACCAAGAACGCCCACGAGTTGCTGTTCACCGAGCAGAGTTTCGAGGCGCGCATCGTCACCGAGCACTTCGCGCACGCGACGTTCGACATCGGCTTCGAGGCGTGTACCGCCTAGATCGAAAAGCATGACGGCAACGACGCGTCGTTCGGCTGAACCTGGGCGGGATGCAGGTACGGAAGTCGCTCCGGTCTCGGTAATGGTGGTCGAGGAAGGAGGTTTGGCGGGAACGGCGCGAATCGCGGAAGCACTGCGATCGGTGGCTGGTGGATCGTTGTTCAGTTGTCCGACACGAGCGAGAGCTCGCGCCAATTCGCCGCCGTTTTCGTAACGTTCTTCGCGGGCCCGAGCTGTCGCGCGCTGAATGACTTCGGCCAATGCTTCGGGTACGTCGAAACGAATCGTTCGCGCATTCGGGGGATCTTCGAG
>DAOMZH010000907.1:0-4699 GCA_035437985.1 Polyangium sp. (in: bacteria) | reverse complement strand
GTTCGACCGGCAACGTGTGGCTTCGGATCCGACGTACAACTTGGCCACGAGCACTCGAATTTTGGCGAGCAAATGGATTGCGACCAATTGCGTCGGCGACAATCAACCAACGATCGTCGAGCATTGGTATACGGCGACATGGGCCTACAATGGGCTCGCCTATGTCAACAATCCCAACAATCCGAATTACGGAAGCAATCGCGGCGTGTGGAATCCAGCTGTTGGTGGAGGGGCGCCTTATCAGGAAAAAGTCTTCGGATTCATCGAATTTCCAAATGGACAATGGGATGCCGTAGCGCTGGCGTATCCGAATCGTGGCGACATTGGCGGCAGTTCGAATCCCCCAGACTTGCCCGAGCCCAATTGTTCCTCTCCGACAAACTGCACGACCAAACGACAAGCCCACGTGACGCAGTGTCAACCGTCCATGGGTTCATCGAGTTCGTCCAGTTCGTCCAGCTCGTCGAGTTCGTCCAGTTCGTCCAGTTCGTCCAGTTCGAGTTCTGGCGGTGACGGCGGCAGTGGCGGAATGGCTGGCACAGGCGGCAATGGGACTGGTGGTGTTGGCGGTAAGGGTTTGGGCGGGTTTGGCGGGGCCGCATCTTCCGTTGGTCCTGGTGGAAATGGTGGCGAAGCTGGATCACAATCGGGAGACATTTATGGAGTCGTGGGTTGTTCGTGCGATCTTGCAGCGCGAACGAAGGGCCGAACGTCGGCCGACCCGCTTGCCGCGGTGGGACTGGGTCTCTTGGTTTTCCTGCGGAAGCGTGGACGCGTCAATAATCGCAACCGAGCAGTTCCTTGAGCTCCAATATGCGTCGAGGCATTTCGACGTCCACGACGAAGCCCGATAAACGAGCGGGCCCTCCAGCCGAGTCCGCTCCAACGTGCAGGAAGTTCGTCGCGGTATCTCCAGCGTGACAGCCATTGCAGGTTTGCTCCGAAAAACGTTTCTGCAGTTCGGCGGAAACGTTCGGCACGCTCCACGTGAATAAATTCGTGGGCACCGCAGACGATCCAGCCCCGAAATGCTTGCCCTTGAACTTGACGGGAAGTTTTTGCGTTCCCTGTTCAATGGCTCGCGCATTCTGCTTTACGTACTTGGTCAACGTGTCGGTGCCATTCATGTCGTTCATGGGCGTGAGCGCTGGACGAGCAGGATGGAGGTAACCATCGGATTCGATATGAAATTCACGTAGTTCCCAGATGGGCGTATGACCTGCGTTGAGGTCGAGCGCGATTTCGTTGGTCCGCAGTTGATTGAGGGATGTTCCCGGGACCATACCGGCGCGAGCCGAACGGCTGGCAAATTGATTGGTGATTTGTTCTAGCTTTCGGTTGTATTCTGCGCTTCCAAGATCGAGGTTGCCCAAGGCATGCCAATCGTTCGCCCAATCGAGCGCGCTTTTCCCGCCGCGCACGGGCAAGCCAAATTCAGCAATGACGGTAAACGGTACCATCCGGCCTGTTGCGCCCCGAACCCCATACACAAAGCGTCCTTCACCGGCATCGGCACCCGTATTTCCTTGCCGGCGCAAATCGACTCGATACACGATGGCGAGCAATTCGAATGGAGCGGTTGCCAAATCATACGTTCCCGCAGGACTACGCTCTTTCCAGGGTGCGAGCACGACATCTTGCATTCGAGGCCGAGCTTTGACCGTAGCTCCGTCGACGTCTTGATCCTCCATCCAAGATTCGACGAATCCTTTGACGAAACGTTGTTCGTCGCGATTGCCGGCCATTGCTTTCATGATTCCACCGAACGACCATGGTCCATTGTTGCGAGCTCGCGCGTCACCAACGACGCGTAAATCCGTAATCATGAGTTCATTTTCCCAAACTACGGAACAATCCACGATCTCTTGTTGGACTTCGCGGGTCGGCGATTCATCGGACGGAATCGGGCTTTCGCCGCATCCCGCAACGAGCATCGCGAGTATTGACATAACAAACCATGGTTTTTGGAATCGGCCCATGACATACCTCGTTTGCTTATTCCGTCGCCCAATCGAAATGGCTCATTGTCGAGGCGATCCGGATTGGCATAGGTTGAAAATTCGATTCCGCGCGTACCCATGAGGGAGAATGTGTCGCGACGCGGGCCATCGACCGAACTTGTTATGGATGCGTGGTGCAGATTCGGCCAGCGCCCGAAGGGGTTTGTCTGGCGTATTTGTTCTGCGTCGAGAGGAAAGGCCACGAAACCCCAAAATGACGAGATGTCATTGGCATTTCGTGACCGGTCAAGGGGCAGGAATGTTTGACTTGGTCAAACTCGAATCATTGCGGGCAGGTCGTACCCGTCACGCAAACTGGGAAGTTCGATGCCGGGTATGTGCAGCACGTCGTGCCTACGCCGCATTGCGCGCAGGGGCACATGTCGCAGCCTGGAGGCGCGAGGTAGGTGCGGCATTGACCCATGACGCAGACTTGGTCACGATTGCAGGATTGTCCGCATTGTCCGCAGTTCAGCGGGTCATTTTGATAATCCTGGTTCGTAAAGCATGCGCCATTGCATTCGTCCGTGCCGTTCGGACAATTGGCGACGCACTTGCCGTTCAGACAAACGGTGTTGTTGTTACAGGCCATGCCGCAAGCGCCACAATTTTCATTGTTGGCATCGAGGTCGATACAGCCTTGTTGACCGGGGCAGGTCGTCAGTCCGTCTCGACAAACGCACATGCCGTTGTCACAGAACTGCGAACGACCGCATTGCGTGCCGCACATTCCGCAGTTGTTCGGGTTGGATCCGGTATCGACGCAGCTGTTGTTGCCGCAATTCATGCCGCCCACGCACATGCATTGACCCGTCACGCAAGACGAACCTGGCGTACATTGGGTCATGCAGTTGCCGCAGAAACGCGGATCCACTTGCGTATCCGCACAGAATTGCGTGCCGTTGATCCCGGTGCAAATGGTATTGCCTGCGGGACACTGACATTGACCCGAAACACAGGTATCGCCGACGGGACAATTCGTTTGACAATTTCCGCAATGACCTGGATCCGACGACAAATCGGCGCACACGTTGCCGCAAGCCGATTGTCCGGCCGGACAAACGCATTGCCCCGAAACGCACATCGCATTGTCTGGACAGCGATTGCCACACATGCCGCAGTTGTTCTCGTCAGACGAGACATCGACGCAACCTGCGTTGCCTTGCATGCAGAAGACTGCGCCGCCCATGCATGCACATTGTCCGGACACACACATACCAGCGGCCCCGCAATTGGTTCCGCATTGACCACAATTGTTCGGATCGGAGGACAAATCGGCACAAGCATTGGTACTTTGACATGCCACCGTCCCCATGGGGCACGGTCCACATTGTCCCGACACACATGCTTGACCTGTCAAACAGGCGTTTTCGCACGTGCCGCAGTTGTTCGGATCGCTGGAAAGATCGGCACATCCCGACGTGCACGTGACGAGCCCCGTGTCGCAGACACAAAGGCCACCCACGCACGATGCGCCTATATTACAGGGGCCACTTGTTCCGCATTGACAAACTCCACCTTGGCAAGTTCCTTCGCCGCAACTGACCCCGCACACACCGCAGTTTGTCCCGTCCGTTTGCGTATCGACACACGCGCCCGAACAAGAGACTTGACCATTCTGGCAGGGATTGACTCCGCCACCGGCGCCTCCAGATCCCGCAGCGCCACCAGCACCAGCTTCTCCACCGGCGCCCGCCGTGTTGCCACCGGACGAGATTTGCGTCTGGTCTCCACCACAACCAACAGGCGCCGAGGCGATGCCTAGCGTTCCCAACGCGACGAATGCAACAGAAACCATCAACTTTCGATAAGCCATGAAACTCTCACGCATGAAGTCCTCCATCCTTTGGCAAACGAACACTCTACCGTTGGTGTTCCTAGTGCCTCGAGGCCATCGGCGGGGCTCAACAAAGAACAGCCGATTCCGTCGATGACCCATGATGCTCGCAATCCCGCGTCGAGGACAAGTTCCAATCCAAAATTCTATCACACGAGCAAAATATGCTGAGCCCGTGGCCCAAACCTCGCTCCGTCCGAGGCAGGAGTTTGCCCGCGGAATTGCTGACGAGTTTTTCCTATCTTTTGGAGATGAGGCGAGCTAAGCTGGCCGCGCGTGACCTCTCCGCAACAATCATTCGAAGGTGAACGAATTGGTGCCTGGGCCCAAGCAAGTGGCTTTGGCTGGTCTCCTTTTCCCGAGGAATCATGGTTCAGACATTGGGAACCTCATGATACGATCGCGCCTCCAGGCCATTATTTGCGCAGTGTGACGCGGACGTCGCCGCATGGTCCGTATGTCGTCGTGGAACCCTGGTATGCATCGGATCTTTATTCCGAACCCTTGGAACGAACGATTATCGCTTATGCGACCCATCCGAACCTGATGCATCGTGCGGCGATGCGCGTGGGTGAATATTTTTTGACCCGCGTAGCTTTTATCGAAAGTCCACCGCCACCGACGGTCACCGTGGGCGATCCTGTGTGGGACAAACACGTCACGACATTTGCCGCGTCAGGCTCGGAAGCAGCGCGTGCGTTTCGACCTCGACTGCGCACATTGCTCGCAAGCTGGGGCTTTCAAGGGCAACTCGAGATACGTCCCGGGGGGCTCGTGCTTTTTATGGCCGGATTACGTCCCGTCGCGGAACATTATCAGCGTCTCCTGGGGATTACGCGAGACGTCTTGCACGCATTGGTGG
>DAOMZH010000906.1:0-4703 GCA_035437985.1 Polyangium sp. (in: bacteria) | reverse complement strand
ATAGGCAAGGGCTTGTGTGATCTTTTCCCCTTTGTGAGTGCGCACTAAAGCCCTTAGTCCGTGAGCACGAAGAGCTGGCTGAACAAATTCGCGATCGGGCGCATCGGACGTTCGCGATGCTCGAGGCGACATCGCGTTTCGAGCCATTTGTGGGCCACGCTTTCGAGTCTGTCGCGAAAAACACGAACCAAACGCGACTTGCCCATGCCCGCTTCACCCACGACGAGGGCGAGTTGGCCAGAGCCTTCTTCCACGCGAGCCCAACGATCGAGCAACAGTCCAAGCTCGAGTTCGCGACCAACCATCGGGGTGAGTCTTCCGGTGGGCATTCCCTGCACCCGGCTCAGAGCTGCACCTTCGTCCGTCACATGAAATGTTTCGATCTGCTGGCCTTGGCCTTTCATCGTGCGCAGACCGTGGCTCTGACATTGGTAGTAGTTCTTCACGAGGCGCTGCGTTGCTCCGCTGATGAGCACGCCGTTACGCCGCGCCAAACTCGCCAGACGCCACGCGATCATCGGCGTCGCGCCGGCAATGGCCGCTGGTTGCGTCACCGCGTCGGCCGAGATCTCGTACGCTAGAACCAACCCCGTATGCACTCCGACCCGCACGTCCAGGCGGAGGTTTGTTTGTCGAGTATTGAGTTTTTCGGCCGTCTCGACGAGTTCGAGCGCGGCGGAAACAGCTCGTCGAGCATCGTCTTCTTGGGCGATCGGAAAACCGAAATACGCCATTTGCCCTTCACCCATCGGCGTGCCGACGTGTCCCCGATGCGCCGTGATCACTTGCGCGAACGTGTCGCGGTATTCGTTCGTGACGCGGTCGAGTTTGTCGCGATCGAAGTTCACCGTGACTTCCTCCGCGATCAAGACGTCCCAAGAAACGATGGTGAGTTGACGGCGCTCCGCTTCGGGCAACAGCGATTCCTCACTGCCGCGAAGCAATGTGCCTCCCATCTCCGATCGTTCCGACGAAAGCGGCGGAGCGACCATGATCGCGGAAGGTTCTTGCAGCTTGATGTTGTGACGTTGTCGCGAAGAAGGACGCGTGTGCGTTCGTTCCCGTTCCGAACGCGGCACGGCGTGCGAGGGCATCGTCGCCGGAGGAACACTATCGGGCGCGGCCATTTCAATCTCGATGGCCGGTTCCGGTTCCGCGTCCTGCGTTGCGGGAACCGGCTCGACATCCACCGTAGGTTGGGACTGAAAAACCATTCGCGGAAGGTTTGTCTCGTCTGCCGGAGGTCCGATGTGCAACGTTTCTGCCAGACTCTTCACGAGCTCCCAAACCGACGCAAAACGCTTGGAAGGATCGCGATTACACGCTTGGAAAAACCACGCGTCGAAAGCTTCGGTCGCGCGCGGATGACAATGTGAAGGTGGAGCCATCGGCTTCGACATCACCTCGACGAGCAGCTCCGCCATCGTGTGCGATCTCCAGTAGATCTCACCAGTGAGCAGGCGGTACGCGATGAGCCCCAAGGCCCAGAGATCCGACGCGGGACCAATCAACGCCGTGTCCCCGTTGGCTTGCTCGGGCGGCATGTAGAGCGGGGTTCCGAGGATCGCACCGGTCCGCGTCAAACCCGCTTCGGCGATATTTCCAAGCCCTTCGCCGGTCATCTTGGAGATCCCGAAATCCAGCAATTTGACGATGACGCGACCGTCGAAATGCTCGTGCAAAAAAATGTTCTCGGGCTTGAGATCGCGATGCACGATTCCAATCGCGTGCGCCTTCGACAAAGCATCGGCGATTTGCCAAAAAATCCCGACAATCTCGCTTGGCGGCAAGGCCCCGCGGCGCTGCACATGGCCTTCGAGATCCGTACCTCGAAGCAGCTCCATCACCAAAAATGGCGCATTACCCAGCTCGGGACTCACATCGGCGTCGATGACCCGAACCACATGATCACTACGAATTCGCGCCGGTAACCAAGCCTCGCGCTTGAATCGTTTGACCAACTTCGGATTGGCTCCCGCATGCGCTTGGAGCACTTTCATCGCCAACTCTTCGCCCGTGTACACGTGTTCGACCAGGTACACGGTGCCCATGTTTCCCTCGCCGATCGGTTGAAGCACTCGATATCGCGAGGCAATGAGCGCAGGGAGCTTCAGAGGGATCATGGGTTGCGATTTCGTAGCCAAACCGGGACGAGACGTGCGCAAAACTGCATCCCGGACGAACCCAGGCATGAAGCACGTCGCCGACGGCAAAGCACGAAGTGCATCGTAGGTTACCGAGCATTTGAATACCAGCCCCCGTGACCTGCGAAAAACCTCGCGCAAATTTTTTGGCCCTTCATCTACACACAAGTAGTCTGATGTCGGACGAGAGCGGAGGTAGACCTACATGATTCAAGAACGACGCAAACGACGAAGTGAGATGGTATCGGAAGCTGCGAGTTTGTATCTCGAAGCGGTGATCGAGCGGAATCGGTTCAAGGCGATGACGCTGGCGACCGAGGATGGGCTTCTCGTATCGGGAGCTGGGAATGGGTACGATCACGAGTGGTTGGCGGCGCTGGGTGCATTCGACAACGAGGAGCGCATTGCGCCGATGATCGACGAGTTTACGTATGGCCAAGGGTTGATGGCGTTTGACGTGCCGATTCATGGGCGCACGTTGCGTTTGGCGGTGGTTGGTGATGGTCCGGCGCCGGTGGAAGCAGCGGGCGTTGCGCTTTCGCGTATTTTTGCGCCTCTGTTTGCCGAGCGAGAGCCGTCCGTCGCGACGGGCTGAGCTGCTAACTCCGTTCAAATCGATTCTCGGAGCCGGCTGGGCTTCCGTGATAACGTCACGAGGGTGAACGTTCGTCACATTCTTACCAGTCTACCTCTACTCGCACTTTTCTCGATGGGTTGTGCTCCGGCTTTGTCGAGCATGCAGCCAGCCCATGTGGCTCCGAAACATCACGTACAAGCTGAATTCGGAATGGACGTCTCCGTGCCTACGGGGACCCTTTTGGATGCGATCGATGCTGCCGACACGCTCGTCAAAGCCGCGGGTGAGCGCGATTTGACGGATGGCGAAGTGCAACAAGTGTACAAAGCGGCGGCGGCAACCTTATTGAATCCGCCTTCGGCGACCCCGCATGTGGGGGTTGGATTTACCGTGGTCGACAACCTCGAAATATCCTTGCGATATGCAACGAGCTCGTTGCGGCTGGGGTCGCGATATCAATTTTTGAACAAGGCCAAACACGGAATCGATGCATCGGCCGGACTTGGGCTCGGGTATTTCGTGCTTGATTTGCCGCTCGATGCCATTCCAATCATCAAACTCGAGGACTTTTCCCGATTTCAAGTGGATGTACCGATTGTGTTCGGGACGCGGGGGAGTTGGTATCGACTTTGGGGTGGGCCGAGGTTCATGTACACGCGTTTTGGCACGGAGCTGAAGCTCGAAATCGAGGCATCAAGCACGGTTTCGGCGAAAACCGAGTTGGCTTCGTTCAGTGGCAATGGGTTTTACGTGGGTGGTCAAGCTGGTGTGGCGGTGGGGTACAAATACGTTTTTCTGGCCTTCGAGTTCACGTTCGTCCGGCTCATCATGAACGGCGACCTGTCGGTATTGCAAAAGCCGGTGGAGAAATTCGATTTGAGTAGCAATATCGTGTATCCGTCGCTGGGACTCATGGGCGAATTCTGAACAACGAAGGGAAACGGTAATGATCGACCTGTATTACTGGCCAACCCCCAACGGGCGAAAAATCACGATCATGCTCGAAGAGGTGGGATTGCCGTATCGCATCGTGCCGGTCGACATTGGTCGCGGGGCCCAATTCGAGCCGGAGTTTTTGGCGATCAGCCCGAACAACCGGATGCCGGCGATCGTGGACGACGAACCCATTGGTGGAGGAGCGCCCGTCAGCATTTTCGAGTCGGGAGCGATATTGCTGTATCTCGGGGAAAAGAGTGGGCAGCTGTTGCCGAAAGACCCGCGAGGCAAATACGAAGTCACGCAATGGCTCATGTGGCAAATGGGTGGTCTTGGCCCGATGTGCGGGCAGGCCCATCATTTTCGTGAATATGCCCCGGAAAAAATACCTTATGCGATCGAACGCTATACGAACGAGGTGAATCGCTTGTATGGTGTTTTGGACCGGCGGCTTTCCGATCGCGAATATTTGGCCGGAGAGTATTCGATTGCGGACATTGCGGCTTGGCCCTGGGTCGTTCCGGCGAAAGTCCAAGGCCAAAACCTAGATGATTTTCCGCACGTGAAGCGCTGGTTCGCAGCGATTACCGCGCGTCCTGCAGTCGAGCGAGGGCGGGCCGTAGGCCGAGATCTGCCCCGGAAAAACTCCATGGACGACGAAGCCCGCAAAGTTTTATTTGGTCAAACGGCCGATTCGACTCGCGGTCGCTGATTCTTGCCCATTTCAAGGGGACGTGTAATTCGCCGTCACCCTGTATTGTCCCGACGCATATCCCCGAACCATGATGTACATAGCGGTTTCTCCAGCAGGTACGGTCACCGTGCATTGTTCATTGGCGCCAGTCTTGTACGGACGGCAAAACCAAGAATTTTGCGTCGGAGCCGAGCCGAACTGCACATAAAGATCGGGATCCCCGCGCCCAGTCATGATTACGGTCGCATCCGTGCCTTCGAGTACGTTGACGGGCGGAAGCTGTACGTTCTGTCTTTTCGCGACTGCACCATTCCAGGTCATCGTCATGGGCATTCCGGTCGAAGGATCGCCT
>DAOMZH010000905.1:0-4717 GCA_035437985.1 Polyangium sp. (in: bacteria) | reverse complement strand
AGGCACCGAACTTTCGAAAAACAAACGTTCGTGCGTGATCGGGTGGACAAACCCTAGCCGACGCGCATGGAGTGCTTGCCGCCCAAGCTTCTCGCCGATCACTCGAATCTGCGGATCCTTGGGCGTTTTTCCATAAAGCGCATCACCCAAGATCGGCGCCTTGGCTCGCTCCGCCAAGTGCATCCGAATCTGATGCGTTCGTCCCGTCTCCAATCGACACATCACGAAAACCGCCCCGACAAACCTTTCGAGCACCTGCACGTGCGTCACCGCGCGCTTGCCTGTTTCCACGTGCGAGGTGAATCGCAACCGATCCGTCGGATGCCGACCATGCAACGTGTCGAACGTCGCGTCGCTCAACGTTCCCACCGCGATCGCCACGTATTCACGCTCGATGTCGTGCTCGGCAAACAACGCCTTCAAGGCTTCACGTGTCACTGCGTCTTTCGCCACCACGAGCAATCCGCTCGTGTCCTTGTCGATCCGATGCACGATCCCCGGACGCAAATGCCCCTCGGGATCCTCTGGATCCGCGCTCGCCAGCTCGAATCCTCCACGTCCCAGCAACCCGTTGACCAACGTTCCTTCCGCGTGACCTTTGCCCGGATGAACCACGAGCCCCGCTGGTTTGTCCACGACCAAGAGGTGTTCGTCCTCGAACACAACATCGAGCTGAATCGATGCATCCGGCACGGCTCGCGTCGGCTCGGGCCCTTCCGGCGTGATGCGCACCCGCGCGCCCACCGCCACCGAATTTGCCGCTTCGCTCGGATGACCATCCACGAGCACCCGCTCATTCGCGATCCACCGCTGCACTGCCGAGCGTGACACTGTTTGTCCCGCGCGTTCGCAGAGACGTACCACGAGTTTGTCGAGACGATCGCGTGGATCACCTGCCTCGACGACGGCGGCGAATGGCTCGCTCGCGGCGTGGGACGTCGCGACGTTGGCTGGTTCGATTGTTCGTGATGTTTTCGGGGCGGGGCGGCGCACGAGCGGTTCAGTAGTCGGCGTTGTCGTCGTCGTCTTCGTCACCTGCTGCAATGAGCTCGGGGTTGTGCGAGACGTGTGAATCCAAGTCATCGAGGCGCTCACGCTCGGACAAACGTGCAAGGCCGAGTTGGTGAATCAGATAGAGGTCGAAGCTGGTGTAGCGAGGAAAAACCCGCACGTTGGTCTCTTCGGCTTCGAGTCCGAGGATTACGAGTTCTCCGTCGCGGCGCGCTTCGCCGAGATAAATCGCGTTCCAAGGTTGCCCGGACTTGTTGGGCAAACGAACGACTTTTCCGCGAATGCGCGACTCTGTCCAACCAAGCTCCACCATCGCTTCGGCGAGCTTTCGGACGGAGGTCATTTTCGGGTTTGGCGCCTTCGGGTCCGTGCCGAAACGATTTCTTCCTTTGAATCGTTTGCCCAAGCTGGCGAAGGTGAAGTCGTACGCGAGAAACGCTCGCAACGATGGTGGCAGCTCCACCATGAGTTTCGATTCGAGGGCGTCGAGCGCAGCTGGACTAGCTCCGACGACGGCTTCTCCGGACGATTTGGCTTTGTGCGCCTCAATCACCCGCTGCACAAGCGCGATGCCTCGTTCGATCGTTGCCATGGTGTCTCAGCAGCATGCCCGCGAAGGGGGGCGACTCCTCGGGTCCTCTCTCGCGAGAGCCCGTGAAGGCTGTGTACCAGCCGATCGTCGACGGACGCAATCCGTCAAGCACGTCTACTTGCACAAGTTTTGCCTAACGGGCGTCGGATGTGCCGTCCAGGCTCGAAGATGCAGGCGTTTCGCCGAGTGAATTCGAAACGTCGAGTTCGCGTGGCGGAGTCGGTTCGCCCCCAAGAACAGCGCCGCCATGGCGTGCGCGAAGGAGTCCGAGCGCCGCAAATCCGACCGCGACGGCAAACCACAACGTCGCAAACCGAATCAGGATCATAGAAGCCGTCGCCGTTGCGGCAGGAATGCCCCCGAGGCGCGTCATCTGTTCTTCGAGCAGTTTTTCGGTGATTCCCAAGCCACCAGGAACGGGCACGAGAGCTCCAGCGAGCGTCGCCGTGGAGTAGAAAAACATCGTGCGGGCGAGGGATGACACAACGCCAAACCCCTGCAAAATCACCCACAAACCAATGCCTTCGAGCGACCACGCAGCGATCGACAAAATCGTGGGCCACACGAGCTGCGCAGGGGCGACAATCGTTCGTAGTCCAACGAGTGCCGCATCGATCTTTGGCGCCAAACCTTTGCCGATGCGACCCAACGGTCCAGGCAAACGCGGTAACAGGCGGACGAATGGGGAACTCACCGCGGGCACCGAGACGAAGATGAGCAAGGCGATGACCGTGGCTGCTCCAAACCCCGCCCAAATGAGCCCGCCCGCGAATCCTGCGCTGCCAATCGTGATGATCGTGATGATGCCAATGAGATCGGTCACCCGTTCGGCGATGACGATCGGTGCAGTTCGTTCAATTGGAACTTTTTTGAGCTGAAACAAAATCAGAGATTTGAAAACTTCGCCGACTTTGCCCGGGGTGATTGTCAAAACAAACCCCGACAAGAAGATGAGCAAACTATCGAGCTTGGGAACACCGCGGATATCCAGGCGCGCGAGGTAGTATTCCCACTTGAGGAAACGCAGCAGGTAGTTGCCGAAAGCGAGGGCACACGCCGCGCCAAACGTGGGCCACGCGTAACTCCCGAGGACTGCGGCCATCTCGTTCGTGTCGCGATACAGCACCAAGGTGCCGTAAACGAAGACACCCATCAGCATGACGAGCAGGACACGACGAACCAGATTGTTCACTCGGAGGCTCCAGACTTGCGGCTGCGATAGCGTTTGACTCGCCAAACGAGGTAAACGAGGGCCCCAAGGACGACGGCGGCTCCAACTGCGGCCACTGCCCAACGAGGTGCGGACCAAACGCCGCGTTCGAGGCCCGGGGGTGGTCGTTCAGTTCTCGATTGCAAGGCAGTCACGCGGCGTCGTCGTTACACACGTGCGGGGGTAGGGGCAAGGAATGGGCGCGCTCGTCTCTCGGTTTCCGGTGACTTCGATGGCGAAAAGCGCCGATCCCTTCGCGCTACGTGTGCCATCCTGCGCGCGCGAAAGAACTCGAGATCGGAGGAAACGTCATGGGTCTACTCGACGGCAAAGTCGTCATCATCACGGGTGCAGGGGGTGGAATTGGGCGTGCCGAGGCACTGCTTTTTGCGCGTGAGGGCGCAAGTGTCGTGGTCAACGACGTGGGTGGAGCGCGCGATGGCTCGGGGTCGGGCGAAGCCATGGCGAATGTCGTCGTCGACGAGATCAAACAAGCCGGAGGTCAGGCCGTTGCGAACTTTGATACGGTCGCGACAAACGAGGGAGCCAACGGAATTTTACGCAGCGCGCTCGATGCTTTCGGGCGTGTCGATGTGCTCGTGAACAACGCGGGCATCCTTCGCGACAAGACGCTCCTCAAGATGGATGAGGACCTGTGGGATCGCGTGATCGAAGTGCACTTGAAAGGCACGTTTCTCTGTACGCAAATCGTTGCTCGTCAAATGATCGCCCAAGGAGGCGGAGGTCGAATCGTCAACACGACGAGTGTTTCTGGGATGCTCGGCAACTTTGGCCAAAGCAATTACGCTGCGGCAAAAGCCGGTATTTACGGTTTTACGCGGACCGCTGCGATCGAACTTCAGAAACATCGCATCACGGTCAATGCCCTCGCTCCGGTGGCGAAAACGCGCATGACGGAAGACTTGCCGATGTTTCGTTCCGGGATGGATTCGCTCACGCCCGAGCACATCGCTCCGGCCGCGCTGTTTCTCGGGTCCGATCTCTGTGGCGACAAAACCGGTCACGTTCTCGCGGTGACGGGATCGCAGATGTTTGCTTACAAGGTCGTGCAAAGCGCCGGGAAGTTCAAAGACGAGGGCGCAGCGTGGACGGCGCAAGAGATCGCGGATCACTGGGATTCGATCACCAAGGTCTGAACTAGGTCACGAAGGGCGGAAGGCTCGAACTTGTGCATGTGGGGCGTGCTGTACGTCTTGCAGCAAATCGACGTTTTTTTCGCGTGTAAGCGTTTGTTTTTGTCGAGCATCCGTCGTTGCTGCGCTCCGGGGTGAATGCTAGTTTCGACTTTCGTTGCTAGGGATTTCGATCCTTTGACGTCCAAGTGCTCGGACTTGGGTTCTTGCCAGGAAACCAGCGAACCGGCATGTCGCGCGAAGCCCACATACCTCTGCTCCTTTGGATTCCAACGGCGCTGCTCTTCCATGTAATGGGCGGTCGTGGGGCCGAAGAGGTTGCGAAGGTCGTCGAGGATCGCGCGGAAATTCGGTCACTCGTGGAATCGGTGCGGGAAGGTTTACGCCCGCAAAACAATCCGCTCGAAGTCGATATCGAACTTCCCCCTACGCCCAAGCTCGAAGAACAAGACAAACCCCAAAACGAAAAAGACGACGACGAGGCCAAGAAGGTCGAGGACGGCGACAAGGACGATGACCCGGTCAAACCCCCAAAACGTCGCGAAGTTGACCGAACTCATGGATGATGATATCCATGGAAAGATCGCCATCGCGGGTAGGAGAAGTCTGATTCCAGATGTACATCTGCATCCGACCCGAACTGCCGTCCGGAGGCGTACCGAAATTGGCGTTGTTGAACCCGCCTCCGTCCTGGGCGTCGGCATTCACCTGATCGTTGCGACACAACGTCCTTCAGTCGATGTTTTGACA
>DAOMZH010000904.1:0-4722 GCA_035437985.1 Polyangium sp. (in: bacteria) | reverse complement strand
GAACAAGGTCGAAGACAAGCCGGTAACTTTGTCGGCTTGCGATTTGCGCTGCGAGATCGAGCGCGCAGCAAAGAAACAAAAGTCGAAGTAACGCAGCTACGGCGCAACCAAGAGCGTCGTCGACGTCCCTTGCCTCGGACACGAAACGTCCGTTCATCACCACTGTTCAGGCGCACGCGCTCGCCCACGACGATACGATGCTCGGCGACATGTCCGCCGTGCCTGAACGTAATGCGGTTCCTCCCGCCGAACCTCCAGCCAATATGACAAACCAGCGTCAAGCCGCCGCGCGTTCGACAGCAGAACCCGTTCGGAGCGTTGCTGTACCAACGCCACGGGTGACGGAAGCTCCGGTCCCGGACGAACCTTCGTCAAAGCGTCCGCGTGTTCCCGGAGCGATGTTTGCGACGGTCGGTGTGCTCGCGGCCTACTGCGGATCCATTGCTTTTTTTACGTTTGTCATGCCCAACGCGCCCTCCTTCGTGGCGCAAGTGGGCGGTGGCGTGGCCGTCGCGATCGTCGTGTTTTTCTTTCACACGTTGCTCACGGGCTCGGTCGCACATCACACGCAGCGCGCGGAAGAAGTCTTTCGCGCCACGCTTCGCTTCCTTGCGCTGATTGCGCCCTCGATCGTTCGTTGGATCATTTTGTCCTGTTTGGCTGGGATGTTTGTCGTGGCCTATTACGACCTCGAAGCTTGGGACAAAGATCCGGTCCCTCGTTTTCGCGTTCTCGGGGCCGTCGCCTTGCCTGCGATCCTGGCCATCTGTTCGTCGATGCTCGTCGAGCGGCGGTTTGCCCGCGGAGAGTTTTCCCTAGAACTGACATTTCCTTCCGGAATGCCGCTGCGTGAACGCTCCGATTGGAAGTACAAAATCGATCGTATGTGGTCCTATGAAGCGGGCCTCATGCGCGAGTCCGTGCAGCGCATGTCGCGCCACGCGACCATCTTCGGCTTCCTTGGATCCGCCATCCTGATCGCCTGCTCCGTGATCCTCTTGCGGTATGCGACCGACGACGATGCTTTGCGGTATCTCGTAGCGCTTTGCGTCGGCTCCGCGACCACGGTCTCGTTCACGTTGAACCTCGGTCAGATCCTATTTCGTTCGGCCAGCAATGATTCCACTGCACGCATGATGGCTTGGTCCGCGCGCACCTTGCTCATCGTCAGCATTGCGTCGGTGTTTTTCGGCGTCGCGTTCTTGTCGAGCTCCAGCGAAACGAGCGACGGCAAGGGCTACTTGTTTCAGGGGTACAAAGGCGCGCTCATGGTTGGCGTTGCCGTTGCGCTTCTTGGCGAGCGCATCTTGCGCGCCGTCAAGGATCGCGCCGCATCGATGCTTGGTGTGTCCACTCCAGCTGCCCGCAGCGGCGACATGACCCTCATCGACGGTCTCAGCGACGAAGAGATCACGCGTCTTGCCGAAGAAGGAATCGACACGACCCACGCCCTCGCGTTTTGTCCCACCCCGCGGCTCTTTTTCAGCACGAGCTACAGCTTGCAACGACTTTGCGAATGGCAGGATCAAGCCTTGTTGATCGCGCGGGTTGGCCGGACGAACGCCCAACTTTTGCGCGAGCAATACATGGTTCGCGGCGCCGTTGCGGCCCGTCAATTGGCGCGAGAGATCTGCGGTCGAGCCAGGAGCGGCCTCCGAGCGCCGGATCAAGCGCCCGAAGGAGTTACGGCAATTCCGTCCGAGGATGGGGAAGACGAAGGCGCAAAACTTCGCGCCATCGCCAAAGCCTTGGGTTTTACCGGGGTGAACCAAGCAGTGCTTGGCTTGCGATCTCTTGTGGATGACGAGAGCATCGAACGACTCGAGTTGTTTGCCCGGGCCGTGCCGATTTGGAATCGCGGCATCGTCAGCGATGCGCCCCCATCGGGGACGATCAGCATGAATCCGCCGTGAAAAGACCGATCAAAGCTCGCGTCGTCGTCGCGGCTTGTACTTCACCCGCACCGGAACTCCTTCGAACCCAAACGTTTTCCGCAACTGATTCTGCACATAACGCTGGTAGCTGAAGTGCAGTTTTTCCGGGTCACTCGCCATGACCACGAACAGCGGCGGAGATGTCTCCGCTTGCGTGATGTAAAACAGCCGCGGTGCTTTGCCGCCCTGGGTCGGAGGTGGGCGATTCGCCAGCACTTGCTCGAAAAATCGATTCAGCGCCCCCGTGCCTACACGACCTCGGTATGCATCGGCGACCCGCACGATCGTCTGAATCAGTTTGCCCACGCCGCGCCCCGTCTTCGCGCTGATGTGCACCACCGGCGCCCACGGCACGAAAGACAGTTTGTCGTTGGCCAGCTCTTCCGCTTTCTTGTTCTCGCCCTTTTCCAGCAGATCACTTTTGTTGAGCGCAATCACGACCGCCCGTCCGCGATCGACCGCGAGGCCCAAGATCTTCGCGTCTTGTTCGGCCACGCCTTCCTCGGCGTCACACAGCAGCACCACGACTTCCGCGCGTTCCATCGCTTGAATCGCGTGCAAGACGCTCGTCGCTTCGACCGCGCTGTCCTCTTTTACAACCTTGGATTTGCGCCGAATGCCCGCGGTATCGATGAACATGAACGAACGACCGTTTCGCTCGAAACGCGTGTCGATCGCATCTCGCGTCGTGCCTGGTCGTGAATCCACGATGACCCGCTCTTTGCCCAGCAAGCGGTTGACGAGCGATGATTTTCCAGCGTTTGGCCGGCCAATCAGCGCGACCCGAATGGCCACATCTTTCGCTTCGGTCGCTGGTACTTCCGGAGGTGGTGGAGGCAGAGCTTTGAAAATCTCATGTTCGAGTTCGTCGATGCGCCGACCATGCAAAGCCGAGAGCGGAATGATGTTTGGCGCGCCCAACCGATACAAGTCGTTGCTTTCGAACTCGGCCCGCGTCGAATCCGCCTTGTTCGCACAATAAATCACCGGTTTGCCCGCACGCCGCAAGAGCGCCAGCTCCGCTCGATCCGCCGCGTTCGGAGGTTCGGTCGCGTCGAGCACGCACACCACCACATCCGCTTCGGCGATCGCGATGTCGATCTGCTTCTTGATGTTCTGCCGCATCGGATCGTCGCTGTCGGGATCGAATCCTCCCGTGTCGACGAGCATGTATTTGCGATTGTGCGACGTAACGTCCCCGTAATGCCGGTCCCGCGTTACCCCGGGTTCGTCATGGACGATCGCGGTCCTCCTGCCGACGAGTCGGTTGAAGAGGGTGCTTTTGCCGACGTTCGGTCGACCGACGATGGCGACGATCGGCAACGGCGCCGCCATCACCGAAGGCTCATCGGCCTCGATGTCCGGCTGCTGGTCGTCACGATCGATACTTTCTTCAGACATCAGTTTTCACCTTCTTCATCCGCGTCTTCTTCGTCGTCGAGGTCTTCGTCTTCATCTTCGTCGTCGAGTTCGTCCTCGTCCTCGAAGTCCTCGTCCTCATCGTCGTCGTCGAGTTCGTCGACATCATCGGAGCCTTCGCTCACGGCTGCTTCGGCCGCGCTTGCAACGATCATCGTCGTCACTTGCGGTTCGCTCTTGCCGTAGCCGAGTTCGTCGAGACGAGCGACGGACTCGCGCCAATCGGGGGTCACGCGGACCCAAAGGCGCAAGACCACCTTTTCGCCGACCAGCTCTTCGATGCGTTTGCGGGCGGCGATGCCGACGCGCTTGAGCATCGATCCGCCTGCACCAATGAGAATCTTCTTTTGCCCGGGCCTTTCGACATGAATCGTCGCGTCGATCTGCACCGCCAAACCCGGGGCTCGCGGTTCCACGTACCGCTCTATCGTCACCGTCGTTGCGTGCGGAACTTCGTCTTCCGTCGCTTGCAGAATCTGTTCCCGGACGTACTCGGCCGCGAAGTACCGGGAAGGTTTGTCCGTTACGTCATCCGCTTCATGGCGCCACGGTCCTTCAGGAACGAGCTTCGCCACTTCGTCGAGGATGATCGCCACCCCATCTTCCCGTTGCGCTGAGATCGGAATGATCGACGTGAAGGAATAGGCCCGCCCGTATGCTTCGAGCAGCGGCAAGAGCCTCTGTTTGTCACGGACGAGGTCCACCTTGTTCACGACGAGCAACGCGGGACGATTGTCGGCAAGATCCGCGAATAGGACGAGATCCCCGGGATGCGGAACGAGCGGCGGCGGCTCGCGATCGGGATTGTCTTTTGCCGAGCGCGCTGCTGGCCTCGGCGCAATGTCCGTGACGAACACCACGACATCGGCACGTCGCGCGGCATCACGCGCTGCTTCGTTCATGATCCGCCCGAGCTGCGTTCGTGGCCGATGAAGGCCCGGGGTATCGAGGAACGCGATCTCGGCGGAACCATGATGCACGACGCCTAGCAATGCATTGCGGGTCGTTTGCGGGGTTGGCGAGACAATCGCGAGCGGTTGTTCCAAGGCCGCGTTGAGCATGGTCGATTTGCCAACGTTCGGTCGTCCAATGATCGCCACCGTTCCACTTCGTTGTGGACCCGAGGGCACGGGAGCTTGGCGTTTGTCGCGTACAGGACGAGGGGGAGTCGGACGGGGAGTCGGGTTTTCGTCACGTTTCGTTCGTAGTTCGTCGCGACGAGCGCCTCGTTCCTCGCGAGCAGGGCGACGTTCGTCGCGACCTACCCGTCGCTCGTCTCTTTGCGGAGGACGTTCGTCGCGACCTACCCGTCGCTCGTCTCTTTGCGGAGGACGTTCGTCGCGACCTACCCTTCGTTCGTCTCTTTGCG
>DAOMZH010000903.1:0-4723 GCA_035437985.1 Polyangium sp. (in: bacteria) | reverse complement strand
GTTCGAAGCGCATCGTGAGGATCTCGACATCTTCGCCAAATGCCAGCAGTTGGCGCACCACGGTGCCTACTTGCTCGACCGTCGACGCATCCGCGCGGGCGGTGATGGCGCGCAGGAGCATGTCGAAACGCACGCGTGCACCTTCTTCACCTGCACCAGCCATCGATGCCGCACGCAGCAGCCACGTTGCCCGCACGGGTGGCGGCGAAGCTGCAGCAACGCGTTGAATGGCCGCGATCGCCTCGGAACTATCCCCGGTACGTTCGGACAAACGCGCCATGAGCACGTACGTCGTTCCTTCGGACGGCACAGCTTCGAAGGCGGCGACCGCATGCCGCATGGCGGGGACGATCGCTCCACGTCGCTCGAGTTGGCGCGCACCGCGATAATGCGCAGCGCGTCGGCCGTAACAGCCCAAAGCTGCATTCGCCAAGACGGTGTAGATACGATCCAACGTCTCGACGCTCGACGTTCCCTCCGAAGCTTTTTCGACGATCGCGACAGCATCGGCGCGTGACGGATCAATCTGAATCGCACTTGCGGCGATCTCCATCGCCCGTCTCGTCAGCTTGTGTGCGTACGCGAGGTTTGCCGCTTCGATGAGCAGCGCTGCATGACGTTTCGGTTCACCCATTCGGGCCGCGCGACGGATCACCATGTCGAGACCTGGTTCCGGTCCGGCAAACGTCATCAAGTCGTGTGCATAACGCACCATCCCGCCTTGAGGCGCTGTCTGTGCGGCCTTGAAAAACGCTTGCTCCGCACCGAGCGTGTCGTGCGCCAAGTCCCACTTCACACTGCCCAGCTCACGCCAGGCGATCGCGAGGTTCTCCAGCTGCGATTGTTCGGGGCCATCGAGAAGCGCGCCCATCGCATACACACGTGCCTCGACAAACGACACCAAGCCATCTGAATCAAGCGTCGCTTGCGCGTCTTGCATCTTCGCGTCGAGCACGTCGAGATGCTCGTTCAGGATCTTCGGCGGCGCATTCCGCGCTGCGGCGCGAGCCAATTCCGATGCGGCTCCGTCCCAGTCGTTCGCTGCGGCACGTCGTTGCGCCAGATCAAACAAACGTTCGATGGGTCGAGCATCTTTCGCTTTGCCCGAGACGAGCCGTTCCAAAAGACTAACCGTCAGCGACGCGTCACCGGTGCGGTCACCCAATGCGAGAAGTCGTCCTCGCAAACCCGGCACGCGTGGCCCGTACATATCGAGCGCGCGACGTCCAAGTTCAGTCGCTCGTTCCGGATCGAGCTCGGCCATCAACTCGAGCCCTTCGCCAAACGCACTGGCCATGTCATCGAGGGGACGTGGTTGTGCGAGCACCCAACGTAGCGCTTCTTCGAGACGCTCTGGATCGTAGGCTTTCGAGGCCCGACGCACGAGATCGTGCATCGCTTCGGGACGACCTGGCTGCAGCGCCAACCATCGTTGGGTCCACGTCAGGGCAAGCGCGTCTTCACCCACGGATTCGAAAACGCGCGCCATGCCGCTGCACATCGAACCACGGATGAGCATCGTCGAAGATCCGCTTTCGACCGCCATCGCGGCATCGCGTTCTGGGGCTGCGATCGTCGCTCGCGCCAACGCCGAAAACGCGCGTGCACTGGCCGGATCCGCAAGACACGCATCCTCGGCCGTGCGTCGCGCTTGCTGGTTCAACCCGAGGCTCGAATAACTCTCTGCCGCGACTGCGAGGAGCACAGCCGAAACGTCACCGGATGTCGAAGCGGCGAGTTGCACGAGCGCATCGGCGCGTTCGCGACTGTTCGACGTTTGCAATGTGGCCTGGATCAACGTGGCTGCGGCCGCTTCTGCACCGCGGGATTGCGCCAAGATTGTCGCAATGGAACCCACCTTCGCTTGCAGCTTGCGGCGAATGGATACGACGGCATCGAGACGCGCCAGTTCGAGCACGCGATCCGCGATCAATCCGAGGTCTGTATCGATTTCCCCAAGTATGCCCGCATCGAGCAACGCACCCAACGCACGCGCCGCGTGTTCTTCATCGAGCGCCGTCGTGACGCGTCGCAGGTGCATTTGCCGTGCGCGATAACGGTTTGTCTCGCCAACTGCATTCGCGTGTTCGCGCAACGCTTCATCGGCGGCGTCGAGCGCGCCACGAATCGCCAAGGCTTGAAACACAGCTTCCGCCACGGTTTCGTCGGCCGTAGCGAGTTCGAACGCCCGCAGCCGATCTTCGACGGAGCTTTCACTATCGCCTAGCGCATCGTGTCGTTCGGCTGCCGCGAGGTAGGCATGGGCTGCGATTTCCGAGGACACGGCTTTGACCGCCCACGCCCCGATCGCTCCAAGCAGTTCGAACGCCAACGGTTGATCTGGATCGAGTGTCGCGGCCTGTTCGAGCACGGCCGAAGCGGCTTGCGGATCGCCAGCACGGGCCAAAAGCACCGCAATTTGTTCGAGCACCTGGGCCGTACCCACCGGATCGGATGGGTCACACGAGCCGCGCAGAATCGTCGACGCTGTCGTGTGTTCGCCAAGTCCGGTGTACCAATCGGCGAGATCCGCACGCAAATCGGGGTCTTCGGCGATCTCGAGCGCGCGCTCCAGCATCTCGATCGCGCAGTCCATCTGCGTGTCTCGCGACATCAACAACTGGGCAAAATTGATTGCCGCGTCGCGCTCTTCCGCAGCATCGCCATCCTCGCGATACTGCGCCACTCGCGCTCGCATGTACGCAATCTCGGCCCGTGGTCCTTGATGACGTGTGATCGGTTCTTCCGCGCGTAATGCTTCGAGCACAAGGGATCCAGCCGAAGCTGGGGCCGAGCGATCGAGCAACTCGGGCGGCGGCATCGTCCGTCGCTCGGTACGTTCTTGGCTTTGGTCGTTGGCCGTCGAACTCATGAAAACCCTTGCCAGGCTAGCAGAGCTGGTTCGTCATGGGTGCGTTGGAATCAATGGGGAGCACGAGAATCACGCGCGGCATTTTGGAAATTTCATTGAACACTGAGTCCAAAAGGCAAAGCGACGACTGTTCTTTCGCCGGTGAGAAGTGGATTCATCGAGCCGAGGAACGTGGACAAGGCGGGTGGGGCCAGGCCCGAGATTTCTGGAAGCATCGTGCTCCATGCCGTTTGTCGGGCTTGTTGGGCGAGGGCAGCTTGGCTTCGACTTCGGGCATCGGCATCGTCGTCGAGCAATTCGAAGAGCCCTGCGGGTCCTCCAAGAATGTCGACGGGAACGTCATCGGGCAGAGACGCGAGCTTTCGGGCGAGGGTTATGGAATCGGACAAACCGCCCAATTCATCGATCATCCCGCGCTCTTTCGCTTCGGTCCCGCTGAAGATGCGTCCTTCGGCGCTCTCGCCGACTTTTTTGACATCCACACCGCGACCTTCCGCAATGCGTTTGACGAATAGATCGTACACCGAGTTCATCGAATGCAGCACTTTTTCCCGCGTTGCTTCATCCCAACCGGCAAAAGGCGACATGTATCCAGCCCGCGCAGCTTTTTGAGGATCCGGGGCTGCAGCCACGATTTGCGTCGTGATTCCAAATTCGCTCAGAGTTTTTCCAACCGCGAGTTTGCCCGACACGACCCCGATCGATCCAACGATGCTCGTCGACTCCGCAACGATTTTCGTTCCGGCACAAGCCAGGTAATACCCGCCGCTCGCCGCCATACCGCCGACGGAAATGACCAGCGGTTTTTCGCTCCGCAACTTCATCAACTTTTTCCACAACAGATCCGACGCGAGCGCCGAGCCTCCAGGGGAATCGATACGTAACACGACGGCTTTGACCGATTCGTCCTTGGTCAAACGGGCGACGGTTTTTCCCAATTCGCGTTCGCTGATGCCTTCGTTTCCACCCAAAGGTGATTGCGAACCTCCGCCCATCGAAATGGCGCCCGACGCAATAGCCACGGCAATGCGTGGTTCTCCTGTGCCTCCAGGACCCGTGAGGGCGCGCATGACGTCCACCAATCCGCGCGAAACGGGTTCATTACCCGGACCACCCCCAAATCGCGTCACGATTCGTTCAGCGCTCGCCAGCTTTTTCGCTTCTTCGCGCGCGTCCTCGGCAAACCCTATCGTATCAATGAGACCTTTTTCTTTGGCTTCTTCCGCTGAGAATGGCCCATCTTCGACGACATTTGCCAATTCGGGATTGTTCCGACCCGTGGCAATCGCGGCGAGCCACGCCGTACGCATACCGCGCAACGTGCCCTCCAAGGATTCTCGAGCCTCGGGACTCGGACCATCATTGGTGAAGGGCTCTTTGGCGCCTTTGTATTTGCCGACCTGCAAAAAGTCGACATCCACGTGGAGTTTTTCCAGCAATCGTTTGCCGAAGACCATTTCCGCGGACAAAGTAATGGAATTTACGCCTCCCGCAGGACTGAGCCAAATCTGATCGCACCCCACAGCGGCCATGAGCAACGTGCCATTGCCAAAATCATCGGCATGGCAAATGACAGGTTTTTTCGATTTTCGGAGACCATCGAGAAGCCGGCCGATTTCGTGGGCCCGCGCCAAACCAAAACTAGCTGTTCCAAGACGAACGAAAAATCCTTTGTTCGTATCGCGATTTTTCGCCGCTTCGATCGTTTGCACCAAATCCGCAAAACCTCGCCCGCGTCCGGCCGCAAAAAGACCCGTCGACGCAATTTCCGGTACCCCACTGCCCAGATCGAGTTCCGCGATTGCTGGAGCATCGAACGCTGGCCGTGGCTTGGACGCCGAGGAGCTTTTC
>DAOMZH010000902.1:0-4725 GCA_035437985.1 Polyangium sp. (in: bacteria) | reverse complement strand
AATCGCGTCCCGGTGGATATGATTTGTATTTGCAATCGTTGCAGACGGCTCCGACACCTCGAGTGCAATTGGGCGAGGGACATTCGCCACTCCTCAATTTGGCATCGTACAATTATTTGGGTTTGTCGTATAGGCCCCAAGTCATCGAAGCAGCAACGGAGGCATTGCGTCGTTATGGGTTGGGTGCAGCGGGGTCACCCCATTTGAGCGGCCTTTTGGCATTGCACGAAGGATTTGCCGCGGAATTGGCTGACTTCAAAGGTGTTGAAGCGGCGCTGCTTTTTCCGAGCGGATATTCGGCAAATGTCGGGGCCATCTCGGCGTTGGTCGGTCCAAACGATTGGGTCATTGCCGACATGAACGCGCATGCGAGCATCGTGGATGGCTGCGTGCTCGCCCAAGCCAAGTTGTCACTCTTCCGCCACAACGACATGCGGGGATTGGAAAAACGTTTGGCCGGGTCACAAGGTCGGAAACTCGTGATTGTCGAGGGCGTGTATTCGATGGATGGCGATATCGCGCCGCTCGACGAGGTCGTTGCACTCTGCAAACGACACCGTGCACGGGTCATGGTGGACGAGGCGCATTCTGCATTCGTGTATGGCGCGAATGGGAAAGGGCTCGTCGAACACTTTGGCGTTGAAAAAGACGTCGACGTGCATTTCGGCACGTTATCAAAAAGTCTAGGAGGCATGGGTGGATATGTCGCCGGCTCGCGGACCATGGTCGATTATGTGCGCGCCTATGCGCGTTCGCAGATTTTTTCCTGCGCCTTATCGCCGCCCGTCGTTGGTGGATTACGTGAAGCGCTGCGAATTGCGCGCAGGGAACCGGAATTGAGAACGCGGCTATGGTCGAACGTCGCGGTCATGCGGGAAGCGCTGCAAGCGGAACGCGTTGACGTTGGCGATTCCACGTCGCAAGTGATTCCGATCATGATTCGCGACGACAATGGCATTTTCCCCATCGCTCGAGAACTCGAACGCGAAGGCGTGTACCTCAATCCCATTCTGTATCCAGCGGTAAAACGGCATCAATCTCGTTTCCGCGTTTCAGTATCCGCGGCACACGATCCGGATGATCTTCGTCGTGGGGCGCAGATCATTGGCCGCGTGCTTCGCAAAACGGGGGTCATTTCATGAATCGTTACATGTTTCGCGCCGCGATTGGCGCCTACTTTCATGTTGATACGAACATCGTCCGAACCTGGCTTCCGAACGGATTGGTCCCCCTCGAAGCGCGTCCAGGCCACGCGATCCTCGCGGTGACTTCGTTCGATTTCATAAACAGCGAAGTTGGGCCTTATGGCGAAGTCGTCCTTTCGATCCTCGTGCCGCCTTTTGCAAGTCGCGGTGTCGAGCTTCCTCATGCAGCTACGTTCCCCATCGTTCTGATGACGACAACCGAAGCCTCCGCGGCACACAATGGCGAGCGGTGGTATCTGCCGGGATTCGAGCGGCCGGTAAAAATTGACCTCACGCAAGCCGACAATCGACGAATTCTTCGCGTGACAGACGAAGGAAAACCCTTGCTGACATTGAGCGTGCAACGTAATCACGGAGCGCCGAGTTCCCGCCTCTTTCAGGTTTTTACGACAAACAAAGGCGTCGTGCACCGCGCCAACGTCCGTTTCATCGGCGATTTGGATGAACACCAAAACGAAACCGGACACCTCGAAATCTTTTCGCACCCCCTCACCGATCGCTTTTCCCCCGCATTGCTCGATGATTTGCCCATTGTCGAGCAATCCATGAATGCCGGCGAGGAGCAATATGCGGACGTCGTTCCTCATTTTGCGGAGCCGAAATGACTTCAATAGAACCTGTCGGATTTTCGCTGATTCCGCCGCCTTCTTGGTTACGTGTGACCAATCGAATCGCGGACATCTTCGGCTCGGGGCTCGATGCGCTTTTGCCCGAACGTTTGATGACCGATGCCGGGGCGATCGCCGGCTTGCCTCCCGAATTTCCCGCCCACGTATACGACGCGCTGCAGGTCCTTTATGAATCAATGCGCGCCGAAACGAAAATGCATTACCTCGGTCGAGCGAACATGCAAACGATGCTGGTGACAGGATTGGCTTGCATGCTGCGCATCGAGAAGATGTTTGCCGACGATCCTTCCCTCGCGCGCGAACCGCTTCTTTCTCCTGTCGTCGTCGTCGGGGTACCTCGTTCCGGAACGACATTTCTCCATCGCTTGCTCAGCTCGGCACCCGACGCGACGGGGATTTTGATGCGCGAACATTTTACACCCGTGGATCTCGACGCATTTGGTTATTCGCCGCGAGCCATTCAGGTCAAGTTTCAGCCGTGGCTTTCCGCAAGCAAAGTCTATGATATCGACGCCATACATTACGTGCGGCTCGACCTGCCGGACGAATGTAACCTCGGAATGCGTTTGGCTGGACGATCCATGATCTATTGGGCGACGACCCCGACCCATTCGTACCTTCGTTGGCTCTTGCAGCAGGACATGCGCGAAAGTTATCAGCTTTATCGAAAAGTGCTCATTTTGCGACAGCGTGCGCATCCGGGAAAACGATTGACGCTCAAGTGCCCGCATCACCTTGCCTGGCTTCCCGCGTTTACCGAAGCAGTCCCCGAAGCCATTTTCGTGCAAACTCATCGCAATCCGGCCGAGGTGGTTCCTTCGGAATGCAAGTTGATCTTGTCGCTCCACGGAGTCTCGGTGCACGAACTCGACTGGCGGCGGTCTGTCGAATCGAACCACTTCAAGGTGCGCACGTACGCCGACCGCGCTGTCGAGTTTGCAGATACGCCAGCCGGTCAGCGCGTACATCACGTGGATTACCGGCGTCTCGTCAAGGAGCCCGTGCGTGTTGCCCGCGAAATTCACGAACGAATGGGATTGGCTGTTTCTGCGGCGCACGAGGCCACGTGGAAGGAGTTCGCGACGGAAAATCGCCAGCACAAACATGGAAAAAACGCCTATAGCATGGCCCAGTTTGGCCTGAATGAGGCCTCGATCAATCGAGAATTCGCGGCCTATCGCGACCGGTTTCTCGGCACCTGAATTGGTTGCATCAGTGGTGTGTCCGAACAAACCAACCTCGAGACCCCATCAAGGTCTCAGCACCACTTTGCCTTGACCTTGCGGCGTTCGGGAACCGAGCGCGTCAAGTGCCTTTTTGTAGTCTTGGAGCGCAAAGTGTCCGCTGATGAGGCGCGTTATGGGCGGACGCGTGCGTTCGATGAGTTGTTGGGTCACGTCGAAGGTGTGTTGCGGTTTCCCCTCGAACGTTTCACGGCCATAACAAACGCTTCCCATGACGTGCAATTCTTTTGCCCATAAAAACGTCATATCGAGGCTATTCGTTTGGCCAATACAGCCAAGCATTACCAAGTGGCCGCGTTCTTTCGTCCAGCGCAGCGCCTGCCCCATACTCTCCGCGCTGCCCACGCAATCGACGACGGACGGAAACCCACCCGTGAAGACCTCGGGACCAATCGACGGCTTGTACGCTTTGGCGCCCAGAGCGATGACGGCGCTTTTCGCCTCGTCGCCTGGCTGCACCCACCGATCGGCACCCAACGCCATAGCCAGCTCGCCCGCGGCGCGTCGCTTGACTTGGATGACGATTTTTCCGGAATACCCTAGCGCTCGCAATGCCCAGACAAACCCCTGGGCGATCGTTCCGCTCCCGAGCACCAATACCGAATGACCAAGCCGATCGAGATTGGCCAGTGCGGCATGCATGGCCACGCTCATCGGTTCGAGTAACGTCGCTTCATCGTCGCTAATGGAATCCAAGACCGGGTGCATTGCGGAGCGATGAACCAACACTTCCGACCCCCAGCCACCGGGCAATTGTCGATGATAACCCATCACCTTGCCGGGCGCCAAAAGCTCGTTATCGACCTGCAGCACGCCGTGTTCACCCGAGCGTTCGCAAAGCGCAGGCCAGCCATTCGCGCAACATGAGCACCATTCTTCGCCTGTGTATCCTCGAACCTCACAACCAATGACGGGATCGACTGCAATGCGCTGTCCAACCGTGACTCCAGCTTCGCTCCCCGCTTCGACGACTCGACCCAAGATTTCGTGGCCAAGGATGGCCGGAAACGACCCGAACGGTTGGAGGGAAGCGCCAGCGGCAAAAGCCAAGTTTGTCAAATCGGTACCACAAATGCCACACGCGATGACCTCGAGACGTGCCCACATTGGCCCAGGAAGGGGCGCCCGTGCGCGATGGACCTGCGACAAACCGCTGAGTGAACCGTGGGTGCTCACACGATGAAACACGCGGGGTGTAACCGCCGTCATGGCTCGGGTGATTATGAACTGAGGGACGGTGGCCGAGAATTGCAGACCGATAGTGCGCTTGTCATTCACGGTGTATTCCTTGAGGTTCGTGCTTCAGCCTCGTTTTGGAGGCGATCAGATATGCCTACGGACCTGCTCGTTCAACGTTCGATGATTCGTTTTCACCCACGCCACCATGATGCCGGATCCTCGTCAACCCCCAATTCCACGGAGGTTGGGGAATTCCCTCTACGTGTACGTTATGGACCGTCGCCCGTAAGTGGGTGTCGAACAGGCGTTGCGCGTCGCGAATCGTCGGTCGGACTTACTCAGTGTGCAATTGCCCGCTTCCGTCGTAGCTTCGCAACGCTCGCAACGCCTGTTCAACACCCACTAATACTACTTTGTCAGTTTGTCCAAGGCTAAGCTCCGGGAGTGCTTGATTTCGCGGCGCCGCGG
>DAOMZH010000901.1:0-4729 GCA_035437985.1 Polyangium sp. (in: bacteria) | reverse complement strand
CGGGTTCTTCCCGGAACAATTGCCGACCCATGCCGATCCATTGCGAACCTTGGCCCGGAAAAACAAAGACGACCTTGGGAATGGTTTGCCCGATTTGGCCCGTAACCATGCTTGGTGGTTTTTCTCCGGCCGCAAACGCCCCCAGAGCCGCCGCGATCTCTTCTTTCGTCGACCCGACGACGGTCAAGCGATGTTCCAAATGGGCGCGTCGTAAACTCGCCGTGTACATCACGTGGTGCAATGGTTCGTCGTTTTTGGAAAACCATTCTAGGTACGACTGCGCCACCGCGGCGAGAGCTTTCTGCGTTTTCGCCGAAAGCGGCAGAAGATACGAGGACGCCGCCGCAAATGGTTTGACCTCGCGCCGCGGAGCCTCCTCCAAAATGACGTGCGCGTTTGTCCCGCTGATACCAAAAGAACTCACTCCCGCGCGGCGCGGTTTTCCATTGGATTTCCAAGGCAGTGGTTTGTCGGCAATGACAAAAGGTGTTCCATCGAGGGATATGTGGGGATTCAAGGTTTCGAAATGCAGATTCTGGAAAATTCGCTCTTTTTGCAGCGCGCCAATGATTTTAATGAGGCCCGCGGATCCCGCCGCTGCTTCGAGATGCCCAATGTTGGTTTTTACAGCCCCGAGCACGCACGTAGAACCATCCGTTCGCGGTTGGCCAATCACCTGTCGTAAAGCCTCGAATTCAATCGGATCGCCCAGCGACGTGCCGGTTCCGTGCGTCTCGACGTACCCAATGTCTTCCGGCTGAAGACGCGCATTATCGAGCGCTGCTCGCAACATGGATCGTTGCGCCAGCATGTTCGGAACTGTCAAACCGGTCGTCCGACCATCGTGATTGACGGCCGAACCGCGAATGACCGCAAAAATGCGATCACCGTCGCGTTCGGCATCCGAAAGCCGCTTCAAAGCGACCATCCCGCAGCCTTCTCCCCGGACAAACCCATTGGCCCGCGCGTCGAAGGTTTTGCAGCGACCATCCGGGGCAAGCGCCTTCATTTTGATCGTGACGGACGTCGTGAAGGGGTGCAGGATGAGGTTGACTCCACCCGCCAAGACCAGGTCGTTTTCTTTTTGGCGCAGACTATGGCACGCTAGATGTACGGCGACGAGCGACGACGAACAGGCGGTATCCAGCGTCAAACAAGGGCCTTGAAAACCAAACGTAAATGCAACTCGACCCGCCGTCGTGCTGAGCGTGGTCCCCGTCCCGCTATACATGTCCAGCGCTTGATTGTCGCTGAGGAGAAACGCATAATCCATTCCGCTCTGGCCCAAAAACACGCCGGTTTTGCTACCATTCAAGCGATGGACGTCTTGCCCTGCGTTTTCCAGCGCTTCCCATACAGTTTCGAGCACGAGCCTCTGTTGTGGGTCGAGCTGCTGCGCCTCTCGCGGTGATATCCCAAAAAAAGCGGCATCGAAATTTTGGTAATCCTCCAATAACGCCGCCCATTGAATGTCCAAATCCCGCCCCGACATGGTGCTATCCGCCCAGCGTTCGTCCGGTATACGCCGCACGCCATCGACACCATTCTCGAGCGCCTCCCAAAATGCCTCTGGATTGGTGCCTCCCCCAGGAAAACGGCACGCAAGACCGACAACGGCAATAGGCTCCGTCTTTTCCGCGACGTGTTTTGCAGCGGTCTCTTCGAGGACCTCGATCCGGAGAAGAGCTTTCTTCAAGAGTGGCCGAACATCGGGCATTGTCATCGTTGCTGCCTCAGTCGAGTTTCGATGCGAGACGAGCGAGCAGTTCGTCGTCTGATAATTCATCTAAGGATTGAGCGATTCGACGCTCCACTTGCTCGATCTGCTGAAGCTCCGTCATGGCGACATCGGGGGCGGCGCCAAGATTGGGATTCGACAAACCAATCGATTCGAGGACATGCTGAGCCAGCGCGCTGGTCGTCGTATAGGAAAACAACACCGTCGCAGGCAGTTTCGTGCCCACCGTTGCGTCGACACGATTACGTAGTTCGACGGCCATGAGCGAATCCATGCCGAGGTTTTGAAAGGAAACCCCCGGCTCGAACCGCGATGAATCGAGTCGCAAAACGGCGGCGACCTGATCGAAGAGGTGTCGTTCGAGAATCGCGACGCGCTCATTTGGCGGAGCATCTTGCAAGCGCACCCGCATTTGCTCCGCATTCCTTCCGGTATTACGATCGGCTGCTCCGTCCTTGGGCATCTCGGAAAAAAACGGCAAACCCTTGGCGGTCGGGACAAACTCGACCCATTGCCGCAGATTGAACCGTACAAGACCCGTGACCGGACGCGGATGCTGGAAAAGACGTGTCAGCAGGGCAAGCCCCTCATCCGGCGTAAAACTCGCCGCACCGCGCTCTGAAAGGCGCTCGATACCACCTTCGCGGGCTGCCGCCATACCCACCTCGCTGAATGGTCCCCATTGAATAGACATGCCCGGTAAACCGCGACGGAAGCGCGCTTGGGCGAGCGCGTCGAGCAGCGCATTGGCGGCGGCATAATTGCCTTGTCCGGCCGAACCGAGCAGCGCGGCTACCGATGAATACATCACGAAGAAGTCCAGGTCTTTATCCGCGCACGCAGTATGTAAGTTCCACGCCCCCAACGCTTTTGCGGCGAATGCAGTATGAAGACTTTCCGCCGATTGTTCGAGCAGGGTATGGTCGGCGAGCACCGCTGCCGCGTGAATGACTCCGCCGAGTTGCGGCATATTTCCTTGAATGGTGCGCATGACGGCGTCCACATCGTCCGACTGCGAAACGTCGGCTTGTATCGTGAGCACCCGCGCGCCAAGCTGCTCCAAATTCCGAATGGAGTTTTGGGCCGCCTCATTCGGGCGCCGACGACCTACGAGTACGACATTTCGCGCACCTTTGTCCACAAATCCACGGGCGACCGACAAGCCCAATCCGCCAAGACCACCGGTAATGAGATAACTGCGATCGGGATAAATCTCAATGGCGGATGTTCGTCGCGTAGGGATGATCTGTGCCTCGGGGTCGTCGAGCACGAGCGCAATCTTGCCGATGTTTTTGGCCTGGGCGAGATGTTGAAATGCCTCGGCCGCACGCGAAATCGGGAAAGCCCTGGTGGGAATGGGCTTCAGACGATCGTCGGCAAACATGACCATCAATTCGCGCAGCAGTTCTCCGACGCGCGCCGGTTCATCGAGGATCATACTGCGCAAATCGACCAACGAAAACGACAGATTCCGCAAAAACGGTCGTAGGCCAATCTGTTTGTTTTCGTAATAATCTCTCTTGCCGATTTCAATGAATCGGCCGTGGTTGCGCAGCAAATCCAAGCTGGCCGGAATGAAATCTCCGGAGAGCGAATTGAGCACGACGTCGATACCCTCGCCCCGGGTGACGCGCCGAATATCGTCTGCAAAACTCAAGGAGCGTGAATCGAATACATGCTTAACGCCCAGCGATTCCAAAAACGAACGTTTGGCCGCGCTTCCGACTGTCGCGAAGACCTCGGCGCCTGTGAAGAGAGCCCATTGAATCGCGGCCAGGCCCACGCCGCCCGCCCCGGCGTGAATCAGAATGCGCTCGCCTTTCTTCAGCTTGGCGCAATGGTTCAGGGCATAAAACGCAGTTAGGAAAGCAATTGGCAAAGCCGCGGCTTCTGGCCATTGCATATTTTCCGGCTTACGCGTGACGAGCTCGTGGCGCGCAACCATGTGCGAGCCGAACACGCGCATGCCCAAGGCAATGACTTCGTCTCCGGGGACAAACCCTTTTACGCCACGACCTACGGCCACCACGCGGCCTGCACATTCACCACCCAGCCGCGGCCCATTTCCACCGCTGCCCGTAGCGTCATCGGGCAATACACCAAGCGCCAAAAGTACGTCGAGGAAATTCATCCCCGCCGCTTCGACCTTGATCAAAACCTCGCCCCGCCGTGGTTCGGGAATATTCGCTTCATAAAGCGCCAAACGATCGAGAACACCGGGATTGCGGCTTTCCAATTGGAAGGGGCGGCCCGCCGCCGGTTCGAGCAATTCCAGCCCGTCCGCCGATTCTCGAGGCTCGAATCCGGTGCGGACCATCCGGGCCACATACCGATCCTCTCCACGCAATGCAATCTGATCTTCCCGGTCTTTCGCCCCCAATTCGCGAACGATGAATTCCACTTCCCGTTCATGGGATACTGGATCGAGATCGATTCGCGTGCATTTCAATTCGGGATACTCGATCGTTATCGTTTTCGCCAAGCCAAGCAATGGCGCTTGCGCCACCGCAATCGTCGGGCTCAAGGGTTGCGCTCCGCGCGTGACGAGCACGAGGCGCGGCATATCGCGGAAATGATAACGCGTTATGGCCTGCACGAGGTACGTTACACTCACGCTGCCACGATCGAGATCTGCGAGGAGGCTTTTCGTCGTCGTCGCCTCGAATGATGTTGCATCCAGACTCGTAAAATGTAAAACGCCGTGGCACTGCTCCACGTCCTTGGCTACTTCCTGAAGAACCCTTCGATAATCATCGGGCTTCGCCCAATTGACATGGTACAGGTCCGGCCCGACCCGTTCATACATGGGACGAGCCAAGATACGGATGCTCCTTTGCCCCAATGTGCGCATCCGCTCATGAAGCGCATCGGCGACACCCGATTGATCGGCAAACAGCAACCATGCGCCCGACGTTGGGAGTTGCGCTTCCGGTAACGGATCCACGCGCCGCCAAACAACTTCGTGCACACAATTATCGAATTCATCGCGCT
>DAOMZH010000900.1:0-4730 GCA_035437985.1 Polyangium sp. (in: bacteria) | reverse complement strand
GTGCGTTGTCCTTCGAGGTACTGCGTGAGCCAGAGGCGCCGCGTATCCCAAGCTGGGTTGTAGACGGCCAGGGGATTGTCCTGACGCATCTTGGCGAGTTTGTCTGGGTCCGCGCTCGGTCCTTTGCCGGTCGTGAGGACCTGGGCGAGCTCGAGGAGAACGGCGGTTGGTCCGGACCGACCTGCTTGCAACTTGGCGATGGCATCTTCACGGGCCCGCAAGACGGCCAAAGCTTTTTTGATCGCCTCGTGGTCGGCGATGAGCCGATTGATTTCGTCGATCTGGCTCTTGATTTGCGCGTTGGTTTGCTTCTGTCGCTGCAGCTCTTCGTAGGTTTGTTGGTAGAAAAGAAAGAGTCCTACGATTTCGAGCAACACGACGCCGAGCACGACGAGAAGCCATTTTTGACTGGCTTGCGGTGCTCCGGCAGCAGCGCGCTTGTGGGGCAGGAGGTTGATCCTGATCACGTGCGCTTCTCCTTGTCTTTACGCATCGCGAGGCCTAGGGCGACGCAGAGCTGCGATCCACGGGTTTGAAGCATGTCGGCATTCACGTCTTTGCCTTCGAACGTGATGCGCTCGAACGGCTGAAGAATTTCGACTCCGACACGGGACCTCCGACTGATGGCAGCCGGCAACGAGGGCAAATTCGATGTTCCGCCCGTCAGGTAGATCCGATGCATTTCAGGCTCGCCGCTCGTGGCGAGGAAGAAGTCGAGCGAGCGTTGGATTTCACTGGCGATGGTGTCGCAAACCGAGTCGATGATTTGCGGCACCTGTGCGGTCGGGCCAAACGCTTGCGTCGGGGGCTGACACTTCAAGTTTTCGGCGTCCTCGAAACTCACGCCGAGCTGTTTCTGAATCTGCTCGGTGACGTAGTTACCCGCGTTCGGAATGTCGCGGGTGAAGGCGCTCGCTCCGCGGGAAACGATGTTGATCGACGTGAGCGAAGCCCCGACGTTCACGATGGCAAACGTTTGATCGGTAGGGATTCCGCGACCGTGTTCGAAGAGGTTTTGCACAGTGAACGCGTCGATGTCGAGAACGAGCGGCTTGAGTTTGGCTTGACGAGCGACCTCCAAGTAGTCGTTTACTTCTTCGCGTTTTGCAGCAACGAGCAGCAGGTCCATCTGTCCCGCCTCGGGTCGCTTGCGAATGACTTCGTAGTCGACATGAACATCTTTGATGTCAAACGGAATGTGCTGCTCCGCTTCCCACTGGATCTGTTCGTCCAGTTCGGTCTGCGTCATCATCGGCACCGTGATTTTGCGAATGATCACAGCTTGTCCGCTGATGCTGAGCGCTACTTCCCGCTGCCTGATTTTGGCGTCGTTCAGCGCTCGACCGATCGCAGACACGATGGCCTGCGTGTTCATCACATGTCCGTCGACGATGCTTTGAGGTGGAAGCGGGCAGAAGCCTGCCCGGACCAACCCAATGCCCTTCCGCACTTCTTTGAGCTGGACGACCTTGATGGCGCTCGATCCTATGTCGACGCCTACCAGGTGATTCCCATCCGCCATTGCTCCGCCTCGACCTTCGTTCCCATCGTCGGGAGGCACAAATGCGCCTCGATCGTGCCGCCTATGGAGGGCGGCTGAGCTAGCTTCACACGAACGCCAATACGCGGCCAAAAATGTGCTTTACGCATTCGCTCATCCCGCGTAGCGGAAGGGAGATGGGCTTGCGTAGGCAAGAGCTCAGCTGGCCTTGGCCGTCGACATCGACGTTGACTGCGGCACCCGTCCGCCCAAACGTCGTCGCTACGAAGTGGGGTCTTTCACGACGCACCTCGATGGGCAGCATCGCCCTGTTCTGCGCCGTGATCGCGGCCATTTGGCCAGTATACGCTGATGCGTCCGAGGTCGTTCATGTCGTTGTCAAAGGCCAGACACTCGGAGCCATCGCGCGACGTTACAGAATCTCGGTCGAAGACCTTCGTGATGTGAACGGCCTTCGCGCCGGACAACGCATCAAACCCGGCCTCGCCTTGACCATCCCCGAAAAAGGCAAGATCGCCGAGGCCAAAAAAGCCGCCGCGCAACGCGCTGCACGGGCCGAAACTGCACGAAAAGCCGCAGATACGAAGAAAAAGTCCGATCCCAAATCCGCGACATCTTCGACCAAAACCAAAGCCGAACCTTACGCCACAACCCCCAAACGCCCCGGATTCGTACGCATGGTGCGCGGCACCGAGCACTTCGAAGGGCAACTCATCACGCGTCGCGGCCGCCTCAATCCGTCCGCCCTGCCCAGTCTCAGCCGCATGATGAAACACGTCCCAAGCGACTCCAAAACCAACATCGATCCGCGCCTCGCGACCCTCATCGGCATGGTCAGCGATCACTTCGGTGGACGACCCATTCACGTCGTCAGCGGCTACCGGCCTTACACCCCAACGCAGTTCACCAAAGACTCGAACCACAATCACGGCCGAGCCCTCGATTTCAGCATCCCTGGAGTGCCAAATACGGTTATACGTGACTTCTGTCGGACGTTTCGAAATGCCGGCGTCGGGTACTATCCAAACAGCTCGTTTGTTCACCTTGACGTTCGTGCAACTAAATTTTTCTGGATCGACTACTCCCGCCCAGGTGAGGCCCCTAAGTACGATTCGCCCCAGTCCCGAGAATCGGCAGACGAGGCGACTGGTGATGTAGGACCCACGAACCCCACCAGCCCATCTGGGGAGGGAAGTGTAGAAAAAACCACAAACGAGACTCCGACCGGGGCTGAGAGTGGGTCAAAGTAGACCCATCCCGGCCTTGGTAACCTATTGATTTTTCATGTGGAAAACAGCACATGCGGGATCGTAGCTCAAATGATCGTGTCGAGATGGGTCAAGAACGACCCCACGATCCAACAGCCGTAGATCTCGTTCCGGAAACTCCACAAGAACTTCACTCGATGGATTTTACTCGTGACACAAGTAGTGTAGACTGCGTGGTGTGGATTCGTTTGCAGTCACGCTCTGAACGCCTGTTAGACTGATCCAAGACCGTAACCACCCCTGTGCCCCTGCTTGGATACTCACAGGTTTGTCCCACGAAAGTAGCCACCGCGAGATTACTAGACGTATGCAATCGCTCAAGACTCCCCAGCAAAGCCATGATGAGCCCGATTCGGGCAAGGGGGTGCTTGCCGAAAGCGGAGTTCGAGCGATTCCTTCGGCTGCACGTGAGGCCCTCAAAGCTCTTCGTGCCAACGCCGCATCGTTACCTCGAGAAACAGGCAACGATGGAGAATCGTATCGACCTCCAGTACGGGTATCCACGCAACAGGTTTGTCGCCAGACGCTCGAGAAGCACCTTCCGCTCGTGCATCAAGTCGTCGCTCCCATTGCGCGCCGTATGCCCGCGAACGTGCAACGTGACGATTTGCTCGCTGCAGGCATCTTCGGCCTCGTCGACTCACTCCGAAAAAACGGCGGTGACGGCGGACCTACCTTCGAGTGGTACGCGCGCATGCGCATCCGCGGCGCCGTCCTTGACGAACTCCGCGCCCAAGATTGGCTCACGCGCCGCGCACGCGATGCAATCAACGCCGCCAACGCCGCCGCCGCACAACAAGACGAAAAAGAATCCGAAGGCATCTCCTTCGTTCGTCTGGACGAACTTACCATCGCCGACGAACAAGAGTTCTTCGCCGCGCCAGACATCGATCCGGCCGCGACCTACGAGGTCAAAGAAACCTTCCTGAAGCTGGCCCAAGCCCTGGACAAACTGCCCGTTCGCGAACGCAAAGTCGTGGGTATGCATTACTTCGAAGGGGTCAGGTTCAAAGACATCGGCGCAGAGCTCGGCGTGAGTGAACCACGCGTGTCGCAACTGCATGCCCGAGCCCTCGAGCGTCTGCGAAACTTCTGTACGGAAAAACGTTCGCGGATTTCCGCCGCCGGATCGCGTGAAGTTTGTCAAGACCTACCCATCGATTCCTTCGATGATGCAAGCTCCGATTCGTCGTCCTTGGCTTCCCCAGCCGACGACGTTGCGTGACCGAGACCGAACGACTTGGGTCTAGCGCAGCGACAACGCTCGACCGTGCATCGACGTGCTGAGCACGTACAGGGTCGTCGTTTCGTATCGGGTTTCGGGAGGAGTTTCTCCGCCAGCTCGATGAACGTACGCGTTTTGATGCGTACCGCGATCAAGCGCGACAACCCGTGAACAACCGGCATCGACGAGCGCATCCGTCGTGGCTTCATCGGTATCGAACGTGGTCGATGCAATCAGTACGGAACCATCATCGAGGATGCCAAGTGCGGCTCGAGGGCGCATCGAACCAACGACACGTGCTTCAGGAAGCGGTCGACCTTCATCGGCCGTGAGAGGCAATTCGACAGCGTCAGCATCGGCCGTCGGGGAAAAACCCTCGCTGTGCTCGATCTTCGCGCGCTCATTTTCGACGACGAGCACCCCAGCCCCACCACCGAACTTCACCCCGATCGAACCATCGATCGCCATGCCTCGTGGACCTTTGCGCTTGCCCGTTCCGAGCCCCACTGCAAGCAGCACATGCGCTTGTTCTTCGGGCGTCAGTGCGTCCGGGAACGTGCGACCAAAACGATGCGCGACTTCCTTCGACCCCGCACGGACGTGAAATCGAAAACGCTCTGGCGTGAGCAGCGTGAGTTTTACCTGGGCTCCGAGTTTCGTGATCGAGGAACTATAGAGAGCAGGGCGCCACGCTGGATCAGGTTGAGGGCCAGGATCCACCGCCCACGTGCCGCCT
>DAOMZH010000899.1:0-4738 GCA_035437985.1 Polyangium sp. (in: bacteria) | reverse complement strand
GTCGCCGACGCCCTCGGTCCCCTCACCTGCGCTGCTCGACGTGCCCATGGGCGTGGAGACGTATCGCGCACTCGGTACGATGCTCGGCACATGCTGCGCGATCGTGATGAACGACAAGACCGACATCGTGCTCGCGATGCACAACTTGATGCGGTTTTACCGGCACGAATCATGCGGACAATGCACGCCTTGCCGCGAAGGCAGCGCATGGCTCTATCGCATTCTCGAACGCATGGCGGCCAATGAAGCAACGCTCGAAGAACTCGACCGACTTCACGAGATCGCCAGCAACATCATGGGCAACACGATCTGTGCCTTCGGGGAAGGCACCGCGATGCCTGCTCTCGGATTCTTGAAGAAGTTCCGCAAGGAGTTCGAGGAGCACATTCGTACGAAGGGCAAATCTTCGACCGGGAGGCTGGCCCTGTGAACAACCTCGAATTCGTCTTTTTCGGCCTCTGCTCGCTGATTGCCCTGCTCGGGGCCATCGCGACAGTGGCCTCGAAAAACCCGATCCGCGGAGCGATGGGGCTCTTGTCGACGATCATTGGCATCGCCGGCTTGTATCTGACGCTCGCGGCCGAGTTTCTCGCGACAATCCAGTTGCTCGTGTACGCGGGCGCGGTCGTGATTCTTTTCCTCTTCGTGATCATGCTCCTCGGACCTTCGGCGCTCTCGCAACGTGAAGCGCGTGGTCCCTGGGCACGGTTCATCGGCGCAGGTGTCTTGTTCGCGGCGAGCGCAGGTATGGGTGTGCTGGTTTTGCGGGCCCAACCCGGTGCAGCAACGATGTTTGCAAAGACCCCGACCAAGTTCGGCACGATCGAATCGTTGGGGCATGAACTGTTCACGAATGGACTGATTCCGTTCGAGCTTTCAGGCGCTCTGCTGCTCGTTGCCGTCGTGGGCGCCGTGGCCGTTGCTCGCGGCAAACAGATCGATCCGACCTTGCTTCCGGCGACGGATGCAAAGGGCAAGGAGGCGCAGTCGTGAACGCGATTCCGCTCGAGTACTACGTGATCGTCGCAGCCGTGTTGTTCTTCATCGGAACAGCTGGCTTTTTGATCCGTCGCAACTTGCTCGTGCTGCTGATGAGCATCGAAGTGATGCTCAACGCGGTGAATTTGACGCTCGTTGCTTTCAATCGACTGCACGCCGGTAATCACACGGGGCAGATCTTCACCTTCTTCATCATTGCGATCGCGGCAGCGGAAGCTGCCGTTGGTTTGGCCATCGTCCTCGCATTCTTCCGTCTTCGGAGCACGGTGCGTTCGGATGATGCGGATCTGTTGAGGAACTAGCGTGGAAGCGCTCAAAGCACAGTTTCCCGCCACGAACTTCACGCTTCTTGCGGTCGTTCTCGCCCTTCCGCTGCTTGGCGCGTTTGTCAACGGCGTCTTCGGCAAACGACTTGGCAAAGATGCCGTCCGTTTGATGGCGCTCTCGGCCCTGGGTGGTTCGTTCCTCGCCAGCCTCATGACCTTCCTGCTTTTGCCGAAAGGTGAAGAAGCCGGACGCGTCATGTGGACAGCGTGGCGGTGGTTCTCCCTCACGGGTCGCATGCAGCAATCCGTTCCTATCGACGTTGCCTTCAGCGTCGACGGAATGAGCGCGACGATGATGCTCGTCGTGACCGGCGTCGGGTTTTTGATTCACCTGTACTCGAGCGAGTACATGAAGAAAGACCCGGGTTATTACCGGTTTTTCGCGTACTTGAATTTGTTCTGCTTCGCGATGTTGACGCTGATCATGGCGGACAACATGGCGGTGCTGTTCGTCGGTTGGGAAGGCGTGGGCTTGTGCAGCTACTTGCTCATTGGCTTCTGGTTCGACGACGAAAAGAACGCGTCAGCCGGCAAGAAAGCCTTTATCGCGAACCGTATTGGTGACTTCGGTCTCCTCGTCGCGATGGCGATGCTGCTCTACTACACGGGCTCGCTTCGCTTCGAGATCATCTCCGCGAATGCCCGAAATCTGCTCGATCCGGTGACGGTTTGGCCGTTCGGCAACCTGCCCCTCGAAGCGCAATGGGACATGCAAAACCCCGGCGCGAGCGGCGTGTACAAGTCGATCATCCACCTGTTCCTTCCCGAGAAAAACTATCAGGTCTACGCCTCGACCCTCGTTGGTTGGGCGATGTTCCTCGGCGCTGCCGGCAAGAGCGCGCAGATTCCTCTCTACGTGTGGCTCCCGGACGCGATGGCGGGTCCCACGCCCGTGTCCGCACTCATCCACGCCGCCACGATGGTGACTGCAGGCGTGTACTTGGTTGCCCGTACATCAGCGGTGTTCTTGATGTCGCCAGCCGCGATGGCCACGGTGGCGGTCATTGGTGCTGCAACGGCTTTGTTCGCAGCGTCGATTGGCCTCTTCCAACATGACCTCAAGAAAGTGCTGGCATACTCCACGGTGAGTCAGCTCGGGTTCATGTTCATCGGCGTAGGTGTGGGCGCGTTTGCCGCGGGCTTCTTCCACGTCTTTACGCACGCGTTTTTCAAGGCCTGCTTGTTCCTCGGCGCCGGCTCGGTCATCCACGCGATGCATGCGCGGATCCACGACACCGACAAGTCGCAAGACATGCGGAACATGGGCGGCCTACGCAAATACATGCCCCTGACGCGCTGGACGTTTTTGATCTCCTGCTTCGCGATTGCAGGTGCTCCGCCCCTCGCTGGTTTCTGGTCGAAAGACGAGATCCTCTGGCGCGCCTTCTCCACGAAGATCAACGCGCCCGAGATGGGCCGCATGGAAGCGCTCTGGACCTGGCCTTCATGGCTCGGCGCGACGATCTACTGGGTCGGCATTCTCGCCGCGACGATGACCGCGTTCTACATGTTCCGTTCGTACTTCCTCACGTTCCACGGCGAGTTCCGCGGATGGAAGATCGTTGCGGGATACAAGGCCGCGCATGGCCATGACGATCACCACCACGACGACCATCACGATGCTGGTAAACCCCTCGAAGGCCCCAAGCCGCACGAGTCACCGTTTGCCATGACCATCCCCCTCGTCGTGTTGGCGGCGTTCGCCGTGTTCGCTGGGTTTTTCATGGCTGAACCCGTGCACATCGAACCTCTCGGGCACTTGCTCGAACCCGTCTTCGCGAAAGCTCACGATGTCGTGACCGCTCGTTACGACGGAGTGCAGAAGCTCATGTGGCCCATGATGGGTCCTGGAGTGGCTGCGTTCCTCGCCGGAACTGGCGCAGCAATGGTCGTCTACTTGAACCAACGCGGTCGTCCCGAAGAACAGTTCAAGAAGGCTTTCCCTGGCTTTTACAAGCTCGTCTACGACAAGTGGCGGATCGACGAACTTTATGACGCGACCGTCATTGGCATGGTCGACGCACTTGCCGACATCTTCACGAGCGCCGACAAGTGGATCATCGACGGCATCATCGCCAAGCTCACGGCTGCGGTCGTTGGCGCTGTCGGCACGATCTTGCGGATGTTCCAAACAGGTCGCGTGCAGGTGTATGCGGCAGCCATGTCGCTGGGCCTCGTGGGCGTCGGTTGGTACCTCGTGACGCCGCATGCGGAAGCGCAAGTCGACGACACGAAGATGCGCGCGTCGGGTGAAGTCGTGATCTCAGCGTCCAACGGGTTTGGATATACGTACCGCTGGGAAGGTGTTGGTCCAACGGAACAGAAGGAGTTCGACTCCACGCGCGAGGTTCGCGTCAATTTGAACCCTGGTGAAAAGAAAGACGTGAAGCTTCACGTACGGAATGCGTTCGCTCAGGAAACAACACAAACGTTTGCGTTGTCGCGTCCGGGACGTGGTCTTGGTGTTCCGGGGATGAACTCTCCCGGAGCTCCAGCACCAGGAACGGTGATCCCCCAGGACAAGATCCATGAGCTCCTTCCGGGAGGCCGCCAATGAACCCGATGGATGTGGTGTTTCAGCAATGGCCTGCGATTCTCGCGGGCATCGTTGGCGCACTCTTGCCTCGTGAAGGCTCGACCAAACAGCGCGCTGGTTTCGCCTTGCTCGCCGCATTCACGACGATGTTCGTCGTGTGGCTCTGGCCGAGCAACGGACCTGTGCCCGCTGCCGATGCAGCCTCCAACGAATGGCCCCACCTGCTCAATTTGCTCATCGGTTTGCCCCTCGTTGGTGCAGCAGCCGTCTTGTTCATTCCGCGACAGATGCTGAGCATGCTTCGAGGGTTTACCTACCTCGTACTGGGCATTGGGTTTGTCGCGTCGCTCTGGCTGCTCACCGTACCGATGACCGCCGGATGGCACTTCCAGTACATCAAGGACTGGATTCCGTCGCTCGGCATTCGGTACCACGTGGCTCTCGACGGCATCAGCTTGTGGCTCGTGCTTCTCACGACGTTCGTCACGCCAATCGCGGCGTACGCGTCGTTCGGCTCCATCAAGACTCGAATCAAGGAACTCTGCTTCGCCCTGTTGCTCTTGCAGGGCGCGATGATCGGCGCGTTCGTCGCGCTCGACATGTTCCTCTTCTACGTCTTCTGGGAGCTCATGCTCATCCCGATGTACGTGATGATCGGCGTCTGGGGTGGAACGAACCGCATCAAGGCGGCGCTGAAGTTCTTCCTCTACACGATGGCCGGATCGCTGCTGATGCTCGCGGCGATTCTGTACCTTGCGTACACGTACGGACGAGTGACGGGCGGCAACGCTTCGTTCGACTTCTTCGAGCTGCAGCGCATGCAGATCCCGCGTCACATCCAGATGTGGCTGTTCTGGGGTTTTGCGATCTCGTTCTT
>DAOMZH010000898.1:0-4747 GCA_035437985.1 Polyangium sp. (in: bacteria) | reverse complement strand
GGGAAGGATGTTTTGGCGCATCATTCGACTATACACGTTTTGGGCGACGATGGCGAGAGGCTCAGAGCTGAAAAAATGCCCGGATCTTGTCGAGCAAAGCCTTGTTTGTGGCTTCCATTTCCGTTTTGGATCTGCGTGCCCGCATCGAAAGATTTTCTTCGATCGCGCTTTGCCGATCCGCGAGCACCCGGGTAATCTGCTCGATTAGCTGCGGATTCGCGGCAATGGCGTCTTGAAATGCCTCTTTGGTCACTTCCACGATTTCGCATTCCAAAAATGCGCGTACCGTGGCTGCTCGTTTTACGCCCGTCATTAGCGACATTTCGCCAAAAAACTCGCCGGGACCGAGGCGCGCCAATTCCGCGACGCTTTGGGTTTCATTACGCTCCACGCACACCGCCACTTCGCCCTTCTGCACGACGAATAACTCGCAGCCTTCTTCGCCTTGCCGAATGACCGCTTCGCCCGGCATGAATGGAAGCGTGCGTGAGGCCGCTGCTAATTTGTCGAGCGATTCTTCGGAAAGCAAACGAAGGAAATCGACGCGCAAGAGAGACGCTTTGCGTCGCGCAACTTCGAGTTTCGTCGTTTCCGTACGCGCTTCGGCGGTAACGGTATGGGTGTACAACGTCCGAATTGGGAACGGAATTGAAATGCCCGCACGCTGGAAAGCATACCAAATCCGCTGCCGCACGTCGGAATCGATCCGCCCACGGTTCGGAAAGTCATCGATGAAGTAGAATAGGTAGTATTCAATTCCGCTATCGGCAAAGCTGCGCAATTGCACAACGGGTGGCGGATTCGAGACAATCCCTTCCACATCGTTCACCGCCGATAACATAGCTTCTTCGACGCGGGGCGGGGGAACGTCGTACGGGGCCTGGACAAACACCTCGCGTCGTGAGACGCCATTCGGTTTCGTGAAATTGTGAATCGTCGATTTTGCCAGGACGCCATTGGGAATGATGAGCTCGACTTGATGCGTCGTGATGACCGTCGTTGCCCGCCAATTGATCTCGACCACCCGCCCCACGTTCTTCGTATCCATCTCCATGCTGATCCAATCGCCCACCTCGAAAGGTCGCTGCGCTTGAATGGCCAGTCCGGCAAAAAGGTTTCCGAGTGTTTCTTGCAACGACAAACCCACGACAGCCGTCAAGAGCGCCGACGTCGTGAGCAGCGATCCGGCATCGACGCCTACGGCCCGCAAAACAATGGCGGCCGCTCCGATGTACACCATTCCCTGCACGATATCGCGAATGATCTGCGACAGGGGTTTTTCCAGGCGCGCCGCGAGAATACCTTCGGCAACCAAGACAAACGAGGCGCGGCCGAGGGCAAACGCCAAAAACGTCAGCGCGCTCAAGTTGAGCACACGCGCGGCCAATGAATCTTCGGGCAGAGGCAAACGCGCAAGCACACAAACGATGTGCAACGTGAACAGGATGAGCGGCGTGCGCAAGAAGGTCATGCGCTGTCCTCGCCGCAGCGTTATGGCGGCGAGCAAAATCATCGCTGCACAAACGCCAATGCCGAGTGCTCCCGATTGAAGGTGTTTCAAAGCCAATGGGTAAAGGTCGAAATCCACGGTTTACTTCTTTGCAGGGCGGTTGGTTGATTTCTACAGTCGTTGCTTGTCGAGCAGATCTTCGTACACAGATCGTTGGGTTGCTCCGCGCTGTCAATACATTTTTGCAGGAAGCAAGGTTACGCGTGAATGATCATTGCCAGTGCATTCGGAGCTGATGGCTACCCGTCAGCGTTTGTCAGGAATTGACGGTCCTCCTGATTGAATTGCAGCGCAGAACTCTCTGCGATGATCCCGGATCATCACCCTACGTTTGCAAAATGAACGATGCCGTGGTATCGCGTTCCCTCGTCGACGCAGCTCAATCCCCGAAAGAGTCAACATGGATCGAAGCGGAGTGCTCATTATTGTCGTAGGCTGCGCCTTTCTAGCTGCGGGCGGAGCGCTCGTCATGCTCAAAAGCGCCCCCATGCAAGCGGACGCGCGTTACGAAGCGGGTGAGCAAAAGGCGTCGACAGAACCAGAAGAAAATTCCGAAGTGGGCGAAGTTGCCCCCGTGATCGAACCTATACGGCCGCCGGAGGCTCAGCCCGCGGTTTCTCCGACCGAACCAGCGGCCGGGGAAAACCCGGCGAAAGGCTCGGCCATTGGCACGGGAGCTGTAGCTGCGGCAGGCAACGGGGAGGAAAATACGGCGCTTCCGATTGACTCGTCCAATCCGCAAATTGTTCTCGCCAAAATGGGGCCGGATTTTCGTCGTTGTTACAATCGCGGACTTTCGACCGATCCAAACATGAAAGGCTCACTTCGCGTGACCGCGCGACTTGCGCCCGATGGCAAAGTGGTCGTGGCCAATGCGTCGGGAGGAAATGGTTTGTCGAAAGAGGTGATCAGTTGCGTCGTCACCCGCGTCAAGAGTGCTCAATTCAATGCGCCATCGGGAGGCGGAGCGACGATTGTGATTCCAGTGAATTTTGTCAGCCAATGACGAAAGAGTGCTCGGCGTGCAAGTTTTCGAGTGAGTGACCAGCGCATCGTAACACCGCTTGCAGTTTGTCATGGTTGGTTGTGGGCGAGTGTTTGGTGATCCAAACAGCCATCCTTGTCAAACTCAAGGTTCGTCCGACACGATTTTTTGACGCGTTCCTGCTTGACATACCCATTTGAGGTTTGGCGCTGTGCACCGTGGTCTGTCCGACAGATCCGAGGGTAGGCGAGGGACACCCTGACAAACGGCAAGGACGGATCGTTGCTTGGCGTTCGGGCGGAGCAAAATTCGTCGTTATTTGTGTCCACATTGGTTCGAGATCGTGGTAGGATGGGCGCCGTGCTTATGTCTCGGCGTGCAAAATTCTCTGGTTTGGTAGGGCTTTTTCTTACGGTGGTGTGGAGTTCGAGTGGTTGCGATGCGACCCCGTACAATCCCATCATTCCGGAAGAAACGAGCAGCAGTAGCAGCAGCAGCTCGGGGGATCTCGGGCCTTGCGGCATGGATTGCTCGATGATCGACACAGCTCCGTGTCTCAAAGCTGTGTGCAACACGGGGCAGGTCGCGGGACCGATCAACACCTGCATCACGGTCAACGCAGACAAGGGAACGGCTTGCGATGACGGCAAATACTGCACCATCGCGGACGCGTGCGATGGCGCAGGCACGTGCGAAGGCGGAGGGCCAAACCTTTGTGGAATGAAGCCCGACCCGTGCGTGTCGATCCTCTGTTACGAAGAACTGCAAAAGTGCGAGAGCACGCCCGCAAACGACGGTGATCCCTGCACGCCGAAGGACCTTTGTCAGATCAATGGCAAGTGCGTCGTTGGTGAATGTTTCGGCGAACCAAAAGATTGTTCATTCTCGCCACTTGCGGAATGCAACTTGGTCAAGTGCGAAGCAGCAACTGGCAAGTGTGTTGGAACACCGGATCCGACGAAAGACAACAACCGGTGCGTGCTGACCGGGGATATTTGTCAGGTCAACAAAACTTGCCTCGCGGGCGATTGCGTTGGCGGGACGCCCAAAGATTGCTCGATATTGGACCAAGGTTGTGACCTCGGCATATGCAAGCCCGAGACGGGGTTGTGCGGTTTGGCACCGGCGCCTGAGGGCACGCCATGCACGCCGGGAACGGCGGAATGCGCCATTGGGGCTTGTAATGACAAGGGAGCATGCATTGCATCGGCCGCGCCGGATGGTACGTCTTGCAATGACCATAATTCGTGCACGCAAGCGACGAGATGCACGGGCGGGGCGTGTGTAGGGGGCAGTTCGGTTGCGAATTGCGCGCCCTACAAATATGATGGATTCGAGGCTTGTCCGGGTGGCTGGAGGTTTGGCGGAGATTGGGAATGTGGCGAGCCGATGAACGTGGGGCCTCCTTCGGCTTACGTGGGAACGAACGCCATTGCGACGCAGATTGATGGACTGTACAACGTCAATCAGAGTTATACGGTGGCCGTTGCCGATTCACCGACCATTGATTTGACGATGGCGACGGCGCCCATGCTTTCGTTCTGGGCCTGGGACCGGACCGAAGGGGGCGTTTTCGATGGCTGGAATCTCAAAATCAGCACCGACAATGGGATGACCTTCGCGCAGGTCATGACCGTCACGCCCATGTACAATTTGACGATTGCTGGTCAACCCGCGTGGGGCGGCGATCATTCGAGCGAAGGATGGCGTAACTTTACCGCGGATCTCAGCGCTTACGTGGGCAAATCGGTCATTTTGCGTTATGCCTTCCGCAGCGATGGCGCAACCAGATTTCCGGGCGTGTATGTCGACGAATTCATCGTGGCGGAACCCGCGGTCGTTCCGCTTTACATCACGACATCGTCGGCGCTCGAGGATATTTATTCCGGAATGGATTACCGACAATCGCTCGCCAAACTCGGCGGTACGGCCAATTCTGTTTGGAGTATCAAACCTGGTGGGCGAAACGCGGATTGGTTGACGATCGATCCGATGACCGGCGTGCTCAGTGGTACCCCGATGCCAATGAATGCGGGACAAGTGAATTTCACGGTGCACGTCGAAGAGCCCACGTTGCCCTCGAATTATGCGGAGAAGACGTTTGCGTTCCTGGTCAAACCAAATTCGTATTATACGAGTTTCGAGGGGACCATGTGTGAAAATGGCTGGACATTGACGGGCGACTGGGAGTGCGGCGTGCCGTCGATGGTCGGACCGATGACCGCTTATATCGGAACGCAATGCCTGGCGAC
>DAOMZH010000897.1:2031-4770 GCA_035437985.1 Polyangium sp. (in: bacteria) | reverse complement strand
CATTTTCGACGCGGCCATGCCGGAAATGAGCGGCGTGGAACTCGTCGGCAAGGTTGTCGAGGATCCTCGATTGCAGAATATCTCCATCATCATGCTCACGTCGACAATCGATACAGCGACGAAACGTCAAGCCGAGTCTTATGGCGTTGCCGCTTATCTCTACAAACCCGTGAAACAAGCGCAGCTTTTCGATGCGATTTTAGGGGCATTGTCCGGCGGAGCGCACGCCGGTAGGCGCCCCGCACGCCCTGTATCAATCGACGCGTCGCTAGGTCAGCGCATTCCGCTGCGTATTCTGTTGGCGGAAGACAATGCAATCAATCAAAAAGTCGGAGTCTTGATGTTGTCGAAGCTCGGATACCGCGCCGACGTCGCAGCAAATGGATTGGAAGTGCTCCGCGCGATTAGCAGCTGCGCGTACGACGTCATTTTCATGGATCTCCAGATGCCCGAAATGGATGGGATCGAAGCGACGCGTCGCTTGCGAGCTCCGGGTACGACCGCAAATCGGCCGCGGATCATTGCCGTTACCGCCAATGTTTTGCAATCTGATCGGGATCTCTGCATTGCCGCGGGAATGGATGAATTCATAGGAAAACCAATGAAGGTCGAGGATCTCGTGGCGGCCCTCGTTCGCGCAGGATCAGCCATTGGAATTACCCCAGAACGTTCGGCCGAAGCCACAACGGTGCCCGAGCGCCCTGATTCGTCCACGCTCGCAGTATCTCCCGAATCCGTGCACATCAATCACGAAGCCCTGGACAAACTTCGTTTACTCGTCGAAGATAACGGAGAACTTTCGCGACTCATCGTCGAGCATATTCAAAACGCTGGCGCATTGCTGGCGACGATTCATTCGTCACTTGCGACCCAAAAACTCGAGGAATTACGACGCGCCGCACATAGCTTGAAATCGAGCGCCGCAATGTTTGGGGCAAGCGACGTGTCCCGACACGCTGGAGCCTTGGAAGATGCTGCGAAAGCTGGTGATTGGTCACGAATGCAAGATTGCGCTCGTACACTCGATGATGAATGCAAGCAAGCCCATGCCATGCTCCTGAACTTGCGTTGAATTGTAATTCAGCGCGTGCGCGACGCTTCTACGATTTCCCGAGCCTGCGACGGTAGTCGTAAAGGATCAATCGGTTTGTAAATCACATCGAGTGCGCCACATTCACGAACTGATTCCATTGTTGCAACATCGCGAGCGCTCGTGAGAAAAATAACCGGAATCCCTTTGACTTTCGGCGATTTTTTCAGCTCGGCAATGGTCACGATTCCGTCGAGGCCGGGCATGATGAGGTCTAGTAGGATCAAATCTGGGAGCAATTGTTCGGCCATAACGAGTCCCTCGGCTCCAGAACTCGCCAACAAGACCTCGAAACCGCCTAGTTTTCGCAGAGACATCGAACCGATCCGGCGTACGTCGGCATCGTCGTCAATGAGTAAAACCTTCTTGATGTTCACCTGAACTTTGCTCCCAAAGTGATACTTTCATCCATGTTTGGTGCTGGCAAGATAGTTCGTGGACATAAATCTGCATCGAGCACGATTGCTTCGCTCCGGGATCTGCTGCCCTCTCGATTGGTGAACTATTCGAATGGCGTGAATCAAGTCACATTGTAAGCACGCGGCGATTTTCTTCGACATGATTCAAGAATGACTCGCGAAATGATTCGTCGGTCAATTGATTGGCCATGAACAGCACACGCTCTCGAGCAACGGCGATTTGTTGACTTGCTTCTTCTTGAAGGCCAGCTTGCAGCAAGCTTTCGATATAGGCATAACGAACCAGTATTTCGTCGGTACCGATGCGCCCGAGTTTTTGCAGGATTGCCATTCCTTGCCGGGCGTGCTCCAAAGCTTCCGTCGTGCGTTGCATATCGACGAACAACAAGGCTTTGTGCGCGTGCATCAACGCCCGCAGGCGAGGCATATCGGCGAGGAGCGTTTCTGCTTCATCAAGATATTTTTCGGCAAGGTCGTATTCTTTGCGTAATCGGTGGCAGCGACCGAGCTTGTAACGCATGGATCCACCATTTCGGGCGTCTCCCAGAGTATCGAGCATGTTTTTGGCTTCGATGAGTGTATCGCGGGCTTGCTCCAATCGTCCCGCGGCCAAAAGAGCTGCGCCCAGCATTCCTTTGGCAATGGACTTCAGACGAGGAATGGCCAGACGTTGGGCCGTCACCAAGAGGTCTTTGCAGATTTCAATCGCTTGCTCGGGTCGGCCTAGGTCGACGAGGGTGAACGTGGCGTCGAGGCGTTGCCCAGCAGCGGTCCGTAAATCGCCGATTTGCTCGAGAAGTCGTGCTGCCTCCATTGAATGCTGGAACGTCTGGTCGTATTTCCACATCACGGTCGTGCGAGCAGCTTCCAGCACTTCGAGCAGGGCCTGGATTCGCAATGAATGTTCGGAGCGATTTTCCAGCAATTGGCTTAGAGGAATGATTAATTTCTGACCAATCTCGTATTGCCCGACGACATATGCCTGTAGGCCAATTCGAATGGCAGCTTCAATGAATGCGTCCGACCATTTGTTTTCGGATCCCCAAGCAATCAAGGTCTCGCATAACGCATGCAGTTTGTCGAGTTGAATGCGACGCATCAGCACGACGGCCAAGGTCATTGCCGCGCCAAACCACAAAGAACTACCCGACGCGAGCTTCGTCATTGCCGCTTCGGCGAGTTGTCCGGATTGCTCATAAGCTCCGCGCCATTGTGCCGCTTCAGCCTTCA
>DAOMZH010000897.1:0-1931 GCA_035437985.1 Polyangium sp. (in: bacteria) | reverse complement strand
GCGAGTTGTCCGGATTGCTCATAAGCTCCGCGCCATTGTGCCGCTTCAGCCTTCAGGCCAAGGGCTTCGCCAACCAGCTCAGATTCGGTACTGTTTTCGACGACCCAGTCCCCATGCTGGAGCACGGCATCGAAATCGCCCCCCAACAAGGCCTCTCGTGCCGCGCGCGTGAAATACGGAGCCGCCCGCTCGGGCTCCTTGGCTTCGGCGAAATGCTTGGCGAGCAATGGGGCATTGGTCTCGCCGACTTGCTCCAAAAAATTCGCGGCCAGAAAATGCCCCGTCGTCCTGTCCGCATCGGTCAACATGGCATATGCGGCTTCACGAAATAATGCGTGGCGGAAACGAAATTCGGTTTGGTGAGGAAAACGAGAAGCGCGCTTCGTCTCGATGAATTCGCGATCCCGCAAAATCTGCAAAGAATGGTCGACATCATGCGTCGTCTCCGTTGCGCCAAGCAGCGCGACCACGCCGCCCCTCCAAAAGTCCTCCCCAAAAACGCTCGCCGCCCGCAACACGCGCCGCGCTTCCGGGGGAAGCTTCGCCATACGCGACTGGACCATTGCCAACACCGTTTCGGGCAAGGCATTGGTCGGTGTGCTTGCTCCTTCCGCCACCGTGCGCACCAATTCCTCGAGGAAAAGCGGATGCCCCGCGCTGCGCTCGACGATTGAAGCAACGACGTCGTCCGTCGCGTTTGTCCCAACGATCCGGGAAATCAGCGCCTGACATGCTCGTCGGGACAAACCACCAAGGCGGATGGTCGATGGTGACCATTCCGAAAACAGATTTGGAAACGATTCAGCCATTTCGGGGCGCCCGAGCGCCATGATGAAAAATGGACGTCGTTGTAAACGCGGGAAAATCGTTTCCAATACCTTGATCGACGGCATGTCGCCCCAATGCAAATCCTCCAAAAGCAAAACGAGTGGGTGTTGTTCCGTAATCGCATCCACAAGATCCTCGAATGCGAATCGAATACGATCTCGCATGAGCACAGGGTCGCGTCGCGCGGCGCGTAGTTCGTCGTCTTCGCCGGCTTGGGTGGCCTTCGTTTCCGTCATTTCTCCGAGAAACGTGATGAGCGACGGCGCTTGCTCCGGGGCCACTCGTTCCTGGACGAACTTGGCAAGTTTTTTATGACGAACCTGCATGGGTTCGCCGTCATGAATGCCAGCAGCTCGATGCACGGCGCTCGAGAGCATGCCAAAGGAGCTTCCAGCACGCACGGCTTCACCTCGAGCCACCCAAATCTCGGTTTTGGGCTCCATGCGCGACAAGACGGAGACGACTTCTCGCCCCAATCGTGATTTCCCCGCCCCCGCTTCGCCAACGACGATGACTGCAGCATTTTGCGGTTCCTCGAGCACGTCGTCGAATATTTTTTCAATGAGCGCGACCTCGCGTTCTCGACCGACGAACGGTGCCAATCGTCCACACAAGAGATGTCCAACATCGCCCAACGCATCTTCAGCCAATAAGAAAAACACGCCTTGGCGCTGCTCGACGGAAAATCGCATATCCAAAAGGCCACGAGTCGTCTCATCAATGGGAATCGCGTGATGATCCAAAGCACAGAATTGTGACAATGTTGCGGCCCGAACAGCAGCATCCGAATAGAGAGAACCAATTTGCGTGCTCGCGCGCCCAGTCGCCAAAGCCAAGGGAAGACTCGTTCCGAGATCGCGAATGGCGAGGGCGGTACGCGCGGCCATTGCGGCTTGATCCGTTGCTGCCCCGCGAGCTGGAAATGCGACGATCACGGTTCCATCGCGCAATCCTTCGACCCTTCCGTGAAAGGGGGCGGCGAGACGTTCAATGGCGCGAATGAGTTGTCCTTCCGTGCGATCCGTTATCGTCTCGGCACTGACCGATACTGGTTGTGCTGTTGTTCGCGAAACCAAGACGACCGAAACGAATTGCAATTCATC
>DAOMZH010000896.1:0-4771 GCA_035437985.1 Polyangium sp. (in: bacteria) | reverse complement strand
CGCACATCGACAAAGTGATCTCGATCGATCAAGCGCCCATTGGCCGCACACCCCGTTCGAATCCCGCAACGTACACCGGCGTTTTTGGCCTTTTGCGCGAGGTCTACGCGGCGCTTCCCGATGCTCGCGCTCGCGGATACAAGGCCGGACGTTTTTCATTCAACGTCAAAGGCGGCCGTTGCGAAGCTTGTCAGGGCGATGGAGTTCTGTGCGCTGAGATGCACTTTTTGCCGGACGTTTTCGTCACGTGTGAAACTTGCGGGGGCAAACGGTACAACCGCGAAACGCTCGAAGTGCTCTACCGCGGCATGTCGATCTCGGACTCACTCGCCTTGACCGTTGATCAAGCCCTGAACCAGTTCGACGCGATACCGCGGATCCGTGATCGGCTGTTGGCGTTGAGCCGAGTTGGTCTGGGCTACATCACGCTGGGACAACCGGCGACGACCATCTCGGGAGGTGAGGCGCAGCGCGTCAAACTTGCGCGGGAGCTGGCACGGAAAGCGACGGGACGAACGTTGTACGTGCTGGACGAAGCGACGACGGGTCTGCATTTCTCGGACATCGAGGTGCTCGTCGGGGCGCTGACGAGCCTTCGAGATGCGGGGAACACGGTGGTCGTGATCGAACACAATCTGGATGTGGTGGCGTGCAGCGATTGGGTGGTGGATCTAGGGCCAGAAGGTGGCGAACGAGGCGGAATGCTCGTGGCGAGTGGAACACCGGAGCATGTGGCGACGGTGGAAGCGTCACACACGGGCCGGTATCTCCGAGGCGTGCTCGAAGCGGGCAGGCGCGGACAAGCGGCGCGAGCACGCAAGTAGTTCTTCTGGTCAAACCGCAACGAACAAGGTTTGCCGCAAGCGATTGCGGCAAGAAGTTCGTCCGGTCAACCGAAGTCTTTTTCGGCGCGTTCTTGGTCTTCTTTGCAACGAATGCAAAGTGTCGTTTCTGGCCGGGCTTCGAGGCGTTTCGGCGAGATTTCTTCCTCGCACGATTCACACATGCCAAACGTGCCGTCTTCGATCTTGATGAGCGCCTTGTCGATCTTGTCGAGAAATGCTTTTTCGCGTCCGCGCAGACGGAATGTGAAAGACTGCAGGTACTCGCTCGACGCGAGGTCCATCTCATCCGGCAAATCGCTGGCATCGAGGGACATGTCCTCGTTCAACGTTTGCTTGGCCTTCTTCAGGATCTCGTCGCGCTTCTCTTCCAGGAGACCCTTGAACCTCTTGAGTTGCGCCTTGTTCATGTTGCACTTCCCTTGACCGTATCAGCCTCTACGAGCCCTTCCAGGACGATCCCCCGCGGCATGCAACTCGAGCACCTGGATGACGAACGACGCGCGAACGGAAGATACATGGCTGTGTTTCCGGGTACTTCCTGGTTCGGCTGGCAAAGGGCGCAAAAGGTTAGGCGACGAGGTTCGAATCGTCAACAACGGCCTCGCGCAAGCACATCGACAACGTCACGCAAAAACTTGGTGGAATTGAAACACGACCCCACAACGCAACGCGTCTCGCATAAATGCCTCGAAATACCGCAGTTTGACGCAAAGCGCCGCGCGTGGGAGAAGGAGCCGCTCAGTGCTGGAATTCGACCCTAATCGAAAAATCACGCCCCCCAAAGAAGCCGCAACGGTGGTCATCATTCGCGACGGCGCGGATGGGCTCGAGGTCTTTTGCGTGCGCCGTCATGCGCAGTCGGCGTTCATGGGGGGAGCCTTGGTTTTTCCTGGCGGAAAACTCGACGCCAAGGATCAGGATCCGCGCTGGTTTGACAGGACAACCCCCGTCGATCCACGCTCGACGATTTTCTCTTCCGACACGGGGCATGCGATCGCTCTGGCCGTAGCGGCGTGCCGAGAAACGCTCGAGGAAGGGCGCATCCTGCCGACTCTCCCGAACGTCGACGATACCGTGCTCGAAAAACTGCTGCAGGAGGCCCAAAACGAGGGGCTCTTGGAAACGCTGATTCGTCGAGAAATAAAGCTAGATCTGGCCTGTTTGGCCCCCTTCGCCCGATGGGTCACGCCCGAGGCCGAGTCCCGTCGATTCGATGCTCGGTTCTACCTACTTCCCCTTCCGAATGGACAGATTGGAAAACATGACGAACACGAGACAACTCTGAGCTTGTGGGCAACCCCTCAGCGTATTTTAGACGCCGCCGCCGAGGGGAGGTTTTTTCTCGCGCCCCCAACAGCCCGCACGCTCGAACTATTGGCCAGCGAGCGGAACGTGCACAGTGCGTTCCAGCTGGCAGCACGACAGACCCTGCTGCCCGTATGTCCGGAGTTCGTTGCCGAAAATCCTCCTTTCGTCGCGTTACCCGGTGATCCGGCTCACTCGATTCATGAAAAACGCGTCGATGGGCCGACTCGGTATGTCCTGCGCGATGGAAGGTTCGTCAGTGAAGACCCTCCGAAGGGCGGCAAAGGTTTCGCTTTAGGGAACGGAGAGGAATCGAAGGACGACACGGTGGCAGTTTCGACGTCACCGCATGGTTCAGAAACCTAGACAAGTTCGGGAACACCCATCCGGTCTCGGCGTTTGTCGGGGCCTGAAGGAAGGGGAAATCATGGAAGACAAGGAAACCACCAATCAGCCGGAGTTGTTCACTGCAAGCGATGTGGCGAAGTTCTGCCAAGTCGACTTGAAAACCATCCATAACTGGGCGGACAAGGGTGAAATTCGGCACTTTCGCACGCCAGGTCGGCACTTGCGATTCCGGAGGCTCGACGTTCTCGATTTCCTCCGCAAGTACGGCTACCCGATTCCAGATGTGTTGCGTCTGGGCAAACCCAAGGTCATTGCGGTCGACGATGACCTCCAGGTCCTGGCATCGCTCCGCAAGTCGCTGAGCAAGAGGTTTGACCTGACAACCTTTCAGGATCCATTCGACGCGCTCGTCGCCGTCGGCAACATCCAACCCGACGCGATGATTCTGGACGTCAAAATGCCGGGACTCGACGGCGTGAAATGCCTCGAACGACTACGTTCGATCGATCTCACGGCGCACATTCGCTGCATCGTGTACTCGAACGCCGACGAGATGAAGAAGAACGCAACCGATGCTGGCGCCTACGACTTCATCAAGAAAGGCGAAGCGTCAGATCTGCGTGACTCGCTCGAACGCTTGATGGGTCTCGAGCGAGAATAATCCCACCCGGAGTAATTCGTTGGTGCACCAACCACCGCCTAGGCTGAACGTCTCGGCGGTGGTGAGGTGAGCTTTCTACGAAACCCACCTCACTTACCTTCACGATAAGCCCGGACCGCATTGGCCACCGCGTCCGCCAGCTTTTGCCGATAATCCGCCGTTGCCAAGCGACCTTCGTCGTCCCCGTCCCTGCCCTCCAACGCCGGACGAAATGCTCGAAAAGCGAAATTTCTAGCAATGAATTTTCTTGCCTAGCGAGGAAGAATTCTGTCCAGTACGTTTGTATCAAGCCTTGTGCTTGCTCCTACCAGGGGGTTCATTACGATGAGTGGCTCAGATAATGTTCAGGCGTTGCCCGCACAAACCATCAACTTAGCCGTCCCCAAGCCATCCACGACCACAAATCTCGCGCTGTCCTCAAAGCAGGGAGCAATTTTTCGGTCGGACTTCAGTACGTGGTCGCTCGCGGAAAATGGGGGCTCCATGCAGTTCAACCTCACCTTGGCTGCTCCGGTGCGAGTGTCATGGAGCATGAGCGTGTGTGCTGCCCTGGTTAATGGTGTGGCCAACAATCCGATTTCGATCACTGTCAACGGCTTCTCGTTCATTCCGTCGTACAGCGATCACAATGCGAACTTCCACAACGTAAATTGGACGATTCCGCCGTCCCTGCTGCGGAAGGGAAACAACAACATCACAATTACCTTGCTGAGCTCGGCCAGCTCCCAGTTCTTCATCAATTCTGTAACGGTGGCCACGATGCCTGTCACCCGGAACAATGCCTGGAACAACAAGGGCACCTTCGATAACCCGGATCTGTTGTGGTACGCGAAGGCGGTCGGCGTGATGATGTCGCGACAATTGAAAGATCCGACCAGCTGGTGGTTCTTTGCGGCCATACATGGTCAGTACATTGTGGACAATGATGGCTCTGGGCCTCCGCCCACATCCTATCCAAACTGGGCCAAGATCCCATACGCAGCAGGCGAGTTCGAGGTCCCGACGAGCCCGCTCCCCGAATCCAACGTCATTGCCCAGTACTGGGATCAGTGTCAGCACGCAGGTTGGTACTTCGCCCCCTGGCATCGAGGCTACCTCTACGCACTAGAGAACATTCTCAGCATCATTATTCAACAGTTAGGGGGGCCGGCCAGCTGGGCGTTGCCGTACTGGAATTATCTAGATTCGAACACGACCGAGCTGAATATACCCCCCGCCTTCACGGCAGATTTCCTCCCTGACGGTAAGACGCGCAACCCGCTCAAGGTAACCGCCCGCTATGGCCCCAAAGGGAACGGTGAAATCTACGTCAGTAGCCCTCCGGTGAACCAAGATTGCCAGAAGGAGCTCAACTACGCCGATGATTATGGAGGCGGACAAACTGGATTTGCTCACTTCGCGGGGAGCACTGGGTATTTGGAATCTAATCCACATAACATTGTACATGGACAAGTTGGCGGCCGGAGTAGGACAGAGCCTTTCTACGGTGGGTTGATGGGTGACCCGGGTCTGGCTGGTCTGGATCCCATCTTCTACTTGCACCACTGCAACATCGATCGCCTCTGGGCCGCATGGAACAAGGCCGGCAAAGCGAACCCCAAAGACAGCAATT
>DAOMZH010000895.1:0-4774 GCA_035437985.1 Polyangium sp. (in: bacteria) | reverse complement strand
ATTGCTGTTGTCGAACGATGATGAAATGGGAGCAGCCACGAGTCGGGTGGCGATAAGCCCGGTTCTTCCAGCTTATTGTGAAGCATATCGACAGCGCGTTCGGAGGGGTGTTCGAATTGCGATGACGATTGGCCAATTTTCGTTTGTACGTCGCTGGTTCATTCAGCGACTAGCCCGAGAGGCTCCGTCGGTCCAAGAACTGCACCAGGACGTGCGGGAACAAATGGCCGCGACTGCGCTTGCTGGGCACCCGTCATTATTTTCAGGCATGTTCGAATCGGTTTTGGCTTCCGGTCCGTTTGGTAAACATGCGCAACGGCGGCTCATGTTGCTGCTTGGTGAAAACGACCCTTTGATTACTGAAGCCGCATTACGTGGCGCGCTGCATGATTTGGACTTGTCCGCGATGCAGACGGTGCGTCTCGCGACGGGTGGACATTATCCACACTTGGAATCAGCTGACCATCCCGAATGGACGGCAAGAAATATTGCTGAAATCGTGTATATCATTGGCCAGATGTCCTTGGCGTCGAGTCAAGTCGAGGGTGGGGCGATCGTCGATGCGGACACGATGATGCACAGCAGCCAAATATCTGGAAACGACAGCACGATTTTGGTTTGAAAAAACAAGGCTTCGGCCGCCGAGCGCGACTTCGCGACTTCGTTTTTGCGGGAAAGAGTTCGTCGCGGGCGATGTAGACTCTACGCGGTATGTTCGAGAATGAGCTTCACGACACCCTCGGGATCGTCCCACACCGGCACGTGGCCCCATCCTTCGGGTTCGAGCCATTTTGCATGCGCGGGCAAACGCTCGCGATCGCGAGCGAACGCGGGCAGCATCCGATCCTTTTGCCCATAAACCACAGTGCATGGGGCCGTGATGCCATCGCGATGGTTCATTCGGGAAAAACCCAAAGCAATGGGCCAGAAACCGGGCGCATGGGCGAATCGTTCGGCCATGAGAATTGCTTCTTCGGGGGGGACTTTCCGGCCGTCTGCGGCAATGGGAATCGCCAAAATGGCCGCGCGTAATGTATCGTTCCGTAAAACTTTTCGTGTCAAGTCCGGGAGCAATCGCGGGGCATAACGTGAAAGTCCAAGCGCCGCGATCATTGCCGGCGGCGCCAAAAAACGCGGCCACAAACCCGCCGGCGATATCGCCACCACCGAGCGCGCTCCACCTTGCCGCGCCACCTCGAGCGCAATGGTCGCACCCAATGAATTCCCTACGATATCCACAGGCTCGTCGATTCCCATTTGGCTCAATACTCGCACCAGATCCTGCGCCATGTGCTCGATCCGCACCGCACGTCTGCGCATGACAGGCGTCCGCCCAAACCCGGGCAAATCGAAAGCCATTACGCGCCGACCCTGCGACGCCAATCTTTCGAGCACCGTGAGCCACACATGGTGCGACATACCAATCCCATGCAAAAGCACCAGCGGCCGACCCGCCCCACTTTCCACGCAATGCCATCGATCCGACGTCATGAGCCACGGACTCCTTTTCAGTGCGTGTTGAAGAGGCTGCTGCGCAAATCTTGGCGTCGGTCGGCCTTGCTCAGCGTACTGAAGTACGCTTCCGCCGGCCTCCCTAGCCACGATTCGCTCGCGACGCCTGTTCAACACGCTCTCAGTCGCCACCCATCAAGCCCCAAGCCTCAAAAAAGTGCAAGACCCAGTTTTTACATTTGAGGCTGCGAGTCACCTTCGGCGCTCTTTGCCCCAAACCCCCGGCACGATTTTTCTTCTTGACAACGACTTACCAGTTGGTAAGCTGTGACTGACCAGATGGTGACCCCACGTTTTCCTGAGCCTGGAGCGCAGACAACGATCATAACGGCGGCGACGCGTCTTTTTGCGGCGCAAGGCGTGGACGCGACGAGTGTTCAAGCGGTCGCGGATGCGGTCGGGGTGACGAAGCAAGCGATATTGCATCATTATCCGTCGAAGGAGCATTTGCGCCAAGCGGTGCTTGGGGCGATTGTGGCGCATTGGAACGAGGCGTTGCCGCGGCTATTGCTCGCTGCAGCGGCGAGTGAGGATCGTTTCGAGGCGGTTTTCGGCGAGCTGCATGCATTTTTTGCGCAGGAGCCGGATCGGGCCCGTCTGGTATTGCGCGAAGTTCTCGATCGACCGGCCGAGATGAAAAAGCTAATGCGTGGCCCGGTAAAACCCTGGCTCGATGCGGTGGCCGAATACGTTCGAGTTGGTCAAAAAGCGGGCTAACATCATGCGAACGTCGATCCGGAGGCGTACGTGATGCTCGTGATGAATCTCGTCATTGGTGCAGCAGCGTGCGCATCGGTGGTCGGTTCGGTGCTCGATGAAGATCCGGAAACTCGGCACGACAAGGAACTTGCGCGAATTGCTCGGGCGAGTTTGTTCCTGCCCCCCAACCCCCAAAATCTCCGAATGAAGAGGTAGTGGATCATGGCCAATTTCTTCAAAGATAACGCGGACCTCGAGTTCTACTTTCACGAGGCCATCGATTGGGCGCCGCTGGTCGAAGTGACTGAATTTGGATATCGGACGGCCGATGGATTCAAGTCCACGGCTGATGCAGTCACGTTTTATCGCGAAGTGGCTGAATCCGTTGGCGAACTTGCGGCGACGCAAATTGCGCCCCGGGCGGCAATGATCGACAAAGAGGACAATCGCATTGAAAACGGCGAAGTGGTCATGGGCCCCGCGATGAACGCTGTATTCGACGCGATCAAGGGAGCCGAGCTGCATCGCTTGTGTTTGCCCCGGGAGCTTGGAGGGCTGAATGCGCCGCTGCTTTTGTATTTCCTGTCGGGGGAAATGATTGCGCGGGCCGATGTGTCGGTCATGACGCACCATTCGTTTCACGGCGGAATGGCGATGGCCATGCTGGCGTATTCGATTCACGAAGGGTCCACGAAGCTCGATTTGCAAAACGCGCGAATCGAAGCGACTCGGTTTGGTGACGCGATTGACGAGATTGCCCGTGGCGATGCGTGGGGGTGTATGGATATCACCGAGCCCAACGCGGGCAGTGACATGGCGGCGTTACGAACACGTGCGGAGCTGCGCGAAGATGGGCGCTGGTATTTGACCGGGCAAAAGATTTTCATCACTTCGGGACACGGGAAATACCATTTCGTGATTGCTCGCACCGAAGACGCGAAAGACCCGAATGATCCTTTTGGTGGGCTCAATGGGCTGTCGATGTTTCTCGTGAAAACGTACGATGATTTGCCGGATGGAACGCGCAAGCGTTACGTGACGATCGATCGCGTCGAGGAAAAACTCGGGCATCATGGTTCGGTGACGGCGGCGTTGTCGTTCGACGGAGTTGCTGGCGAATTGATTGGCAAACGCGGTGAGGGGTTCAAATACATGCTCGTGTTGATGAACAACGCGCGCGTGGGCGTGGGGCTCGAAAGCATCGGTTTGGCAGAGGCTGCGTATCGATTGGCGCGAGATTATGCTGACGAGCGTCGGTCCATGGGCAAACCCATTTCGCGGCACGAAATGATTGCCGACTACCTCGATGAAATGAGCACGGACATCAAGGCATTACGCGCCTTGGCCATTGAAGCTGCGTATTGCGAAGAGATGTACCAAAAGCTCGTGATGTTCGAGAAATTCTCGGGAGCGCTCACGCCTGCCGAGCGGGAACGCCTCAATCGTGAGCTGCCGAAATTCCGCGCCCGATCCCGGAGGCTCACGCCTTTGCTCAAATACCTCGCGGCGGAAAAGTCGGTGGAAATCAGCCGGCGGGCCATTCAAATTCACGGCGGAGTCGGGTACACGAAGGATTATGGCGCGGAAAAACTTCTGCGGGATGCGTTGGTCATGCCCATTTATGAAGGCACCAGCCAAATTCAAAGTTTGATGGCTATGAAAGACACGCTTTTGGGGGCGATCAAGCGCCCGCGCGATTTCGTGGCACGTTTGGCGGACGCGCGAGTTTCAGCGCTGCGTGCACGGGACCCGCTCGAGCGGCAACTCGCCCGAATTCAAAGTCGTTCCTTGGCCGCGCAGCAGCATTTGTTGACGCGAACGGCGGCGGGTAAATTGCGGAGTCTGGCTGATGTGCCTCTCGCCAATTGGGGCAATGCATTGACCAAGGGGTGGGATCCGAAACGTGATTTCTCGCTGGCGATGCTGCATGCTGAACGATTGACGAAATTGCTGGCCGACGAAGCGATTGCCGAGATTTTGGTTGCACAAGCCAAGAAGTTTCCGGCGCGTCGTGATTTGGCGGAACGATACCTGGAGCGCGCGGACCTGCGATCCAATGCATTGCACGAGGAAATCACGACGACAGGTGGACGAATTCTTGCGATGCTCGCGCCAGAACCCATGGCCGAAGCGGCGGAGTGAACATGGCAGTATCGACAAAACACGTGGTTGCGCAGCTTCCGGTTTTACGCGGAATGGCCCAAGCAGCACTGGCTTCATTACGTGGGAAAACTAATGACGACGCAAATGCCGTCCCGGGGCCGTGGATCGAGGAGGAAATGCCTCCGCGGCCTGCGGACCTGGTGCGCGATTACGTTCGGCACACGGGTGGAGATCCAGGTTGGTACAAAGGCACGGTGCCCGCGCATTTCTTTCCGCAATGGGCATTTCCGCTGGCAGCACGGGCACTTGCGGAGCTTCCGTATCCGTTGGCGTAGGTGGTGAATGCGGGTTGTCGGATTGAAGTGCGCGCACCGATCCCAGCCGACGAAGATTTGCAGGTGCGAGCGCGGGTTGAATCGATCGATGACGATGGTCAACGCGTGTTGATTACGCAGCGAAT